>JBOGNC010000324.1:0-4012 GCA_050747045.1 Candidatus Acidiferrales bacterium | reverse complement strand
CTCGGCCGTGAGGGCCAGCGGCGTCCTGCCTCCAGTTGTAATGAGGAAGCTTGGTTGCGGGGGTTGGATTTGAACCAACGACCTCCGGGTTATGAGCCCGACGAGCTACCAGGCTGCTCCACCCCGCGTAGAGATAATAGCGGATGGAGAAGAGGGCGTCAAACCTATCCCGGAGCCATGCGAATTGCCGCCCGTTGGGGGCGTCAGTCGGAACCTTCGTCTTGATTGTCGGTTGAAGATCCCTGATCGTTGCCGGCGTGCACGTCGCAAATTCCTTCGCTGGAAGTTTGATCGGCGCTGAAAAGCTCGTCGCAAGGATCGGTGGCCCAATCCTGCCGATGAGTTACGGGGTCCACTGGAATCTCGCCGATGTAGCCGGCGGTTTTGAGATCGTCGAGCGAATTAGGAGACTGGCCCTTGTCTTCGGTATATTGCTGGATCGCGTTGTTCATGACAGCGAGATCCTTCTTCTGCGCTGCCTGCCGCGCGAGCTCAAGCGATCGTTGGTAGCGCCCGGCTGCCAACGTCGCCAGAATCACGATGATTGAGACCACGATCATCAGTTCCAGCAGAGTGAAGCCGCGGCTTTTACGCAGCCAGCCCGGGGTCCGAATTCGCAGTTTATTTGTCAAAGTTCGCATTCGCATACAACACCTATTATCGCTCGCGAGCAGAAATCAAGCTACCAGTCCGAATATTTCGTTCCATCAAGCGCGCTACCTTGCGCGCGGCTGTAAACATCAAAGACGTCCTGCCCGCCCCACTGTGTGGAATCCGAATCGTCTTGCGCGGAGCGCAAGCCCCAATTGGTATCGCCGGTGAAAGGGTCAAGGGGAATCTTGCGCAGATAACGGACTTTCTGATCCTGAGCTCCGGTGAGCTGCACACCATCGACCAGCGTCTGCAGATCGGGTGGATAGCCTTCAGTTCCGGCCTGCACTTGAATTAAATTTTTGTCCGCGTCGTCTTTGTAGCGGTCGATGGCGGTGCGGATATCAAGGAGATCGGCGCGGAGCTCATGTTCTTTGCGGCTGATCAGCATGACTCGCGCGAGCGGAATGGAGACGGTGGCAAGCACCACCAGAATTCCGCAGGCGATGATCAGCTCGAGCAGCGTCATGCCGGACTGGGACGCGCCGGAGCTGCGCCGGCGCAAACGGGGGATGGGACGCGCCAGCTGCCCCGTTTCGCGCACGATCATTTTTGCGGCGCCTCGCTCTTTCATCACTTCCTCACCGCACGTTAATAGTGGCTTCGCCGGAGACCATTGGAATCGTCTGCTGCTGGGAATTGCGCGCGTTCACCTGCAGGATCTGAATCGGAGATGTGCCCGGGGCGACGGCGCGAATAACCAACCCCAGCAGCGTGCCCGAACCGTTGACGCCGGGCGTATTCGGCTGGCGCGTGGCGGAAACGATGACTTCTCCATGTTGGGCATCGACGCGCTGCACCACGGCCACTTCCTGCGTGCCGCCGGAGAGGAATCCTCCATTGGTCACGTCCTCCACCTGGATGACGGCGGGATTGTAGTGAATCAGCAGCGGAATCGAGTAGAGATCGTTCACGTTGGCGACGTTCAACCCCAAGGTAATTCTCGCGCCCGGCTTGATGGTGGCCGAAGATGGCGTGAATTGAAGCTGGGCCGCGGGAGTCTGCGCTGCGGCCGGCGATGGAGTAGGAGTAGTCGGAGGCGTAGTGGAACTCGGGCCGAGCGCTGAAGTCGTGCCGCCGTCCTGCGGCTCTTCGTCTTTGTAATAGACGTGGACGTTAGTATCGGTTCCGGCTGCCAATGGACGCAAATCGGCCGTCGTAATCGAAGGCATGCGCAGCACGTGCGGAGTGATTACCAGTAAGATGTCGTTGGTCTGCACTTCCGTTCGGTTGTCGGAGAACAGGTACTTAAAGAAAGGCAGCTTAGCGAGTCCGGGAATGCCGTTGACGGTATTCGTTTTCGTGGTTTGAAAAAGGCCGCCTAGGACACTGACTTCGCCTGGCCTCAAACGAATTTGGTCCGGGCCGATCTTGTTTTGGCCAATGATCGGTTGCTGAATTCCACCAATCGTGCTTTCCCCGGTTACGGAAGATACTTCGAGCGAGAGCGTAAGGCTGACATCGCCGTCCGGGTGCACGCGTGGAGTGACGTCGATATTCACGCCAACGTCGAGATATGTAAATTGCGTGTTGACCAGAGGATTGACCACGCCGGCGCCGCCGCCCACCCCGACTCCGACGCCTGCCTGGAAGCTGCCGGTTGCGATCGGAACCCTTTCACCGATCTTAAGCGAAGCTTTTTCGCCGTCGGTGATTCGAATCTCCGGATCCTGGATAATGTGCGTCTTGTTGTCCGTGAGAATTGCATTGGCAGTGGCGCCGGGAAGCGTGGCGCTATAGTCACTAAGCGAAATATTTTTTAGATTACCGAGAGTGATCTGCCCGGGCGAGGTACTTGTGGATGAACTGCTGGAAGTGCTGCTGCCGTTTGGCTGGTTGGCCGTGAGCGGCGTGAAGGCGATCGAGGCACTCTGGCCGGGAAGCACGCCGAGATCGCGCAAGTGATCGAGGCTTGCCGACAGCACCTCAAAACGGATCAGGACTTCAGGGCGAGGGTGGTCGATACTGTGAATGATTTTGGCGGCGAGAATCAATTTATCCGGCGTATCGCGCACCACGATGGCATTGTCTGCGTTCACCTGTGTGACGCGGCGCAAATCGAGCAGCTGCCGGAGGCCGGTGACGACTTCCGTCAGATCCTGTGGAGTGAGGGAATTCGCGAGATAGAATGTACGGACTTCCTCGTCTTCCAGATCGCGCCGCTTCTGCGGATTATCTGGCGCGACGAAAATCACGGTGCTGGCCAGCGGTTTCCAGAAAGCCTTGGATTCAAGGGAGACGGCATCGAGCGCCTGTTCAAGGGTAACGCCCGGCAACTCCACGGAAATACGACGCGAAACGAAGTCCGGATCGAAGAGCACGCTCAGGCCGGCGAGTTTCCCAATGGTTTCGAACACAGTTCGAGCATCTTCGGTGGCACGGAAATTGATGGGCTCGCGCGAAAGCGGCTTCAGCTCTGGAGGAGCCGCCAACAACTCGGCGTCCACGGAGGGAGCCGTAGCGAACTTCGGCGCTGTAGCGCCCGATTTAGCGGCGATCAACTCAAGCGTTTTGTTCACTTCATCCTTAGCCGCGGAGTTCGAAGGATCGATGGTCGCCGCGCGCTGGAATTCGGCGAGCGCCATTTGCAAATCGCCCTTGCTGAGGTCGTTGCGTCCCTGTTCCAGGTGATATTGCCCGTCCTCGAACTTTGCCTGTAATTCGTGGATCTTGTATTGCGCGTTGGATGGATCGGTGCGGAGCGCACGGTCGTAATCAACGAGCGCCGTGTCATAGTCTTGCAACTGCTCGGCTTTCTTCCCGGCGGCGAAGTCTTGATTTCCCTTGGGACACCCGATCAGGAAAACTGCGACAATAGCCAGAATAGGCAGATACGCTAGGCGGCGCAAACAGGACCTCCGGGGATCATGCTGAATCGTACGAAGTCTAGCATCCGGTATAGGATGCAGCAAGGAATCGCAATCGTTGCCGATGATCTTTGGTTATCAGGGGATCAGTTCCTTGGAGAATCGCGTGTTACGCGTGTAAAGAGTGCGCTCAGTGAGGAAAATGACAGAAATCGTCGTTACCACGCAGCTTGCGGCCCATTGCGAGCGGCGGATATCATAGGGCAAACGTGAAAACAGCGGTCAATAAGAAGCAACGCGAAGGAGTGCTGATCGTCGCTCAAAATCGCTCGGCGTCCTACAATTACGACCTGCTCGACAAGCTGGAGGCCGGGCTGGTGCTGGTGGGCACCGAGGTGAAAAGCCTGCGCGAAGGGAAGGGATCGCTGCGTGAGGCCTACGCCGATTTTCGCACGGGCGAGCCGTGGCTGGTTAACTGCCACATCCCCGAATATCAGCCGGGCGGGTTTCGCAACCACGACCCGCTGCGAAAACGTAAGCTGCTTCTCAATCGG
>JBOGNC010000323.1:0-4044 GCA_050747045.1 Candidatus Acidiferrales bacterium | reverse complement strand
TCGAAAGTGCAGCGGGAGTATCAGCAGCGATTTAAGCTGGCCGTGCTTCCTTCGCTCGGCTTCAACAACACGTTCGCCATTGTGATTCGCGGCCAGGACGCCCGGCGTCTTCACCTCACAACAATTTCGGAGGCCGCGAAGTACACGCCGCAATGGCGCGCGGGATTCGGTTACGAATTCATGGGCCGTCCCGACGGATACGCGGGATTCGTGCGCACCTATGGTCTGAAATTCGCCGGCCCGCCAAAAATTCTGGACTTGGGACTGCTCTATCGCGCGCTGCTCGATCACGAAGTAGATCTTGTAGCGGGAAGCTCCACCGACGGATTGCTATCGGCGCGCGATTTGACTGTGCTCCAGGACGACAGGCACTATTTTCCGCCCTATGAAGCGGTGCCGGTCGTGCGTGACGAGACGCTGGCGCGGCATCCGGAAATGCGGGCGGCGATCACCGCGTTGGCGGGAAAAATTTCCGACGCGCAAATGCAGAAGATGAATTACGAAGTGGTGGGAGAGCACCGCGACATCAGCCAAGTAGCGCGAGCATTTCTGCGCGCCAATGGGCTAGGCTGAGCCGCGGTGATCCCTGCATGCGGGCTGCGAGCCCTGCTAATTGCCAGTCGAGACGGCCGGCTGCGCCGCGACCGAATCGTCGCGAAACGACGCGTCGTGACTTATCGCATCGTACGGCTTGCCGTCCAGCTCGGCGTACGGATACACGAAGTAGTTCAGCGGCTCGCCCTTCTGCGGCGGGACCAGGCGAATGTCGCGGCCCATGCTGAACATCACGCGACTCGCATCGATCGCCCCGAAATAGTATTTTGCCTTCGATGGATGTTGCGAAGCCAGCGCCGCGTCGATCGGCACCCAGCCGATGCCCTTGGCGTAAAACTCCGCCCAGCAATGGTAGCTGGTGAATGCGCCGGAGTGCACGTTCGCGGGCAGAGCGAATCCGATTTGAAACCGCGCCGGAACGCCTGCGGCGCGCGCCATGCCGATAAACAGCGAATGGAAATCGGTGCAGTTGCCATGCTTGGAATTGCAGGCCCATATGGCGTCGCCGTGGCCCCATCCGGTTCCGGCATGGTCGTAATGCATGGTCACCAGAATGTACTCGTAAATCTTGTGCGCTTTCTCGATCGACCCGTGCGCGCCTTTAGTTTGTTCGGCGGAGAGCTGGCCGATCTGGCCGTCCAGAGGAATCATTTTGTCCGGACGGAGGTAGCGCGCCAACTGCATGTGCGGGACGGACGGCGCGGACGTCGAAGGCGTCAACAAGACGCGATGTTCGAAGCGCTCAACGTGAAACGAAATGCGAATGTCGAAAGGCTTCTCGGCTTGCGACGGCTTAACCACCGCATACGCGTAGCGGTCGCCAAATACAGGCTCACGGTCGATGTGATAGGGGACCGGGCTTGCGACTTTGAGCTGCGAAACTTTTTGGTAGGCGTCCGTTCCGGTGTAGGGAAGCGGAATCCAAATCCGAAGTTCGTGCGAACCGGCCGGCATGGCGGGCACGTGGGTAACGGTCGTCATTTCCAGGTTGCGGGTGGGAACGGCGGGGGCTGCAAGGGAACTGTTTGCGAGGGAAACTGCCATCAACAAAGCGGCCGCACTGACCAGTGCGGTGGTCACCGTACTTCGTCTCATTGTAGAACCTCCATATCTGTGAGCCTTGCCCTTCGAGAGATGCGAGGCAGGAACGCGGCGATTCTGGCATCACCGGCAGGCGAAAAGCAAGCTCCAGCGCCAGAGACGCCGCGCCGCGGAAAGATCGCGCTGGGTCCGGAGATCAAGTGTGCGTAGCCTTCAACTTGTCCAGCTCTTCGAGAAGCTCGGAAAGCGAAAATACGTTTTTTCGCATCAAGAGCCGCACCAGCGCTTCCAGTGCGATCGCCGGTTCGGGCAGATCCAGAGGCGCGATCTCGGATGCGGAGGGCGTCTGATACAGTTCAAAGCGAGCGCCGGAATTGACGGACAGAACGGGTTCTGGACTTCGCGGCACCCCAGAACCTGCCGCCTGAATAGCGGACGGCGCGGGCGTTTGCAGCGGTCTTCCGGCGTGCGGCGCGGTGTACCCGCCCGGCGTCGCGTTCTTGCGCGCATCTTTCGTTGGCGGGGCGAATTGCCGAAGGATTTCGAATTCTTCGGGGCTCATGCCGGTGAAAAGCAGGCCCATGCCGAAGCCGTCTTGCGCGGTGCACACTTTCGCCGCCAAATGCAACGGCGCTTGACCAGTGCTGAACGCGAGCTCCAGCCGTGTTTCTTCCGGCAATGGCGCGAGCATCTCCACGTAGCAACCGCCCAGGGAAATATCCGTGATCTTGCCCTTCACTTCCACTTTGCCGTAAGCGCCCTCGGCGATCACTTGCGCTTCCAGCCGGCAAGCATGCCGCGCAAACCTGCGGCGCTCTCTCGGCGGCCCCTGAACTGCGGGAGTATTGGTGCTGGCCGCTGGAGATGGTCGGGAGTCCGCTGCCTGGAGATCGAAGGAGTCCGGCTCCCACTCTTTCGGCGGCACACCCCAGATATACTTTCCCGGCTCCAGGCATCGCACGCCAATGCGCCATTCCTTCCGGCGATTCGCGGCGCTGGCCCACTGGACGCGGTACCACGCCTTCTGATTCTGGCTCTCGATTTCAACTTTCGCGCCCGGTTCGGCAACTCCCTGCAGACCGCGGAGAGACGCACCCGTGCAACTAACATCATGCGTTTCGGAAGTGACCACGAACGGAGAGCCGCGCGAGTCCGAGCCACGGACCACGACGGGAAAAGCAATAACGATGCGCTGTTCGCTGCGGCGCCCCATGCAATCTCCACACACCCGCGCCTAGATACAGTGAACCGCCTGACTCAGAGAGGTGATGACAGGGTAGGGGTTGCCCGTGCCAGAATCAAGAGGGTTGCGGCAAAGCCTTACACAAAAGTAACCAAGGAGCGTCGATGGGGCCAAGTGGCGGGACAAGGTCATAGAACGGAGACACGCGGGATAACGGCAACGCCCCTACGTTTCCTGCATAGTTTTCAGTTGCGATTCAAGAGCTTCGCAGTATTCGTGCTCCGCGTGAAGCTCAGCGCGGAGCTTTTTGACCAGCAATTCCAGGCGGTTCACTTCGGCACGCAGCCTTTGCACTTCAACGGATGGCGAAGAGGAAACAGCAGCGGCTGGCCTTGGTGTGGCCGAGCGGGATGCAGCAGGCGCGGTAGCAGCCGGAGCGCTTTGCGGAGTGGAGACGCGAGGTGCGGCCAAAGCCGGATTCGCTGCGAACAAGCCGGAAAGCACCTGCGCGGAATCGCGGGCACTAGCCCCGGCGTCCGCGGCGCGAGTGCTGCCGTTGGCCGCCGACCTCGGATTCAGAAGATTCTTTACGCGAGCGATAAGATCCTGGGGCTGAAAAGGTTTGCGGATCAACTCATCAGCCTTCACAGCCATCGCTTTTTCCGCGACGGATTTATTCACCACGCCGGACATCAAGATCACGGGAGTATTTCCGAAACGGTCGTGCCGCTTGATGAACTGGCAGACTTCGTAGCCATCGCGATCCGGCATGATCACGTCGGTGATGACGATGTCGGGCGGAGAATCCTCGAACTGTTCCAGGGCGGAAAAGGCGTCCGCGCAGGTTGTGACTTGAATGTTTTCTTTGCGAAAAGCGATCTTGATCACTTCGCGCATGGTGGCGCTATCGTCGATGAAGTAGACCATGGGAGCGCGCGCCGCAGTGAGGGTTTGTGTTTCGCTCATGTGGACTCCTTCTCCAGATGATCCTCCAAATGATCTTTCACCGAGTCGCGTTCCGTTTCGTCGAATTCGCGCATGGCGTCGAGAAGCAGGTCCGTAGCCGAGCGCAACACGGTGCGTTGCGCGGCTGCGGCGCCATAAATGAATTTGTAAACGCCTTTCCCGGCGGATTGGCAGTTCTTCACGATCTGAGTGACGGCTTCGTCGCCAAAAAGCGCCCCGCACTCGGCGTGGATTATTTCGCCGCCTTCGAAGAAAATTATTCCGTCAGCATCTGCAGCATTCACATGAAGCCCGCCGGT
>JBOGNC010000322.1:0-4075 GCA_050747045.1 Candidatus Acidiferrales bacterium | reverse complement strand
GCTCACGTCATCTGTCGTGCGCCAGAGATTCGCTCCCACGCTCGGGCCCCAGAGCCAGGGCGCTTCCATCCCGTACTCGCAGAGGCTGTAAAGCATGGGCCGTCCCGCACGCAGAATGGCCTGGTGCATCTTTTCATAGGCTGCCTGGAGTTGGCCGAGTTTGTATACTTTGGTAGCGCTGCACCAGTCGTATTTGACGAAATCCACGCCCCATTTCGCGTAGGTTTCGGCATCTTGCTGCTCATGGCCGTAACTCCCCGCATATCCACCGCAGGTTTTGGGGCCGGGCGAAGAATAAATCCCGAACTTGAATCCCCGGCCGTGAAGATACTGCGACAAGCCCCGCATATCCGAAAAACGCTGGTTCGAGTGAATAAAGCCCTTTGCGTCGCGCTTGCCCTGCCAGCAGTCATCCAGGTTCACATACTTATAGCCGGCGGCCTTCATTCCGTTTGATACCATGGCATCAGCAGCGGCCCGGACCTGAGCTTCTGTGACCTGACAGCCGAACGCATACCAGGTATTCCAGCCCATGGGCGGCGTGGCCGCGAGACTCGAGTTCTGCGCCCGTGCGCACGCTGGCGCCAGGAGGATCGCCAACCCAACGCTCGCTAACACTGCTCCTGTCCTGGTTGCGATGCAAAGCGATTTTTGCAGGATTCTCGGCATCATCTATCCTCGGTTCATTCTAACCGAGATTACCGGTCCCCGATCCGGCGGTGCAACGCTTCAATCGCCGACGGTCCTCTGCTCCTGCCCGAACGTTGTTCACGTTCTCAACTTTGACCTGGCTCGGCCATCCGCGGTCGTCATCTCGGGCGACATTAGTTCTCCTCATGTGCAGGCGGAAATAGTTTGATCTCAGGACAAGCCGCGGACCTCAAAGGCGGAGATCCGCGCTACCCAAAAAGCGACGGCACAAAAATTGTGCCGTGGCTATCTGCTCGTCACTCATCGCTGCGCTATTCGTGCCTCAGCGCCACCATCGGGTCCACTTTCGCCGCACGGCGGGCCGGTATATAGCAGGCGAGCAGCGAAATGCCAATCAAAGCGAGCGAAATGGACGCGAGAGTAAGGAGCATGTCAGGTCTCACCCCGTACAGCAGGCTCGAAAGGAAGCGTGTCAATGCGAGGGCGCCGGCGATCCCAATTACGATGCCGGCCAGCGCCAGCTTGAATGCCTGCCCTGTTACCATCTTCAGCACATCGGGCTTCTGCGCCCCCAGCGCCATGCGAATCCCGATCTCATGTGTTCGTTGCGTGACCCAGTACGATATGACGCCGTAGATTCCCGCGACTGCCAGAATTAGAACTAGCGTGCCAAACGAGCTCACCAACAATGCTGCCAGGCGGGGCTCGGCTGTCGAATCCGCGGCCACTTGCTCCATGGTTTCTGCTCCATAGACCGGCACCTGGGGGTCCAATGCGCCCACTTGCCGCCGGACGGCCGGCAATAACGCCATTGGATCTCCGCGCGTCCGAAGCAGCAGATGGTAAAACACCCCGGGTGACTGCGAGACTGGCTCGTAGAGAAGCGGCTCGGCGGCCTCCCACAGATCGTGCTGTTTCAGGTCCGCGGTCACTCCAATTACCTCGACTTCCGCGGTCTTCCCCTTGATGAGCAGGTGCTTTCCGACGGGATTTTCGCCCGGCCAAAAGGTTTGGGCCATGGTCCGATTGATGATGACCACGGGAGGCGTATTTGGTGTGTCCTGCGCGTTAAAGTCGCGGCCACGAAGGAATGGAGTACGAAATGTTTGAAAGTACCCGGAGGAGACTGTGTTGGCCTCGATGCTTTGCCAATCCCCTGGCTGCGTGCCGCCATGGATGGGCTTCTGCACCGAGGTGAAAGAATGCATTGTTGTGAGCGGCAAATCGCTGACCAGAGCAGCCGAACGTACACCCGGTAACGAACTCGCCCTGTCGAGCAGCCCCGAATAAAATCGTAGGCTCTGGTCCGGGGTATAGTGGCGCGTGGCGAGCTCAGTGCTCACGGTAACGACATGGCTGGGATCAAGCCCAAGCTTTGTTGAATTGAGCGCCCCGAGAGTGTGCAGGAGCGTTGCTGCCCCGGCTATTCCGACAAACGCCAGCGCGATTTCGGCAATCACCAGGGCGTGGCGCAGCTGGCGATGTCCTCCGGTCGAAGCCTGGAATCCAGACTGCTTGAGCGTAGCGTTCAGATCGACGTGTGAACTTTGGAACGCAGGCACTAAGCTAAAAACCACACCCGTTGCGATGGCGAGGATGAACGCGAAAAGTAACACGCGTCCGTCTAATGCGGCAGGGTGCAGCGCGAGCTGTATTGTGAACAGTCTTCGGAATCCGGTTATCCACCGGCCTATCGCGTATGCCAGCACTATTCCGGCGCCTGCTCCGGCCAACGAAACGAGCAGCCCCTCCGTAAATAGTTGACGCATCACCCGCGTCCGGCTGGCTCCGAGCGCAAGCCGTACGCCAAGCTCCTTTTGGCGCGACACGCCTCGAGCGAGTAGCAGGTTGGCAACGTCGGCACAGGCTACGAGCAGAACCAGCCCCGCAAAAAAACCTAAGCCCCACAGCGTCGTTTTGATCTTCTGCCGCCACGTCGGCCAGATGCGGCCCTGTTCAAACGGAATCACGAGCGCCGTCCTGGCCTTGTCGGCTTGAGGGTAGGCGTGTTCAAGCTGCGAAGCCAGCAGCCGGATTTCACTTCCTGCCTCAGCGATGGTCACGTTCGGGCGAAGCCGCCCGGTCATCAGGCAGAAGCGGGCCTGCCCATTTGCCAGCAGGCTGGAGTCATCGAGTAAGATCGGCGCCACGTTAATAGGAACCCAGAAATCCGGAGGCTGTCCCCAGTCAAGTTGAATCCCTTCGAAGCCTTCAGGCGCTACGCCGATCACTGTAAACACATTGCCATCGAGCATCAGCGCGTGTCTGGCGAGGCGCGGGGCCGATTTCATCTGCTCCCGCCAGAAGCGATAACTCACCACCACTACTGGAGTCTCGCCGGACGTGTAGCTCTCCGAGGATAAAAAGAACCGCCCGCGGACCGGCTGCACACCGGCAACATTGAAGTAGTTGCTGGAGACGACTCCTCCTCCGCGAAGCTCCGTCGTGCCGCTATGGGTCCAGGCGACCGGGATGCGGGCGTAGGCGGTTATGGCGGAAAAAGCGCGGCTGTGCTCTCGATAATAAACGTAGTCAGGGTAAGATGAAGAAGCGTAGCCGGACCGGTTTGGTCCACTCGTGTAAACGGCGGCCAGGTGAGAGGGATCATGGCCGGCAAAAGGCGGGTACAAGACTCCTTCCGCAAGACTGAAAATGCCCGTGTTGACGCCAAGGCCTAAGCCCAGCGCCAGCACCGCCAATGCAGTAAAGCCGGGATTCCGGCGTAATTGGCGCAGGCCATAGCGCACGTCCGCGATCAGTTCGTTGAGCAAGCGTGTTCCCAGGACTTCGCGGCATTCTTCTTTGTAGCGTTGATAGCCGCCAAACTCGATCCGCGCTTGGCGTTCCGCTTCATTGCGGGAGAGTCCCTGGCGTTCCAGATCGTCCATCCGGCGTCGCAGGTGCGAGCGAAGTTCTTCCTCCATTTCCCGCTCGGCGCGTCGGCGGCGGAGCAGAAAACCCAGAACTGTGCGAATTGAGGAGAGAATGCTCATGCCCTGGGTGTTAAAATCGAAAGCCGCTGTGCCGAAAAAATCAAGAGCCCGATTGCCACAGGAAATGATCGGTCCCGTGTTCCTTTCTGCTGACTTCGTCTCTCAGTTGATGCGCCTGGAGGCGGACTCTTTGCCCTTGCAAATTGCAAGAGCAACCCGTCGTGGTGGACGCCGTATCTGCCTCATGCTTTTACGGAACAGAACGTCTCCGTGCTCTCGACCGACATTCGAAGTCATCCATGTTGCTATTTTCAGGCACAAGGGTACAATCGGCGTATGAGAATTTCGTTGACACGAGCGCTGATAGGGCTCGTAGAAAAAGAACTTCAGGGCACCGAGGCGCGGACCGCCAGCGAGGCCGTTCGCGATGGCGTGCGCCTCCTTAAAGACCGGAGCGCCCGGCGCGATTTCTTCCTCAGCCGGATTCGAAA
>JBOGNC010000321.1:0-4169 GCA_050747045.1 Candidatus Acidiferrales bacterium | reverse complement strand
GCAACGGCGACGATAAGCAGCAGCAGGTCGTGGTTGGACATCTGTCCGGCCGCAAACTGGCGTTGGGCTTTCGCCGACGTCAAGGACAGTTGCGCCAAATCCTTGGCGGTGAGTTGCGAGACGGCGTGGGTTACCTGGCGGTAATCAATGTGCGCTGATTGGAGAGCCTGGCGGGCCTGCGGCAGCGCGAACAGATCTTCGATCTGAGCGATGTTTCGTTGCCGAACGGCAGAAGCGGCGGCAACGTCGCGCTGCAGTTCGGCGGAAGAAACGACGTGATTTTGGGCAAAGACGTCCTGCGGGACCACGAGAAGCAGAAACAGCAAGAACACGAACGCTAGGTCGATCACGTGGTTGGACAGCTTCTTCATGCTTCCTCCGGAAGAAGAGTTGAGGCGGGCTGGGAGGACTAGTGTAGCGGCGCGAACTCCCGGCAAGCAAGCAGCAAGCGTGGCAGTGCGATCATAGCGCAAGCTCCCTCTATGATGCTACGCGCTGGCGACCGGGGCGAACAAACGCTTCGCCCGCCGATCGCCAATGTTGCAAATAGTTTACGTGCCAACGCTGTAGTTATGTGGCAACGACGATGAGGATGATTACTGCCACGCCGATGAGAATCCAGATCAAATCGCGGTCACTCAAACTCCCCGCCGTAAATTGATTCTGAGCATTCTGCGAAATCTTCGCCAGCCTGGCCAGCTCTTGATTGTTGAGTTGGGGGACAGCGTCCTTTACCTGGCGGTAATCGATATTGGCTGATTCAAGCGCTTGGCGAGCTCCCGGCCTGGCGAGGAAAGTTTCGACTTCTTTGATATTTTGCTGACGGGCAGCGGAGGCCGAAGCGATGTCGCGCTGGAGGTTGGCCGAAGAAACCACGTGGCTTGGAGGTTCAGCAAAAGCGTCCTGAGGAACCAGAAGGACGGAGGCCAGCAGTAGGATCAGCGTGTACTGGATAATGCGTTTGACGAGCTTGTTCATTCTTCCTCCAACGCGTTGGGCTTCAAAACAACTGCCGGGCCAGTGTAGACAGCGACGACGGCGCGATACAACGGGTGCATACCTGAGATGCGAATAAACCTATCAGGAGGGAATAGCAGGATTCATGGCCTAAAACCAGTTCAGGGGCAGGCCAGGAACCGCGCCGATTAGCTAGCAGCCGAAGGTATCCCGAGGGTTCAGGATCTCCTACCGATTACAACCCGTCCGTCGGGCCGGAAATTGGGATCAGTGGCGTCCGGCCGAGGGGATGGCGATGTCCACCTCAACCGGAACTTCTTTGGGCTTGCGGGCCATGGCTTTTTCGGAGATGCGAGCGCGACGGTCGGCATTGCGCCGGGCGTTCGCTAGCTCCCGGTCTTTAAATTCGGGGAGGATTTCGTCGGCGAACAACTGCACGGATGCGCAATAGAGTTCGTGCGGAACTTTGGCGACCTGACCGATGGAGCAAACTTGGTCGATACCAGCGTCCTCAAATTCGCGAAGGCGGCGGCGCAGAATGTCCGGAGTGCCAACGCAGGTTTGGGCGAGCGCCTCTGGAGCGGAAGCCGCTCCATTGGGATGATTTTTGTACTGGTCCCAAATGTCGGTCTTACCAGGACGATGCTCGCCGAAAAAGCTGTAGTGGCCGAGCGCGTAGAGGAAGAAACCATAGTTCTCGTCGGCGACTTTTTGCAGAAGTTTTTCGTCGCGATGGCAAAGGAAAGGCGCGGCGACGGCGAAATGCGGATTCACGGCGTAGCCGAGCGGAATGGACTCGTTTTCGATGACGTTGTAATAATCCTGCACCCATTGGCGCGCTTCGGTTGGATTGACGAATGAAAAAGTAAGGGCACCCAGGCCGTGCCGCGCGGCTTCGAGAATCGACTCGCGCCGAGAGCAGGCCATCCACAGCGGCGGATGCGGCTTTTGCAGTGGTTTGGGAACGACGTTGCGCGGCGGGACTTTCACGTACTGGCCTTCGAAACCGGTGAAGGGATCCTCGACGAGCATGCGCACGGCGACGCGGAAGCCTTCGAGCTGGGCGGCTTTTTTGTCTGGCTGGGCGACGTTGAAGCCGCCGAGTTCGGTTATGGTGGCGCCGGATCCGGTGCCGAATTCGACGCGGCCGTGGCTGATGAGATCGAGGGCGGCGATGCGTTCGGCGACGCGCGCAGGGTGATTGACGTTGGGAGGCGTTTGAACGATTCCGTGGCCGAGACGAACATTGCGAGTGCGCTGCGAGCAGGCGGCGAGGAAAAGTTCAGGCGTGGACGAGTGCGAATACTCCTCGAGGAAATGATGTTCGGTGGACCAGACGTAGTCGAATCCGCAACGATCCACGAGCTCGGCCTGATCGAGCGCGTTCGAGAGCATTTTGTGCTCGGACTCGTTATTCCAAGGCCGAGGGACTTGCATTAAGAACGAGCTGCCAAATTTCATGGCCGTGTGCCTCTGATGCGCACCGCGTTTGCGCGGGCATATTCTACGTCAAGGAGGAGGAGGCACAAGGGCAATCGTATGCAGCCGATAAAAAGAAGGGCACGGCAAACAGCGCCTTGCGGATTTTGCGATTGACGCAACTCTAAGTTGATGGAGGAACATCGAGGCGGATGGCGATGCCCGCGAGATCGGGCGACGGAGGTGGATAGCGCTGCATGACGAGTGGATCGTGCCCAGGGATAACGTGCGCGGGAGAATCGGCGAGATGAAGAAGCAGGTCGAAGCCGTCGAGCATTTCGGCAACATTGTAGACGACGGGAAACGGGCGGCGCTTTTCGAAGTTGTCGTAGAGGTGCGCGGCGTCGGAGGCGAGGACCACCCAGCCGCGGCGCGTCCAGACGCGGGCGCTCTGCAGGCCCGCGGAATGCCCGCCGACGCGATGCATCGTAAGACCGGGTGCGAGTTCGTAGTCGCCATCGTGGAAGACGGTTTTCTCGGCATAGACGTGGCGAACCATCTGTAGAACGTTTTCCAGGTCAAAGGGCGAGCGAAGCTCATGATGGCACATGGAGCGGCCGGTGGCGAACGCCATCTCGCGATCCTGCAAATGGAAGCGCGCATTGGGGAAACGATCGAGATTGCCGGCGTGGTCGTAATGGAGATGAGTGACGATTACATCGGCAACGCGATCAGGATCGACGCCGACAAGACGCAGCGAATCGACGGGGTGACGAATCCATTCGCGGCGGCGGCGAATGGCTGCTTCGTTGGCGAAGCCGGTGTCAAAAACGAACGTAGTATCGCTGCGGCGCGCCACCCAGACGAAGTAATCGAGGTCGGAGGCGAGCTCATGGGGATCGGCAGAGATGAAATTTTCGTGCGGGTGGCGATTGCCTAGATGGCCGTAGCGAACGGCGAAAACTTCGAATGGTTCGGTGGGCAAGCGAGCCTCTTTGCGTTTGTGATTCCAGCGGCCGGGATAGGATGAACCAAGGGCGAGCGAACGTCAATTGTGAGACGCGGAACAAAAGGAGCATAATGCGGAGTCGGTCCGCGAGTGCGGACACGAGCTGAAACCGAAAGGAGAGCGATGGCGCAGCCGAGTTTGGGATTTGTTGGCGTGGGGAAAATGGGCGCGCGTATGGTACGCAGGCTGATTGACGCCGGTTATCAAGTGACGATCTACGATCCGGTGGAATCAGCGATGGAGCCGCTGGTGAAACTTGGCGCGACGCGGGCGGAATCGCCGGCGGCAGTGGGATCGGCTGCAGAGATCGTGTTTGCCAGCGTGCCTACGCCTCCGATCGTGCACGCCGTGGCGCTGGGGCGGAACGGGGTGGTGGATGGAACGCGCGTGAAGATTTTTATCGATACTTCCACGACGGGTGCGACGGTGGCCAAACAGGTTGCCGAAGGACTTGCGCCGAAGGGAATCACGGCGGCGGACGCGCCGGTGAGCGGAGGCATCAAAGGCGCGGAGAAGGGAACACTGGCGGTAATGCTGTCGTGTCCTGAAAACGTGCTGGCTACGGTGAAGCCGGTGCTGGAAGTACTCGGCAAAATTTTCGTGGTCGGATCGCAGGCCGGGCAGGGGCAGACCATGAAGCTCCTGAATAATTTACTTTCGGCGACGGCGATGGCGATTACATCGGAAGCGATGGCCATGGGCGTGAAGGCGGGGCTTGAGCCGTCGCTGATCGTGGATGTGTTCAATGCGGGAACGGCGCGCAATAGCGCCACACAGGACAAAA
>JBOGNC010000320.1:0-4192 GCA_050747045.1 Candidatus Acidiferrales bacterium | reverse complement strand
CCGCTTGGGCGCCCCTTTAGGGCTTACATTCGTGGTGCGGCCGGCCAAGCGGCGGGCCGGAAACAATGAAATGTATATTGCCGTGGGCCGAGCGTACGGGCGTCAATCGCGATAGCGCTTGCCGGCTTGCGATCGGCGGGGGTTGGCACGCCAAAGTGAAAAACCAGCCAGGCTTCGGCCGGAAAGTATCCGCCCTGGGTTCCTTGCCTTGAATCACGGCCATATGCCCACAGTTCGGTTCACCCTTGGGGATTTGGAGCTCTTTAGCGCCGCATCGCATGATCGCAATCCTCTGCACTTGTCCTCGGACTATGCGCGAAGGACTT
Source organism: Candidatus Acidiferrales bacterium (assembly GCA_050747045.1). Taxonomy (GTDB): domain Bacteria; phylum Acidobacteriota; class Terriglobia; order Acidiferrales; family UBA7541; genus Palsa-295. The sequence continues at coordinate 3,866 of JBOGNC010000320.1, read as the reverse complement.
CTTACGGGCAACAAGTCGTCTTCGGGATCATGGGCGCTCTGGCCTGCCTCGGAAGAATCCAACCAGCGCCCAAGGCCGGCTTATCGAGCGTCCGGCTGGAGTTCCCACGGCCCATGTTTCTCGATTTGGACTATTCGCTGATAGTTAGCCAGCCCTCCGCCACAACGGCCTCCGCGAAATTATGCGACGGCACTGCGACGCTGATCAAAGCGGAGTTTGGATTCTCGGAGAGCGAACGCATCGAGCCCACGTGGGATCCCGCCAAACCGGAATTTCGCCAGATTGCGCTCGATGCTGATGAAACAGCTTTGAAACCAGGTGCGACGACCCAGGGGAACTACCAGCCGGACCACATCGCTCTGGAAAACTTACTGCGTCGCTTCGGCGTTGATCCTCGCGCCTGCGGCAGGCTGCAGGCCTCGGCTCTGCTCTGGAGCAGTTACTCGGTGGGGATGGAGCAGCCTGGGCTTCGTGCGCTATTCCGCAAATTGGTGCTGACGTTTCAAACTCCTCAATCGGCGCAAACTGCCCTGCTTTCCTATGAGACGAAAGTGAGGTCAGTCAATGCTTTTGGCCTGCTCTGCTCGGAAGTGCAACTCCGCGCGGGAGAACGCCAGATAGCCAACGGCGAAATCCAGGCCTTCGTAATTCCCCGAAATCGAACCGCGTCTCTCGCGCAATTGGCCGAGATACTTCCTTCTTCGAGCACGCTAGAGGGCAGAGTTGCGGTTGTCGCGGGGGCTAGTAGAGGTTTGGGATCCATGCTGGCGGCCGCTTTGGCATCTCAAGGATGCAACGTCTTTGCCGTTTTTAAGAGCAGCGAATCGGAAGCCCGTGATTTGCAGGAGTCTTCAAAAACCGCTCTTGGAAGAGTGATTTTGGCAAGAGGAGACGCGTCTGAGTTGGCATGGTGCGACCGATTGAGGGCGCAAGTGCTAGCCGATTTCGGGCGGTTGGATTTCCTGGTTTGCAATGCTTGTCCGCCGCTCTTGCCGCTGCGGCTGGAGGGTTCGACGGTAACTCGGATAAACTCGTACTTTGGCGAAGCACTTGCTCTGGTAAGTACGCCTATGGCGGTGTTCTCCCCCGCGCTGGCGGAAAGTTCTGGATGGGCAGTTCTGATTTCTTCAGTGTTTGTCGAGACAACGCCACAGGAATGGCCGCACTATGTTGCCGTGAAATGCGCCGCCGAGGGCCTGATGCGCGTGGCCGCTGCGCAATATCCGAATATCAGTGTCCTGCTGGTCCGGCCGTCCAGGTTGCAGACGGATCTGACGAACGGTCCATCCAAAGTGGCTTTCGGCAGAGAAGCCGCAATGCCACCTGAGGTGGCCGCCGCGACAATTGTGCGGCGTCTGGTGAGGGCGGCATCGAGCCGCGTGGAAGTGCTGATCCCCTGATGAAGATCGCACAAACCGTGATCATGAGCCGGAGATGATCTCGCGGAACGCTATATCGCGGACCGAAGAATGTTTGCGGAAGCATCAATTCGTTTTGGCGAAAGGCTGATGCCGGTTGAGCAAGGAGCGAACCCTCAAATTCTTTCCACTGACCGGGGATCTCGTTCCAGCTTGCAACAATTTCAACGACCGGCTCCGCGCAGCGGGATTTGACGGCCAATTCAGTTCCTCCCCGAACGCCGGCCGCGATGGGGATATTCCATGCCCCATGCAGGTCGAGCGTTATGTCGGAATCGATGAGGAAGGCGACGTACGCGGCGCTTATCTTCTGCGATGGCAGTTTTTGTGGCTTCGAGGCGAGACATTTCTCGGCGCGGCCTATGGCTATCCTATTTCGGAAGGCGTCGTTAACAAGAAATACGCCATGGTGGGCGTTTCCGTACTGCGTGACGCCACGAAGCGGTGCGAACATTTGTACGTGCTTGGCGGGAGCGGCCGCGAGGGCAATGTGTTCCGAATCGCGCGGCATGCCGGCTGGGAGCTTCAGGACGTACCTTTCTTGTTTCGCGTAATTCGTGGCGGACCGTTCCTGCGGAAGCTGCCTCAAATGCGGAGTCAGAAAGGCCGGATTCTTGTTGCCAAAATCGGCAGCTCGACTGGTTTGTCCGGAATAGCTGTAAAGATATTGCACGGAGGCTCCGCCCTATATCATGGGGGCCGATCCTCGTTGCGGCAGCCCTCGGATGTGACCGTCGAGGAGGTAAACACGTTTTCAGGAATTGGCGACGAGCTTTGGCTTCGCGTCCGTTCCCAATATGGGTTTTGCGTGGTTCGGGATGGATCACATCTCGAGCCCATGTTTCCGCCTAGCCGCTCTGACCTTCATCGGCTAATCGTGCGGCGCCAAGGGACGGTAATCGGCTGGACGGTCGTGATGACGCAATCTCTATCCCGTCTGCAATCTTATTTGGGCGATGTTGCTCCCGGCCTAATCGTGGATGCCTTCGGAGACGTAAACGAAGCATCGCACATCGTTCGGGCTGCAACGGCCTATTTGGCTGACAAGGCAGTTGACGCTGTGTTGACGAATGCGTCTCATGGCCGCTGGATTGCAGCATACAAGCACGCCGGGTTTCTCAGCCGGCCGAGCCAATTTCCCTTAATCGTTTCACGTTCTCTGGCGCGCCGAATTGGGAATCTTTCGCTCATGATGGCGGAGACACATATGTCTCGCGGCGATGGCGACGGAGTTCACTATCTCCGGTGAATTGCCCGGGGCGGCTTGGCGGAAATCTCACGCGGCGGCGCGGATTTTCGATTTGGCGCCTGGTCAAATGCGAATGGATAGAACTGCATGGCTGACGTAGTCGCGTGGGCACTCGTGATCGCCATTGCGCTCGGCGGAATAGCGGGCGCGGAGTGGGTTCAACTCTTCGCTCGCAGGCGCTGGCACGTCCGCGTGAAGCTGCCTGACCCGGTTGCCTATACGGACGCTCCGAGTTTCTTCGCGGATAGCGAAATCGCGATTCGGATTCATTCGTCAAAGCCCGTTCGCGTTCGATGGAGCCGTTGCGGACAAGAAAAGTTTGAGCTGGTGAAGGAGCTCAATGCTTCGGCTTCGCCGCAATCGCGAAGCATGGATCGATGGCACGGTTTTGACTGGGCGCCCTCGGCGGTATTGCTGGCCAATTCTCTTGAGCCGGGATATTATCGGGTGGATATCGAGCATCAAGACGACGCTTCCCGCCAGTGGTGTATGGCCGTGATCGTGAGGGACCGTGCGTCGCAGCCTGTTCTTGTCGTAGCCTCTACCAACACTTGGAATGCCTACAACGATTTTGGCGGCCTTTCGAATTACAAGGACCATTCGACGCCGCAGCCACTAAAGCTTATTCGTTCCCTGGCGATCCATTTGAATCTCAAAATTCGGATCGCTGAAAGGCACTGGCTATTGGCCGTTCCTTTGCCCGAACGGCGTCCCAATGCCCCTGTCCACCGCGATCTCAGAGATCCGTCCGGCGCCCCGTCTCACCTGGCGCGGGAAGAGGCGGCGCTGATCCGTTTTCTAGAGAGAGAGGCGGTTGCGTATTCGGTTATCTCCGACCGCGATTTCGCTCTCGATCCCAATGCGTCACAAACGCGCCTGATTATATTTAACACGCATTCAGAATACTGGTCGGAAGAAATGATTGGCCGTGTGGAGGAATTCATTCAGCGCGGCACAAGCGTGGCTTTCCTTTCGGGAAACAACATGTACCGCAAGGTTCAGTTCCTTGACAAGGCAATTGTCGTTACCGACCAACTCACCCCGCCCGAGCAGGTTGTCCCGCTAATCGGCAGCTACTATGATCCTTTGGGCTACCGCACATTCGCTGCATATCGAATAGCGGATGCCGGCCACTGGTGCTGGGAAGGACTGTCCGTGCAAAACGGATCGGAATTTGGCGAGGGAAACGCCCGCAGGCC
>JBOGNC010000319.1:0-4202 GCA_050747045.1 Candidatus Acidiferrales bacterium | reverse complement strand
GGCGATGGCGCAAACGAGTGCGATGGAAGTGCTGGCTGGCTGGCCGAGCCTCCGCGGCGACGGCCTCGCCCGCCACGTCGGCCGCGTCGACGTTTCCTTCTGGCCGCGTCATCTCCGGCTGTGGCGGCTGCTGGTTGCGCGGGCGCGCCGACGCGCACATCTGGCGGCAATATTTCACCCGTTTCGGGGGACACGCGCTCCCCGCGCCGTTGATCGAGGTGCGCCGATCCGAAAAATTTCGATTGCGGTTCGTAGTCGGGCTCGACTTCGGGCTTGTCTCCGCTGGCCGGGTCGGTGGTCTCCACGCTAGACGCTTCCGGTTCCGTGGCGGGCTCCGTGTGTTCTTCTGGCGCACGCTCGCCCGCGGATTCTGAATGTCCCGCGGGCAAGGGAGCGCCGAGCCGCGTCAGCGCCTCTTCTGCCTTTTTCTTCCAGTCGGCTCGACGGAATCGCTGCGCCGCTATGGTGTACCACTTAATGGCTTCGTCAGAGTGCTCGGCTTTCTCTTCGATCGCGCCAAGTTCCCACGCCACCATCGCATCGCGCGTGCGCTGATACAGTTCGGAAAGCTTCGCCGAGGCATCCCGGCCGTTCTTCGCCTTACGGATTCGTGCTTGAATCTGACGCCAATCTGCCATATCCGCTGCATTGTATCAGCGGTTTCGCATTAGTCCAATGCGCTCTGTTCCTTCCATCGCGAAAATCCCTGCGTACGATAGAATCGAGGGAGCCCCGGCGGACGTAACGGGAGGCCTTACGTTGCGAAATAAAACCCGATCGACGCTTGCGAGGATCGATTACATTCTCGCACTGGCGCTCTTCTTCTCGTTCTCGCTAGCCACGTACGCATGGTCGCGTCAGCCCGGCCGCGGGCCGCTACAATCGGCCAGTACTTCAAGAGCCGCATTCGCACCCTTGGAACAATGGAAAGCTGCGATCGTCAATCGCGATCGCGCCGCGCTCGTGTCCCTGTATTCCGCGAATCCGCCCGCCACCGCGCAGATTCCGCAGGGCACTGCACGCGATCCCAGCGAAGAGCCGCGTTTCTGGCAGTTGCTTGAATCCTACGGGCTCACCGACTTCGATCCGAAAGTGCTTCAAATCGAGCATCCTCAGCCCGATATCGCCGCTCTCACGCTGCGCATCGAAATGAAGCTGCGTACGAAATCCGGCCTTCAACCCGCCGTCGTGGAAGCGGCGCAAGTCTGGATGCAACAAGGCGGTGCGTGGCGCATTGTGCAAACGCAACGGGACGACCCATCTCGCGATCCTTCTTTTCAGCTCCCGCAGCCTTCCAAACCCGACGTTAATCTCTACCCGCCGCCCAAAGACGCCCGCGCGGAAATTGCTGCTGCGCTGCGCGCTGCTGCTAAAGATCGCAAGCGCGTGATCCTCGTCTTCGGCGGCAACTGGTGCTACGACTGCCACGTACTCAACGCTGCCTTCCATTCGCCGCAGTTCGCGCTCCTGGTCAACGCCAACTACCACGTGGTGCACGTAAATATCGGCGACGGCCACGACAACCTCGATCTTGCCGATCGCTACGGCGTCCCGCTGCGGCAATCCGTGCGCGTGCCCAGCCTCGCCGTGCTCGATGCAAATGGCAAAGTGATTTACAGCCAGAAAAACGGCGAGTTCGACGATAGTTCGCGCCTTTCGCCTGCCGACATTATTCAGTTCCTGAAAAAATGGGCACCGCCCAAGAGTGGTTAGCCCCACGCAGCCCCAAAACCGGCTAGGGACTTTCCTGGAATGGCCGTGTGAAGCTTCACACGGCGCGTGGCGCGCCCAGGGCGATCCATCCCGCGGGTCAACGTGGAGACGTGGCCACAGCAGCCCTGGAACCGTGGCAGCGCGAAATGCACTCACCCGAAATTCCGCAAACGGCCGAACATTCGGCGCGTTTCCGCGACGGCCGGTTCGCCGGATTATGAGGAAAGTTTGAAAACCGTTTCGGCGTTCGATTGATATAGTTTTTTCTTGTCCGCGTTGCTGATGGGCAAATCGTCCGTGACGCGCACTTCAGCGGGTACGAACTGATAAGGATAATCCATCGCGTAGAGTACGCGATCGGTGCCCAGCACGTTCTGACAATATAAAATGGGTGGTGCCCAGGCCATGCCGCTGGTCGTCACCCACACGCTATCCTTGATGTACTCGCTCGGTTTTTGCTGCAGCTTTTTCACCTTGGGATAGCGACCGGTCGCCACGTTCGCGGCATGGAAAAAATCGATGCGGAAGAGCCAGTAGGGCAGTCCTTCGCCCAGATGCCCCATCACCAGCCGCAGCTTCGGAAACCGGTCGAACACTCCCGCGAAAATGATGCGCAACAAATGCAGGCTGGTTTCGATTGCGAATCCGTAAATCGCGCCTTCCAGTCCCCACTCCGCGAACGGTTCGTACATCCGCGCCGAAGGCGTGTTCGGGTGCAAATAGATCGGCACATCTAGCGATTCCGCCGCGGCAAAAATTTCCCAGAATTTCGGGTCGTCCAAATACTGGCCCTGAGTGTGCGAATTGATGATCGCGCCCTTCAGCCCCAGCTTCCGTACGCCTCGTTCCAGTTCCTTCGCGGCGGCAGCTGGATTCTGCGGCGCGATGGCCGCTAATCCCGAAAAGCGGTCCGGCCGCTTGCGAATCGCCTCGGCAAGCTGATCGTTGAACGATGTAGCCAGCGCTGTCCCGGTGTCAGCATCGAAAACCTGCACGCCCGGATTGGTGAGCGAAAGGACTTGGTGCGCGATGCCGGTATCGTCCATGTCGCGAATGCGCTGCTCGTCCAAATCCTGCAGCCGCGAAACGATTCCTTTCGCGCGAGGGCTCTCGCCCAGAAAATATCCCCATTGCCCCACGAAGCCCGGATCGAGATTCGCGCCCTTTTCGAGCAGCGCCCTCCAGCGCTGAATCAGTTCCGGCGGTGCGTACGCTTCTTCCATGGCGATACGCAAATACGTCTGAGCTTCATTCATGGATATTCATAGGAAAAGATCTGCGAGTGCGACAAAACGATTCGCGACGGCAAATGTGTCGAAGCACTTGCCCATCTGCACGTGAGACGATCACTTCGCCAGGCCCATAGCTTCCGCATAGGCTTTGCGGACTTCGGTTGGCTGGCCCGCTTGAAACACGTACTCGGCGGTTGGCCGGCCGCTGGCAGGGCTGCGCAGCACTTCGTCGAGCGTACCGCCTTCGACGAGGCGCTTGCGATCCGCGATCGGCAGCTCGACGCAGCGATTCACTTCCGGATCGCGAATGGTCGCTTTTGGGTCTTCGCCGCGCGCGATCGCTTCGATATCTTTCAGAAATCGCTGCCGCATCATGATGATGCCCGCGTCGCTGGAGCCCAGATGCTCGCGCGTGCGGTCGGTGACTGCTCCCTGGCCGATCCACGCGATGAAATCCTGATTCATCACGTGCGTGGAAATCCACCGGCCCGTTTCCGCATCGCGCACCGGACCGCGCCACGCTGGTATGCCTTCCTGTACGTACGGCTCGCGCTCGCGCGGCACGCGGCTGAAGCACCACGTAACGCTCAGCGTGTTTTCGTCATCAATCGGCGCCCGCCACTCGAAATGGTCGCCGGTGAAGAGCGCATTCGGCCACAGGCACACGCGGCCGACTTTCCACAGCGGATCCTCTTCGCTCATCCCTTCGCGAATGCGCCGGTAAACGATGCCGTACTCAAACTCATCGAATGCCAATTTCAAATGCCGCGGCGAATACTCGCCTTTGCCCGCCAGACGCGCGCTCCAGTTCATGTGCATCCACTCGAAATGCAGCGGATCGACGGAATTTTCCTGGCACTGTAGCCAGTTGCAGGGCACATCCGCGAACACAATTTGCACGAAGCCGTTCTTCCAAGTGAACGGCTCCCAGTTGGGCACTAGCGGCGCGGGCTGCGGTCCCAGATACGCCCAGATCAGCCCGGCTCTCTCTTGCACTGGATACGCCTTGATGCGCACCTTGTCGCGGTAGCGCGCCTCCGCCTGCGCCAAATCTTCGTAGGGCTGCTCCGTGCATCGCCCATCTTGATCGAAGCGCCAACCGTGATAGCTGCAGCGTACCCCGCACTCTTCGACGACCCCGTACGTCATATCCGCGGAGCGATGCGGGCAATGCCGGTCAACCAATCCGAATGTGCCGCTGAAATCTTTATACAGCGTGAGGTCTTCGCCCATCAGCCGAATGGGCTTGATCGATTC
>JBOGNC010000318.1:0-4210 GCA_050747045.1 Candidatus Acidiferrales bacterium | reverse complement strand
AGCCGCACTTGCACGGGCGCGATTCGTCGAGCGCGCGGACCGCTTCGCGAATGGCGCGCTGCACGTTTTCAGTGTTTTTGGTGAGCACCGAGATGATCTGGTCCACGGTCACCGCATCGTGCGACGGGTGCCAGCAATCGTAATCCGTAACCATCGCGAAAGTGGCGTAGCAAATTTCCGCTTCGCGCGCCAGCTTGGCTTCGGTCAGGTTGGTCATCCCGATGATGTCGAAACGCATCTGCCGGTAAGCGTTCGATTCGGCCAGCGTGGAGAATTGCGGGCCCTCCATGCAAACGTAGGTGCCGCCGCGATGCACTTTCACGCCTGCGCGCTCGGACGCCGCCGCGAGCTGCCCGGAAAGGTGCGGGCAAGTGGGCTTATCGAAGCTGATGTGCGCGACGATGCCTTCGCCGAAAAAAGTGGAGATGCGCGTGCGGGTGCGGTCGAAAAATTGGTCGGGAACGACGAAATCGAGCGGGGCGACGTCGTCGCGCAGCGAGCCCACCGCGCTAACGGAGATGATCCGTTCCACGCCCAGCGTTTTCAACGCGTAGATATTGGCGCGAAAGTTGATTTCGCTCGGCGAGATGCGATGGCCGCGTCCATGGCGCGCGAGGAACCCAACGCGACGGCCTTCGAGCGTGCCGGTGACGATAGCGTCCGAGGGATCGCCGAAGGGAGTCTTCACGCGAATCTCGCGGGTGTCGGTGAGCCCGGCCATGCCGTAGAGGCCACTACCGCCAATAATGCCGATCGCGATCCGCTCGGTTCCCTTCCCCTTCGCGTTTTTCCCGTTCGGATTTTTCCCTCGCGAGCTTTTAGCCTTGGGCATTCACGCTCCTCGTCCCTGATCGAAATACTGAAGCTGGTTGTGCCAATAATCCTCGTCGAGCTAATCGATCTGTACCGGCTCGGCTTCCCACTTGCCGTCGCGCTCGCGGAGATACGCAGCTGGGACGCGCGGATCGTGCGCAAACAGCGCCAGCCAGCCTTCCTGGACCACTTGCGGAATCCAGCGCTTCTTGTTCTCCAGCGTGGTGACGGGATAGAGATCGTAACCCATGATCCACGGCAGAGGAAGATGCGCGGTGGTGGGAACCAGATCGGCGAAGAAAAAGGCGGTCTTGCCGCCACCGCTGAGTTTGACGCACTGCATGTTGGCGTTGTGCCCGGGAACAACGACGACTTCGACTCCCGGCGCAATCTTCGCCTCCCCCTCCACGAGCGACAGGACGCCGGCTCCTTCGAGCGGCTCGAAATTCTCGGGGAAGTAGCTGGCTTGGTCGCGTTCGTTGGGATTCATGGCATGAACGAATTCTTCGCGCTGGACGAAATAGCGCGCGTTCGGAAATGCGGGAATGATTTCGCCGCTTTCGACGCGAGTGTTGCCGCCGCAATGATCGAAGTGAAGGTGCGTGTTGATAACGACGTCGATGTCTTCAGGTCGGAGGCCGTATCTCTGCAACCCTGCAGCAAGATTTGGACCGTCCAGGCCGTAAATGTCGCGGAGCTTGGGCTCCATCTTCGCGCCGGCGCCGGTTTCGACCAGGATGCGCTTGCCGCTCGCGCGAATCAGCAGGCAATTCATCGCCAGGGTGATGCGATTCCGCGCGTCGGGCGCGGATTTTTTCTCCCACAGAGGCCGCGGAACGACGCCAAACATAGCGCCGCCATCAAGCAGTACGTGGCCGTCAGAAATGATGTGGAATTCGAGATCGCCGAGTTTCAAACGCCCGTCCTTAGAGCACCGCAAAAGATTTCAAGCAATGCCCAAATGATTGCGGCCCGTACAAAATACGGAGTCGGCGGAACGCAGTCAAGTTTGCTGCGAACTTTCGCTGCGAACTTTCGCCGAGAATGCAACTTCGGAAATCACGAAAGTCCGGCGCGAGACAACATTTCGTTTACGGCCGAGTAGGGATCAATTTTCCGCGCGGCTACTTCAGCAGCCAAGCGGTCGAACTCAGCTTCGCCGAGGCCTTTGGCAAGCGCCCGTTCAGCCAAACGCGCCTGCAGAAGACGCAGTAGCCATTCGCGCCAATAGCTTTGCTGGCGAGAGCCGCGCGCCGGATCGCTTTCAAGATGCTCGCGAAATTGGGCGAACTGCCGGATCAATTCGCTGGTGCCTTGATCTTGCGTGGCAACGGTGCGAACGACAGGAGGCGGCCGGTGATCGCGGTCGGATACCAGACTCACAATCGCGAGCAATTGCTGCTCGAACTGCTCGGCGCCTTCGCGATCAGACTTGTTGATGACGAAAATATCTCCAATTTCCATCAGCCCGGCTTTGAGGTTTTGCACGTCGTCGCCCATTCCCGGAGTCAGAACGACGAGAGTGCAATCGGCCAAACGAACCACTTCAATTTCGCCCTGGCCCACGCCGACGGTCTCGACGAGGATCACGTCTTTGCCAGCAGCATCAAGCAACAGGCATACGTCGCCGGTCGCTTGCGCGAGGCCGCCGAGGAAGCCGCGAGTGGCCATCGAGCGGATGAAGGTCCCTTCGTCCTGAGCATGGCGCAACATGCGAATGCGGTCCCCGAGAATCGCGCCGCCGGTGAACGGGCTGGACGGATCGACGGCGATGATGCCGACGGTTTTTCCCGACGCGCGGTAGTGCGCAGCGAGACGATCGACGAGAGTGCTTTTGCCGGTCCCCGGTGAGCCGGTGATGCCGATGCGAAACGCGCGACCGGTGTGCGGAAAGAGCAATTTCAAAAGTTCTTCAGAGCCGCTGGCGCGATTTTCAATCAGAGTGACGGCGCGAGAAATCGCGCGGGCATCGCCAGCGAGTATTTGCGCGACCCAGTTGTCGATTGCAATTTCAGAGCGATCGCTCATCTGGTCGAGAGAATACTACGGGGCGCGCCCATCGCGTGCAACGAGAAGCTGTGACTGCGCGGCACGGCTCAGCCGCGCTGCCCGGCGTTCGACCCGTTCGTGGAGCCGTGGCCGGACGCGTATTCGTCGTAGGCTTTGATGATGCGCTGTACGAGGCTGTGGCGGACGACGTCGTGCTCATCGAAATATACGAGAGCGATGCCGTCGATTTTGCCGACCACATCGATAGCCTCAATTAGTCCCGACCGGCGCGTGTCCGGAAGATCGATTTGAGTGATGTCACCAGTGATGACGGCTTTGGAATCGAAGCCCAGGCGAGTGAGAAACATTTTCATTTGCTCGCTAGTGGTGTTCTGTGCTTCGTCCAAAATAACAAACGAGTCGTTCAGCGTGCGGCCGCGCATGAAGGCCAGCGGAGCAACTTCGATAATATCTTTCTCCAGGAAACGCTCGAGTTTGTCGGCTTCGAGCAGGTCGTGAAGCGCGTCGTAAAGCGGGCGCATGTAGGGATCGACTTTTTCCTGGAGCGTGCCGGGAAGAAAGCCGAGGCGCTCGCCGGCTTCGACGGCGGGGCGCGCGAGAATAATGCGATTCACTTGCTTCGAGAGAAGTGCGGCGACGGCCATGGCGACGGCGATGTAGGTTTTGCCCGTGCCGCCGGGACCAATGGCAAACACCATGTCGTAATTCTCAAGGGCTTCGATGTAGCGCTTCTGATTGGCGCTCTTGGGCGAAACAGTGCGCTTGCCGAGGGAGCGCGAACGAGTGGGCGAAAACGCGCCGTGAAGAGAAGAGGTCGGCTCGTCGGCTGCGGTCTGAAGAAGCGCCTTCACTTCCTGGCTATCGGGAATGTTTCCTTCGCGGATGCGATCGTTGTAAGCGCCAACAATACGCGCGGCGCGTTCGACCTGCGCAGGTTCGCCCTCGATTTCCAGATCGCGGTCGCTCAGGTGCGTGGTGACGCGGAGGGTGGACTCAAAAAGCCTGAGGTTTTCATCGAGTGTACCGAAGAACTCGTTGACGCCTCCGGTGATTCGGACGGTTTGTTTCATCAAGTATCTGAATAAAGCATAGCGCGGGCGGAAAGGCAGGGTCAAGGCAGCACAAAAGCCAATGAGTGCCCTATTTTAGGGCAGATTCCACCTCCACGCGGATCAAACCAGATACTTGCGATAGCCGAAGCGACTATGGCCCGGGGGACAATTCTTGAATTCCACGAATTGCTCGTAGCCCAGCTTGGCGTAGAAAAGCGGCGCCTGCCAGCTTTCGGTCCACAGGTAAATTCCGATAAGCTTTCGGTCGCGCGCATGTTGTTCGGCGGCTTTCATCACTTCGGTACCGATGCCTTCGCCACGAAGTCTTTCTTCGA
>JBOGNC010000317.1:0-4266 GCA_050747045.1 Candidatus Acidiferrales bacterium | reverse complement strand
TGTAGCGTGGCCAGTCTCGTCTCTTCGTCGTTGAGCTGCTGCACGTAGCGCTCCGTCAACGCGCGTTCTTCGGCGCTTCCCTTCAGCGCTTTCAAATTTTCGCGCAACCTCTGTTGGTCGTCAAAAATACCCTGCCGCTGCGTGTTTCTCTTATCCACCTCTTCCTGCAGCGCAGCCACGTGGTTTTTCTGCGTCACGATTTTTTCGAGTGCCGCCTGTACTGCCGGTGTGATCGACCGCTGATGAACGAACATCGCGATCAGATCGTCTGTCACATCCGTCAGCGCGTACGTGGTCGAGAGCGGCCTCGATTCCCGCACGTCGAGCGTCTGGGTCGTTTTCGGCTCCAGGCTCAATTGGAAGCGATATTCGCTGGACGTGGTTTCCTCCGGTTTCGGCCCGTCCGCCGCCCGCGTCCATCCCACGCGCAGCGGATGTTCGATCACCAGCGTGCGCGGCGTGGTGTCGTCGTCGCGCACGGTATACGTGGTTTCCTGGTGCAGCTCGCTGCTCTGCACCATCTGTCCGTGCGCGATCATCACGCGCGTCACTCGCTCCGGCGTGTTTGCCGAGGTGGAATCCACGCGAACTCCCAGATCGCTCGCGTAGGAGATCAGCCGCTTCTCGCCCGGTTTGATCGGATCTGTCAGCCCCTCGCCCGCGAACGTCTCGTCTTCCAACACGCTGAAGCTTCCCCCATCGAGCGTCAACGGGCTCGTGTTCGTCAGCCACAGAGCGCGCAGCGGCCGTGACGAACCCAGCGACGCGTTCCACAGCGACACTTTCTCGGCTTGGACGTGCGTCTGCACGATCGGCACCAGCGCCGATTCATTTTTACGAATCGTCACGCGGTCCTTCAGCTTGTATTCGAACAGATCGCCGAGCTCCACGCCTCGCGCCGCTGCCTCCATCTGCTGCCGCGCTTGGTCGATGGATCTCGGTATCGCGCCTGGGGAAAGAGCAAGCGTCTGCGTATATTGTCGCCCGCTTACCGCTCCGCCACCCAACTCGCTCCCCGTCCCGACGTTGCCGGTGCGCACCTCCGAAACCTCGGACGTCTCTGTCTCAATCCGCTGGGGCTCCGCGTTGACCGTCACCGTCTGTGCCACCGAGCCTACCTGCAAAGTCAAATCTTGCCGCTGCTGCTGCCCTCCTCCGAGCGAAAGATTCTGAAGCACTGCGGTGTTGAAACCGGGAGACACGGCCTCCAGTCGGTAGCTTCCCTGCGGCACGTCTCCGAAGACGTACCTGCCCTGATCGTCGGCGGTCGCCGTGGCGGCTACTTCGCCGGTCGCTGCGTAGAGTTTCAGTTGCGCGTTGGGCACCGCGGCGCCGCTCTGGTCCATAATGGTCCCCGAAAGCGCGCCCAAGCCACCTTCCATCGCGCTCTCATGCGTCTGCGGAGTTAATTGCGCGTTCTGCGGCAACGGCACCACCGGACGCCGCGCGTAGTACGGCTGCGAAAGCTGCTGAATGAACGACTGCGGAGCGCCCGCCACTAGCGACAATTGCACATTGTCCCAGTCTTCGCCGACCGTGTTGTCTACGATGGCCCAGCCCTGCAGCAGCGGTTCATCGCCCGGCTTCGACGGCAGCACGATCCGGTAAGTCGTCTTCCAAATGGGCACTTCGCTGATGTAGCTCACATACAGTTCGCGCTCGCCCGTGCCGTCAGTCTGGATGGTCATTTTGCGCAAGTCCGCCTGCCGCTCGGACGAGAGCAGCGACAAGTAGTTTTCCACCTCGTTTGTCACGTCACGGTCCGCCAGCCGCACGCTCACTGCCGGGGTGATTTCCACGCTGCGTACTTCGCCCGTGTCGCTCACCAGGGTCGCAAGGTCTACTTCCAGCGTCGTGCCGCCGCTCGTCCGAGTCTTCCGCTCGATGCTCAGCAGCCTGCCCGTGATCGTGGTGTTCCCCTCGCGAATGTCCAGCCGCGCTCCACGCAGCGCGCCGTAAAACTCCGAAAGATTCGTCTTTTCCGCCAGCGGAAGTTGCAGCGCTCCAAGCCTCTGATCGAACGGCGCCTCGGAGTTGTAATCGATTCCCGCGATGCGACCGCCGTTCAGGTCCAGCACTGTCAGCGACTGCAGCACATCATTCAATTGGCCGCTGGTGAAGTCGATGTTGACGCTCTGGTCGCCGCGCACCTGCCCCTCGTGCTCGAAATATCCCACGCCGCTCTTGTATAGCACCACGCGTTCGACCGGCAGCTTGGCTGCCGCTTCGCTCGGCCTGACCGCCGTCGCGGCTGGATTCTCGCGCCCGGAAGCAGCCTCCCGGCTGCTCGTGTCTTTCTGCTGCGCTGACCGTTTATCTTGCGGCGCTGCGTTTACGCCAATCGCCAGGCCCATCATCGCCAGCGCCGATACCCAAGCAAGGGACTTCCTCATACTGTCCTCCTGGAAAGCGGATTACGAGCACACCATCGCGCCTCGATAGCAGAAACCGTTAATTGCCCGCATTCGATACTTGAAGTGCCCAAAGTATATTCCCGGTACGTTCGGCCACAGCCGAAATAGACCCCGGGAAATCCTCTTTTGTGCCCAGCTTGGCACTTGTCCATCAAGCCGCGCGGTACCGGCCTGCAGGTACCGGTGCGCATACCTGTACTTATTTTCGATTGAAATTCGCCCTTTGAAGTCGGAAAGTAGAAGCTTGGATTCGCGGAGGAATTCGCGCCGAGGGAGGCAGAGCGGATGGCAGCGCGAGACGGACAGCTGGCAGCGGGCAGCAGAATGGACTTGCCCAGGCCGCGTTTTTTTGGCGCGCGGGTTTCGGCCCGCCGCCCATATACAACCATTCAAGGCCACGCTACAATTTCGGGTGCGCTACCCGGAACAGTCAATCGAGTAGGAACACGTGTAAGTAATAGAAAACAAACGACCGAGACCCGTTCCACCCGGAACGTCCCGGTGCACGCGAAATTTCGTTTGCTCTTCGCCGCTCTGATCGTGCTGGTCGCCGCCGTTGCGTCGCTACCTGCGTGGGCCGGCACCCCTGGTTCCACCAAATCCGCCCGGCATTCCAGCTCCCGAAAATCATCCATGCCATCAAATCTAGTCGTCGCACCCGATCTCGCCCAGCAAGTCGCCAAATTCAAACCCATTCACATTTCTTTCGATTCCAGCGGCCTCACGGAAAACGAAAAGAAAATGGTCGATAAGCTGGTTGACGCCGCCGGCCTGCTCGACTGCATTTTTTGGCGCCAGAGCGATCCCGAAGGGCTGAAACTCTACCTTTCGCTCGCCGATAAACATGACCACGAGAGCGAGCTTCTGCGCGAATATCTGAAAATCAATGGCAGCCGCTTCGATCTGATCGACGACAATAAGCCGTTCGTCGGCACGCGGCCATTGCCGCCCGGCGCCGGATTTTTCCCCTGGGGCATGACTAAGGAGGAATTCGATTCCTACGTCGCCGCGCATCCCGACCAAAAAACCGCGCTGTATAGCCCCTACACCATGGTCGAGCGCGACGGTGACAATTTGAAAGCAGTTCCCTACCACACCGCCTTTCGCGAATTCCTGGTGCCCATGGCGCGCGATCTGCGCGAAGCTTCCGAACTCACACCCGATCCTGCCTTCGCTAATTTCTTGCGCCTGCGCGCCCACGCGCTGCTCACCGATGATTATTTCCCGAGTGACATCGCCTGGCTCGGCCTCAAAGATCCGAAATTCGACATCATCTTCGCGCCCTATGAGGTCTATGAAGATGGCCTGCTCGGCGTGAAAACCGCCTACGGCGCGTCGATCATGATCCGCAACGACGCGGAGAGCAAAAAACTCGACATCTATCGCAGATACATTCCTCAATTGCAGCGGTCGCTTCCCCTCCCCGCGGCCGATCTTCCTTCGAAGCGTGGCAAACAGTCGCCCATGGAAGTCGTTGACGCGATCTACCGCTCCGGCGATCTGCTGCACGGCTACCAGGCCGTGGCTGATAATTTACCCAACGATCCGCGCATCCACGTGCTGAAAGGCTCGAAGAAAATCTTCTGGAAGAATTTCATGGACGCGCGCGTCAACAACGTGATCTTGCCGCTCGTCCAGCATCTGATGGTTCCCGATCAAGCCGCCATGGTCAGCGGAGACGGTGTGTTGCAGTTCGTGATCCTGCACGAAATTTCGCACGGCCTGGGCCCTTCGTACGTCCACAATTCCGCCGGAAAACAGGATATAGGGGAAGCCATTGGCCCGGCATATTCCGCGCTAGAGGAATCAAAGGCTGACGTGGTGGGAATGCGCTGCGTCTATTGGCTCGCGC
>JBOGNC010000316.1:0-4282 GCA_050747045.1 Candidatus Acidiferrales bacterium | reverse complement strand
AACTGGTTTGCGCTATTTTAGGTCCGGAATTCGGCTGACCACCTGCAAAGGCGATTTTGCACATGCGCCGGGCGGCGACGGCGGAGGCCGTTGTGCCGTTTTGGCCAGCTCAGACGATTGACGCAAGAACGGCCCATCAAGCAGACGCGGACAAATACTGAACGAGGCGATTCGATGAACAAACCGAGACGCATGCTGAGCGGTTCGATTTCCTGGGCTGCTCTAAGCCTGTTTCTAGGCTGTGTGGTTTTCATGCGGCCACCAAAGCTGTCCGGCGGCGCGCGGGCAGAGAGCTTATCCGTCCGCGATGATTTTAACTCAGGAGCTTCCGGTGCTTGGAAGATGCCTTTCCCACAAGACTGGGAAATTCTCACGGAAAATGGCCTCCACTATCTCCACATGAAGCGCTCCCGGCCGCCTGGAGTACCTCGCCGTCCCTTGCAATTTGCGCGGTTGAAAAACGTCGAGGTGGGCAGTTTTAGCCTCAACGTGAAGGTGCGGCGCACGGGTGGCTCGATGATCATCGTATTCAACTACTTGGACACGCTTCACTTCTATTATGTTCACCTTTCGGAAAATGCCGGAAGCCAAATAGCCGTGCACAATGGCATATTCGTTGTTGACGACGGACCCCGGCGGCGAATCGCTGGCCTGAACGCTTCTCCCGCGCTGCCGGACCGTTCCTGGCACGATGTGAGCATTATCCGCGATACGCGCTCAGGCTCGATTAAGGTTTATCTGGATAAGCAGACGAGGCCAGCGTTTTCTGTGATAGACCGCACCTTCACGTGCGGGCAAATCGGACTTGGCTCCTTCGATGAGACGGGCGACTTTGCCCAGTTCCGGTTGCGCTCAAATGACTCGCACTGTTCCGCCGCGGAACACCAGAAATGACCAAGCGAAGGCGCCGGACTGCGCGACGGCCATAGGCGCCGCATCGTCGTTCCGTGTTTTATTTTCCCCCGCGCGGCGTCAATGAGACGAAAACAGCAGCGCAGGCCCGCAGGGGCACACAGGCGGCGCGCGAAATGGCGCTGAGAGAAGCGAGCGAAGACCGACCATCTCTTGGGCGGCTTTGCTGGAGGAAGCCGTCTCGAAGCCCGGATATATCCTTCAGGCGTACTCACGCTTTCACAACTACTCGAACTACATCCGGGTCTTGTGCGGTTCCGTGAAAAACATTCGCGGCCCGCCCGGGATATCTCCTGGGAGAGCATTTACCGGAAGGCTGCTGAAATTCAGGCACGGAAACAACGGGCTGAAACCGTGCGGAGTTGACGTCCTTTCGCTCGTCCCTGATGTTCACCCCACGTGCGACGGCGTCATTCCTGCCGTAGCGCTTCCATCGGATCGACGTTTGCTGCGCGCTGTGCGGGGCATAACACGCGAGGAGCGCCACACAAAGCAGAATCAGCGCTACGGAAATAAACGTCACCGGATCGGCAGGCTTCACGTCGTACAGCAGACTCGACAGGAATTGCGTCAGTGCCCTTCCGTCGAAAACGCCAGGAGAACATTTCCCGGCATTCCGCCAAACTGCCCGTAGCCTGAGCTGACGAAGAGCATTCCACCGGCGATTACTGGACCGGGTCCGTCCAACGAGCCGCCATGGGCCGGTTCGCCGTTCAGAGTTGGAAATTTGTGCGCAGTATCGAAATCCCAAAGAATTTTCCCATCAGACGTTGAGTAGGCCCGGATGTGGCCATCGAGGGCCCCCGAGAAGACCACACCGGGAATCGCGGTGACCGCCTGCGACTGCGCCGGACTGCAACCAACGCGGTCTCCGCATGCCGCCGGAGGTAAAGCGCCCCAGATTTTTTCGCCTCTCTTGAGGTCGAGGGCGAAAAGCCCGCCGCCTTGGTTTGGATTCGGCAGCAGCCTGTATCCCTGCGCCGAATTCTTATCGGGAATAACCCCCTTGAATCCGAGATCGGATTCGGCGACATACACATTGCGGCCATCGCTGGCTGAGCCCCACATCATCCCGCCCAGCGGGCCGCCCTTGCCGACGCGCGTTTGCCACAATACTGCTCCGTCCCTATCTGGATCGAGCGCGTAAGCCAGTCCGGACTTCTGACCGATGACCAGCTCTCTGCGCCCACCGCCGAGCGATACCAGTATTGGCGGCTGCCCGAAATCAAAGTCGTGTCCGGCCGGCGGCGGACAATTTGGGCTTCCTGGGATCGAGCACGCGTTGGTAAACGCGTCGCCGCTTGTCATCTGTCGCCGCCATAGCAGTTTTCCAGTCTTCGCGTCGAGCGCCAGCACAGCGTCGCTTGTCTCCGTCGTCGGATGCGAATAGTTGTCGCCCGTCGCCACATACAAGCGATCTCTCTTCGCATCAAACGTCGGAGTGGACCACACCGCCGCGCCCGATGGCCCGTACATCTCTACGCCCGCTTTATTTTTCTCCGTCGGCTGCGGCACCTTGGTGATCGTGTACGTCCGCCAGAGCAGCTTACCTGTATCCGCTTTTAGCGCCACCACGCTGCCCCTGAAGGTACAGCATTGATAGCCGGGAAGAGGACCTAGCGCCTCTTCGTAGGACGAGATGCCGAAGTACAGCACGCCTTTGTGGAGCAAGGGCGCTGCGGTGATTATCGCGGCGAAGTGCTTGGCGGCGGGAACCTTCCAGAGCTGCTTGCCCGTCGAAGCGTCCAGCGCATAGGCGTTCTTTCCCGCGCCGAAATAGACGGCCGCCCGCTGCCCGCGTCCCGCCGGGCCGATCACCAGCGCGGATCGAATGGCGCCCTCGACTTTGGTGGTCCATTCGATGCAGCCGCTGCGTGCATCGAGCGAGTACGCCGCGCTGTCCGTGCCAAAGAAGATCCTGCCGTCGTCCACTGCCGGCTGCGACCGCGCATTGGTTTGATCTCCCAAGCTGAAAGCCCATTTCAATTTCAGTCGCGGGATGTCGGCTGCTGTGAGACCGGCGGCAGCCGCATCCTGGAAACGTGTATTGGCGGCGCTCGTGCTCCAGCCCGCCCACATCGCGCCCTTCGAGGAATAGCGGAACGGAGCAGCGCTGGCGGCGCAGAACGCGGAAGACGGCGGCGCCAAAGGAGCAGCCTTCGGCGCAGTCAGCGAGGCGCTCAGATAAAGCGCCACGGCCGTGCGCTCCTGGGGCGTCAGCGTATCGCCTACGGTTTTCATCACTCCGGTTTCGAGCGCGGCCAGCACACGGATCGGACTCATGGCGCGCAATGCGCTCTCAGGAGGCACTCGCGGCGCCCCGGAATTGTGGCAACTCGCGCAGTGCGCTTTGTAAACCTCGGCGCCGTTTTGCGCGTACGCGGACGTTGCAGCAAGCAGGATCGTCACGAGACACACGTATCGCATAGGGCTCCTTTTCATCGGATCGAACACCAGGATTTGCCGCCGTACGCGGCTCAGACGAAATCGTGCTTTCGTGATTGCAGCAAGACCGTTTGGAATGCACACGCGCTTTTGGTGGCCGGTTTCTTAGGTTCCAAACATGCTTCAATCGGGAAGTGAAACGCCAGTTGGACAAAACTCTTACCAGACAAATGGAATTACCGCCCAGGTTCTCTTGTGGTATTCCTCATATTCCTTTCCAAAACGCTTGCAGAGAGCTTCGTCCTCGACGTGAATACGCCGCCCCAGACCAATCAACCCTGCGAAAAAAAGCGAGGCAATGCTCAACCAGTTTCCTACACCTAGTCCAAGCCCAATTAGAGTGATAAGTATTCCCGTGTACGCGGGGTTGCGTAAATATCTGTACGGACCGCGTTGAATGAGGTTGTGGCCAGGCTGAATGACTACTGTTGTTTTGAAGAACCGCCCTAATATCGAAATCGACCACATTCGAAGCAGCATGCCTCCCCAGATGAGCGCAATGCCCAAGACGAAGAAGAGAGCAACCCGAGCTTCAATTTTGGAGAATGCAAAAATGTAGGGCTCGACGAAGACTCCAAGTAAAACGCCGCCACCGAGCCAGGCGATAATCCATCGTCTGCTTCCCTGGTCTTCGGCATTGCTCCTGACCGTCCCCCGTTCCCTGATGAAAAGCGAAACTTCGAGCAGAATCCAGCACCAGTAGCTGACGGTAAGAACGAGGGTGGCGAAGATAAATTGATAACTGGGTGAAGTAACCAAAGTGAATGCTCCTTGAAAGCAAGTTCAGCCCAGCCAAAGTGGCTCCTATCCCAAAAGTGTAATCAGCGTTCGGCAGGCAGCGGCAGCCGAGCACAGCAGTGGTAGATGGCCGCGATGAAGGTCTTCGGGCTGCGGAATCCGAACGAGCGATGGCTGATCGACTTGA
>JBOGNC010000315.1:0-4284 GCA_050747045.1 Candidatus Acidiferrales bacterium | reverse complement strand
CCAATTGGAAGCGCTTCCTGTATCTGGTGATTTTTATGGCGGCGATGAATTTCATCTCGCATGGCACGCAGGACCTTTATCCGACGTTTCTGCAGCACGATCTGCATTTCAGCACGCAAGCCACGGCGATCGTGAGCGTCGTGTCGATGGTTGGAGCGATCGTGGGTGGCGTGCTCGTCGGCCTGTACTCCGATCGCAGCGGGCGCCGGCGCGCGATGATCGTTGCCATGCTGCTGGGCATCGTGCTGATTCCTCTGTGGATGTTCGCTCCGCGGCTGATTCCGACGGGCAGCGTTGCGGGCGAAGTCGCGCTGATGAGCGTTGGGGCGCTGCTGATGCAGTTCATGGTGCAGGGCGCGTGGGGAGTGGTCCCGGCGCACATCAACGAGCTGTCGCCCAGCTCGCTGCGCGGATTTTTTCCCGGCTTCGCATACCAGGTCGGAGTTCTGATTGCCGCGGCGCCTGCGGCGCCGATTGAGGCGGCTCTCGGCCGTCATTTCACCCTCGCGCAATCGATGGGCGCGTTCGCGGCGATCGTATTCGTTGCCGGTGTGATCATCACCGCCGTCGGCCCTGAAGCGCACCGCGTCTCTTTTGAGGTAGGGCCATGAAATGCATCCGATTTGCGGGAACGGACTTCGTCGACGGCGGGGCGAAATTCTGTGAAATGCGCGTGCACCGGGACGTTCCGCCCTTCGCTGTTCGCGGGTGAATGTTTTCAACAGCTTACGTCGGTTTAAGGTCGAGTGACTGTTCCGCCCTTGAGACAGCGACTTGTGAGTAAAAAGCGGTGATGGGCGACACGAGATCATGGACGAGCCTGCAACGAGAGTGAACCGTGCCCGGTCTTTTGTTTCCAACAACTTACGCCGGGATCTACCCGAACATGTACCGATCTGCGAGTCGAACGCAGCGCTGTAGATTTTGCGCGGGTGGGACTGCGCGAACAGTAGCGCGATAAAATGCGGATCGTGATGATCGGGTTCCCTTCCCCTTCGCCCGGGGCAAGTACGACCTGCCAATCCATCCTCGACCCGGCCAGGATTTCCGTTGCCACGCTTCCAGTCGACCTTTCCCGGCCGTAAGACACACGGGCCGCACGCGCTGCTGATGGGGTGTTTCGGTAGCGTTGGGCGCGCTCAGCAGGTTTGCGCAGCCAACTAAAAACGGCCTACGGTAGCATGAAAATGACGCAAAGTCAAGGAGCAATTAGACGGAAGATGGGACTCAACCTCATTCCCAAATTGGAACGCAGCAGCCCATGTAGCTCGGAGACACACGCTTCCTCCGCGCCCGGGATTCATAGGTGCAGAAAGGCCACGCAGGCCCGAGCCACTTACGGGACTATCCCGGGGTTAAGGCAGCTGCGAGCGACCGCTTTGGCGACGAGTTTTTTATCAGCACGCACGACCACACGGCGACGGTAGCGAACATCGGCGGGAAGCCCTGCTGGTCTTCGGTACAGGTTCAATTACAGGTCCTCGGCCTGCGGTTGTAAGAGCCCCTTGCTTCCTGTCGATACGTCGAAGCTCCTCACGTTGACAGGAGAAGTGGAGTGTCGGATGATGCGTTGATTCGATGATCCAACTTGTTGACTTAACGAAGCAGTACGACCTCCCTTCCGGCAAGAACGGCCAGATTCTGGCTGCGGATCATTTGAATCTACAGGTGCCGGATGGAGAGATCTTCGGGCTTGTGGGGCCGAACGGAGCGGGAAAAACGACCACGCTCAAGATGATCTGCGGACTGCAAGCGCCGACTTCAGGACAAGTGACGGTGAACGGTGTTGACGTACAGCGCCGGCCGGAAGAAGCGCAGCGACATATGGGTTATTTAGCAGACTTTTTCTCCCTCTATGATGACCTGAAGGTTTGGGAGTATCTGGATTATTTCGCTCACGCTTACAAGCTGGATCGCGAGCGGATTCCAGGTCGAGTGGATGAGATCATCGCGAGCATGAACCTGGAGAGCAAACGCGACGAGCTGATTTCTGGGCTATCGCGTGGGATGAAGCAGCGGCTGGGAATTGGGCGCGCCATTATCCACGATCCCCCGCTCGTCGTATTGGACGAGCCGGCCGGGGGTCTCGATCCGAAAGCGCGCGTGGAACTGAAAGAGCTGCTGAAAGAAATGCACGCGCGGGGCAAGACGATTTTCATCACGTCCCACATCCTGGCCGACTTGGAAGAAATCTGCACATCGCTTGCAATCATGGAAAAGGGACGGCTGTTGCGATCCGGCTCGCTGCAGGACGTGATGCGTGAGTCTGCTAGCCTTCGTCGTATCCGTCTCCGACTAGCTTCCCAGGGATTTGCGCTCGGAGAATGGCTCGCGGCGCGAGCGGGAGTGAGCGAACCGGTTGCGACAGGTATGGCAATGGAGTTCGCCTTTACCGGCGACGATGCGACCTTGGCCGAGCTGGTGCGCCAGCTCGTTAGCGCGGGAGCGCCAGTGTGCGGGGTGGAAGAAGTGACGGAGACGCTGGAGCGGCTGTATTCGAGGATATCGAGCGGAGAAGTAATGTGATGTTGTTCGACAATCCTGAGTTTGTGCGCAACGCGCGAATTCAATTGCGTCGAGGCCGCTTGATCGCGGCGGTCATCGTGTGCCTGGCGATTTCCGGGACGATCTGGGCATCGATTATGCACGCCGACGTAGACGTCAGCATCGGCAATCTGCATAAGGCCGCAGCCGTTTTCGCGTTCACGCTTTACGCGCAAATCGCGATCCTGCTGATCGGCGGCGGCATATTCGTACTTCAGTCCGTTCATCGCGAGATGGAGCACAATACCTTTGATTTTCAGCGGGTGACCCGTCTTAGTTCTTTTGAGCTCGCGATTGGAAAGCTATTCGGCGCCCCGGTGGGGGCATATTTCGTGACCTTGTGTTTCGTGCCCCTCGCATTGGCCGGAGCGATTGGAGGACACGTACCAGCCCGCATCGTCGCCGAGGCGTACGTGATTGTGATTCTCGGGTCGGTCGCATTCCATTCGCTTGCGTTGATAATATCGGTTATCGAGGGCCGAGGCGCCGGCGTGATCGGGATTCTGCTGTATCTCGCCGTCCTCGGAGCCACACTCGTGGAGCCCGCGGTCTGGACCATTCGGCGAGTTAGCCCCTTTGCTGGGGCAGATTTACTCGGGACGCTGCCGAAGGGATACCCCTGGAGCGATGAGTTTTTCGGCGTGGCCGTGCCGCATTTCGCTGTTCTCGTAGCCTTATACCTGGCGTTCACAGCATGGTTTTTGCTTGCGGTGGTGCGAAACCTAAAACGAGAAACCGCGCTGTACGAAATGTATTCCGGGCCGCAGGCGCTGGGACTTGCACTATTCGCCAGCTTGCTTCAGATAGGCTTTTATTCGTGGAGAGGCGTGTTTTTCGAAGGATTCCTTCACTTTGGACCGCGCTTCGCGATTCGACGGCATGCCTCTCCTGTCCAGTCGGTGGAGCAGCTCCACTTGACTTGCACGACGGCGCTGATCGCCGGGTTGGCGCTGGTGCTGCTACGGAATCGAGAAAAAATTCGCAAGCGAGCGCGGAACCTGGGCAATCGTGCGTCCAGCGCGTGGGCGGCTGCTTGGCCGGTGACATACGTTGTGGCCGGGGTCGCGATCGTGGGCGCGAGCTTGGTGTCGCTCATCGCCCACTATCGCTATGCGGGCGAAGCTTGGAGCTTAGCTCTCGCGGTTTACGACGTGGTATTCGTGGGCGTTTGGCTGGCGCGTGACACGCTTTGTATCCAGTGGCTGGCTCTGCGGCGCGCCAGGCGCCCGCTGGCATCAGCGGCGCTTTACTTCCTTATATTTTACGGATGCACGGCGACCATTTTTAGCGCGCTTAATCTCTACGCCCACGCCCACGGCGCGGCCCTTACAGCGATTCTGATTCCTTCACCGTTGTTTGCGCTCAATTTCGCGAATTGGATCGCAGGACAGAGACTGTGGATTTTTGCTCTTGCGGCTCAGTGCCTCGAAGCGTGTCTTTTCTGGTGGCTGCACCGGCAACGGCTGCAAAAATTCGAACCCGAGATAACTCCGCAAGAAGCTCCAAAGGAGATGCGGGTGGCGAACGCGTGACCGCCAGTGCGCGAATCGTGCGGTGGCGAATCAAGCGGAACCGCAGGATACAGCTCTTGGGTTTGTCGTAGGATACTAATCCGCCGCGCGAATGCGCTTGGGAGGCGTTGCGTGGGGAATTTTCTGCAGGATGTACGTTACGCGTTCCGCATGTTGCGGAGGAGCCCGGTCTACACGGCGATTGCCGTGGCGACGCTGGCGCTGGGCA
>JBOGNC010000314.1:0-4308 GCA_050747045.1 Candidatus Acidiferrales bacterium | reverse complement strand
TCACCGCGAAGGCGAGCTCGGGACGACGGACTTTCCGTCCCGCGGCTTTCAGCCCCGCGAATGCTTGCGGGGAAGTGCCTTCGTGGACCAGATGGCGGTCGATATAAATTAGAGTGGGCTTGCCGGGTTCTTCGCGGACCACGTGCGCGTCCCAAATTTTTTCGTAGAGTGTGCGTGCTGGCATGGCGCTAGAGGTTACACCCCCCTGGCAAATATTGTAATACTCGCGCAAACGGGCTCGAAAATCCGAGCGATCCGGTGCGCGGAACGAGCGGAAGCTCGAAACTCGGAACCGCAAAATGCGCGTTTTTCGATGCGCCGGGATGTTCCGGGTAGACGGAGAGCCGGTCGTTTGTTTTCAACAAGTTAGATGCGATTCTACTCGAGTGACTGTTCCGGGTAGAAATGGCGAGCGGCGAGTTTTTCAGGCGAAGAGCAGGCGAAGTGAAAAGAACGGACGCAGTACGGGAGGGAACTCTGGAAGTTTCAAGCGCTGCCCGCCTAGCAACCGCTTCCTTCGCCACTGCGAGACCTCCCCGCTCAGATTTCCCTCAACAGCCGGGCCCACACAAGCCCTCAATTAGCATATTACCACACCGGGCAAGGGTCTCCCCCAGATTTGGCGGCTAGTCAGTTTGAATTTTGACCGCTTGTGTCACGATCCAGAAAATTCAAACTGAGCCGCTATGGAGCGTCGGCGGGAAGCCGAAACTCTCCTATTGACATCCGATACGGATGGGTTTACGTTCCCATCGGTTGCCTATAGGAGGCGAGAGTGGCCACGGAACCGACAAACCTTTTACAAGGGACGCTCGACCTGATGATCTTGACGGCGCTGGCGCTCCAAGAAATGCACGGCCTAGGGATTTCGCGCCGCATCGAGCAGATCACCAAGGGTACGTTTCAGGTGAAGCCCGGCTCGCTCTTTCCCGCGCTGCACAAGATGGAAGAGGCGGGCTGGCTGAGTTCGTCGTGGGGGGAATCAGAGAACAACCGGCGAGCGAAATACTATCGGCTGACCAAGGCGGGCCGGCGGCAGCTCGAAACGGAGACCGAGCGTTGGGGACGGATTTCGCTGGCGATAGCGCGGGCGCTCGAAGCGTCCTGAACGTCCACCCCAGCGCGCAAGCGCGTCAGGGGCCCCGGAGGAGTTTTCGATGCGGTTACTCTCACTGGCGAAGAGCTTTTTGCGATCTCTTTTTCGCAAGCGCCAGATTGATGCGGATCTTGATGACGAGGTTCGTGCCACCATCGAGATGCTCGCGGACCAAAAGATCAAAGAGGGGATGCGGCCCAAGGAGGCGCAGAGAGCGGCGCGGATCGAGCTGGGCGGGGCCGAGCAGGTGAAGGAATCGGTTCGAGCGGCGAGAGTCGGCGCATGGCTGGACACGCTCGTACACGATATTCGCTTCGGCCTTCGCGTGCTGCGGAAGAACCCCGGGTTCACGGTGGTGGCGGTGCTGACGCTGGCGCTCGGAATCGGCGCGAACACGGCGATTTTCAGCGTCGTCGATGCGGTGCTGTTGCGGCCGCTGCCCATTCCAGAACCGAATCAAGTCGTCTCGATCTACGATAGCTTGCCCAGCATCAATTTCCCCAGGGTCCCTGTTTCCGTGATGCAGTTCCGCGATTACAGCGCTCGCAGCGATGTGTTTGCGTCGACGGCATTGCTCCGCCAGCAAAAGTTGAACGTCACGGCCGGCGGACAAACACAACGACTCAACGCCAACCGCGTGACGGCGAGCCTGTTTCCGTTGCTGGGGATTCGACCGATTCTCGGGCGGACGTTCGTTTCGGCCGACGACTTGGACGCGAATGCGCATGTGACAGTCCTGAGCTCTGCCCTCTGGAGGGGTATGTTCGGAGGAGATCCGCGCGTGATTGGCAAAAATATACAGCTCGATGGGATCGAGTATCGAGTGATCGGGGTAGAGTCCGCATCGATCTCCGCGATTGATCCGACGACACAGCTGTGGGTCCCGATGGGACTTACACCTAAGGATTTCACGGAAGACCAGCGCTGGTCGCTGGTTTATCAGATGCGGGCTCGTTTGCGGCCTGGTGTGTCGATCAAGCAAGCCCGTGCAGCGATGAGCGTGGAAGCAGCGAGCGTAACCGCTTCGGCTGCATACGACCGTACGCACGCGGGCATCGTCAAGGGCTTCGGCATTCTGGTGAGCCCGTTGAAAGGCGATCTCGTAGGGAATGTGGAGCAGTCGCTATACCTACTGTTCGGCGCAGTGTTTTTGGTGCTGCTGATTGCGTGCGCGAATATCGCGAACCTGCTGCTGGGCTGGGGAAGCGCGAGGTCGCGCGAGATGGCCGTGCGAGCGGCGATCGGGGCGGGGCGAAGCCGTGTCCTAAGGCAACTCCTTACCGAGAGCCTGATGCTTTCGATGTGCGGGGGCGCTTGCGGCGTTGCGCTCGCGTACTGGGGCGTGCGGTTGCTGGTTCGTTTTGCACCTGCAAGCGTGCCGCAGAAAGATGTGATCGGAATCAATCCATTCGTGCTGGGATTTACCTTCGCGGTCGCGGCGATTGCCGGAATTATCTTCGGATTGGCGCCGGCGATGCAGGCTAGCCGCGCCGACGTGTCGGAATCGCTGAAGCAGGGCGGCGGAGGCCATTCGCCCGGTCAGCGCCAGGGCTTTCGGCGCACGCTAGTCATCTCGGAGGCCGCGCTCACGTGCATGCTGCTGGTGGGGGCGGGGCTCCTGTCGAGGACGCTTGCGAAGCTGCTGCAAGTCAATCCCGGGTTCGATCCAACGAACGTAGTAACGCTTCGGATTTCGCCGCCCCAGCAGACGATGAATGTCGCGCGTTACCGGGCGTTCGCCAACACTTTGCTGGATCGCGTATCGTCTCTGGCTGGCGTGCGGGACGCGGCGCTGGCATTCGATCCCCCGCTTTTTCACGACGAAACTAGCGCCCTTCTTTCGATTCGCGGCTATCAGCCGGGTCCGGACGATCCGCAGCCGCATTCAGAATGGGTGGCGGCGACGCCGGACTATTTTGCGTCCATGGACATTCCGCTCTTGCGCGGACGCATTTACACGCAGGAGGAAATGGAAGCGCCTGGCTCGTCAGCGCAAAAAGTTGTGGTGATTGACGAGGCTTTCGCACAGCGATTCTGGCGCGGCAAGAATCCCCTCGGGCAGCAGATCGGATATGACGATAATCGCGGGCAGTGGTTCACGATTGTGGGTGTGGTGGGCACGGTTCGTGAATCGAGCCTCGCCGCTTTATCCGAGGGCATGGTTTATTATCCTCGATACTATCCCGGTGCAACGCTGGTGGTGCGCACGGCGTCCGATCCCGGGCCGCTAATCGGAGCGTTGAGGCGGCAAGTGCAATCGGCCGGTCCCGGTCAGGCGGTCTATGACGTGGAGACGATGAGCCGGCGCGTGGCGGAGTCGGTGGCGCAGCAGCGCTTCGCAGCCATTCTGCTGGGGCTGTTCGCGGGTCTGGCGGTGTTCCTGGCGGCGGTGGGGCTGTATGGCGTGACGGCATACACGGTCACGACTCGCGCGCATGAGTTCGGGATTCGGATGGCTCTGGGGGCGCAGCCGAAGCGAATCCTTCGCGACGTGCTTGGGAATGGCGGGATGACAGCGCTCGTGGGCATTGCGCTGGGATTGATGGCTTCTATCGGGCTGACACGGTTCATGGCGTCGATGCTTTTTGGCGTCAGCGCGACCGATCCGCTCACTTTCGCCGCTGCCGCCGGCGTACTTTTCGGGGTGGCGCTGCTGGCGTGCTGGATACCGGCGCGCCGCGCCATGCAAGTCGATCCGATGGTGGCGCTGCGGCACGAATGATTTTGGCTGAACGGGGCGGCGACGGCAGCGTCGTGTGCACAGCGGGATACGACTAGTGGCATGTCAACGTCGCCGAAAATAAGATTTCGGCGGAACACCGAGAATTCTTTTGAAGGCGGCAATAAGCGCGCGCGGCGCGGTCCCTCTGGTGATGAGTGGTGGCCGGCCCTCCGAGGGAACCAAGGGCAAATGCAAGGCGCTTAGGGAAACAGCCGGGGCGCCACTCACTGCGTTTTTGCCTTGACAGGGGTTCTGTAAAAAACTATAAGCTTCGGACAACCGGGGGGGGGCTCTACATCCTCTGTTTGAATTATTGTAGTTTGGTGGGTCGAATAACGATTCAAAAGCAGCTTCGACAGATCACAACTCAACGGGAACGTCGAGTCCGTCGTGAGGGGGACATGATGAAGGCTTTGGCGTGGGTAGGCAAGGTTGTTTGCGCAGCCGTTCTGATTCTCGCAGTTTTCCAGGCCCGCACCTGGGCGCAGGC
>JBOGNC010000313.1:0-4325 GCA_050747045.1 Candidatus Acidiferrales bacterium | reverse complement strand
TTTAAAGTTCCTCCGCTGGCCGGACGCACGTTCGTCCCCGCGGATGATGGCCGTGCAGCGGTAGTCGGCGTGGGTTTTGCGCTCCGTAATTTCGGATCGGCTTCGGCGGCTCTCGGCCAAATTGCCAGCATCGATGGCACCGCCTACCAGATCGTCGGTGTGATGCCGCCCAATTTTCAATTTCCCCGGCGCGCGCAAATGTGGGCTGCGGTCTCGCCCATCCCGCGAAATACGAATCGCACGAGCTTCAACTTTCGCGCTGTTGCGCGACTGCAGGGAGGCGAGTCTCTCGCGCAAGCCAACGCGCAGATCCTCTCGATTTCTAACCGGATGGCAGCCTTCTATCCAAATAGCAACCGCGATAGGAGCCTGAGAGCCGTCTCGCTGCGGCAACAGCTTTCCGCTCCAGTGCGACCCACGCTCCTGATCCTGCTGGGCGCCGTCGGACTGATCCTCCTTGTAGCTTGCGCTAATGTTGCCAATTTGATGCTGGCGCGATCTGCCGGCCGGAGCCGCGAACTGGCGGTGCGCGCGGTGTTGGGTGCAGGCAAGGCGCGCTTGGTGCGTCAACTCTTCTGCGAAAGCATGATCCTCGCTGGGGCCGCGGGCCTCCTTGGAATCGCGCTCGCGGGGTGGGCCACCCGGGCGCTGTTGGCGATCGGCGCAGTATTTCTCCCCGCCCCTCTGCTCGTCGACATTCGTTTCGACTGGCGCGTCTTGGTCTTCGCCATCGCTCTCGCGATCCTCACCAGCATTCTGTTCGGAATCGCGCCGGCTTACCGCGCCACGCACGTCAATTTGCAAGACGCCATCAAGCAAGGCGGATCACACGCGTCGATGGGTGGCAATCGCTCGCGCCTTCGGGATTCTCTCGTCGTGTCACAAATTGCCGTCGCTCTGTTCCTGACGATCAGCGCCACTCTGTTATTTCAGACGATTCTGGCCTTGCGCGGCGCCCCACTCGGCTATCGCACTGAAGGCATCCTCGTCGCCTATGCTCATGTCCCCGCGCGCACTTTGAGCGAGAATCTGAGGGCTGGTAGCATCTTCGACTCCCTCTTTTCCCGGCTGCGCGCCCTGCCGCACGTCGTTTCCGTGGCCGGTGCTATGGGAATGCCCGATGGACAATACGGCTCCAACGGTTACTTCGCAATCGAGGGCAAGCAGCCATGGTCCGCGAATAATTTCGTCGGCGACTACAGAAAGTATCCCCACGCGGTTTTTGCGCTCGCGAGTCCCGGATACTTCGCCACCATGCGTATTCCGCTGCTGCGCGGACGCGAGTTTGCTGATGCCGATTTGTATGACCGCCCGTTTGTCGCCATCGTAAGCGAATCGCTCGCGCGCCAATATTTTCCTCACGAAAATCCGATCGGGCATCGCATCATCTG
Source organism: Candidatus Acidiferrales bacterium (assembly GCA_050747045.1). GTDB lineage: Bacteria > Acidobacteriota > Terriglobia > Acidiferrales > UBA7541 > Palsa-295. The sequence goes on along the minus strand of JBOGNC010000313.1, from coordinate 2,934 downwards.
CGGTTTCGATTTCCCTGAAAAATGGTTAACCGTGGTCGGCGTGGTGGGAGATGTGCGCCAGGATTCCCCGGCCAGCCAGCCCGGGCCCGAGCTTTACATGCCGATGCGCCAGCATCCATACATGGCCAACGAGCTGCAAGTCATCCTCAGAACTTCCGGCCAGCCTGCGGCTTTAATCCCTGCCGTTCAGAACACCATTCGTGAGATGGATCCTGAAGTAGCGATGAGATTCACCACCATGAACGAGATGGTCGCAGGCTCGATCGCCGCTCAGCGTTTCCGCGCGGCCCTCGCCGTCATATTCGCGGGACTGGCGCTGCTGCTCGCACTCTCCGGAATGTACGCGGTAATGAGTTACGTCACCGCGCAGCGAACCGCGGAGTTCGGGCTGCGCTCTGCCTTGGGGGCTCAGCCCGGAAACATTCTAGGCCTCGTAATGGGCGACGCCGTCAAGCTTGCGGCTGCGGGCGCTTTTGCCGGTTTGCTGCTTGCGACACTCGCGGTGCGTCTGATTTCCTCGATGCTCTTTGGAGTGCACGGAATCGACGTTCCCACGTACGCGCTCGTGACGATCGTCGTGTTGCCTGTCGTCGTTCTCGCGGCAGCGCTGCCGGCTTGGCGCGCTTCGCGCGTCGATCCGATTGTTGCTCTGCGCCATGAGTGAACCGAGAGGAACGCAGTCGATGATTGCTCACCTGCGAACCTCCGCCTCCTTCATTCGCGGTTTTTTTCTCGCGCCATCGCGACTCCGTTTTTCAATGTTCGTAGAAAAATTGCGCCCGCAATCGCGAAGTGCAGGCGGAGATGCGCCCAGCCTCGAAAACAGATTGCGGCCCTCGGGGTCGAACGATCGATCAACGCAAAACGCCACGCCAGTGGTTGGTCGGCTCGTGGTGACACGGCTCGGGTAACAAGTTGCTAAGTCTTTTTGAATCCAGAACTGGTAGCGATACCGGGATTCGAGGCTCCAGCCCTTTGAATTTTGCCCAACAAACTGCGATTTCATTACTCTTTTCGCGAGTTCAACTTACAATCAGGCAAAGTCGCTAGAATTTTGAGCGCTTCTTTTTTGCACATTTGGAGGGGGGAATTCAATCCCGATTTTCGGGCGTTTTTTGGGACAAATTGAGACAAATCCGAGGCAATATGAAGCTAGACTAATTCGACAGGATTGTGACCCGCATGCGAGCAAGCACAAGAGGGCGAGACGAGCTGGAAAGAAGCTATGGGAATCCATTCTCGGCGGCAACGTCTCGGTCAGCACCATCACGTACGCAGTAAACGGAAAGCAGTACGTGTGCGTGATGACTGGATACAATCTCAAAGTCCCGGAGCTCAACAACGAGATCGCCGACATGCACGAACCGACGGGAGGCAGCGCGATCTACGTCTTCGCATTGCCGTAGTTTCAAGATGTAACCGAATTTCGTGCCTGGCAGTCTAACGTGGCATGCCCGTGCGATGATGTATGCAAAAGCGGGAGCGGTCTGAGTCTGGGACTGCGGGGGGAAACACGATGAAGATCAATCGAAGAAAGCTGCTGTCGCTGATCGGCGTTTCTCCGGCGATTTTGGCCGGTTCTTCTCCGGCTCTTGCTGAACCTGCGAAGAAAGCAAAGCCTGCGGCGGGGCCGGCGAAGATCGAAACCGTGAACCCCAAGGGCATGCCGCCCGCGATTCATCTGATTCCGATGGCGCCGCGACTGAGCACGCTCGACGGAAAAACCATCTATCTCGTCTCAGACGGCTTCGCCGGAGCCGATCGCTTCCTGAATCAAATCGCGATCTGGTTCTCGAAGAACATGCCGAGCGTCAAGACCGTGTACCGCCTGAAAGCCGGGTCGTATTTCGCTGATGACCCCAAGCTCATGGCGGAAATGAAAGCCCACGCCAACGCCATGATCATGGCGTATGGGCATTGAAGCACGTGCACTCCAGCGACCGTCGGTCACTGCATAGCAGTTGAAAAAATGGGGCTCCCCACCGCTCCCCTGGTAACCATTGCCTTCAAGGATCTGGCCAAGTCCAACGCCGGCAGCCGCGGCATGCCCGGCTTGCGCACCTGCTTCCTGCCGCATCCGATGACGGACAAGACGGACGCGGAGATGTACCAGGTCCTCCTGGGCAACGATCCGGTTACGAACAAGCCGCTGATGCCGGAAATCATAGACGCGCTCACCAAGCCGCTCACGGCCGAGGAAAGCAAAACCGGCACGGAACCCCCGGACATCGGACCACCGACCTACTTTGACACCGAGGACAATCTCCAGCGACTCTACCTCGATAACAACATGACCGACTTCATGCCCATCATCCTTCCCACCGAAGAAAAGGTGCAAGCGATGCTCAAGGGCACGAGCCATAAGCCCGACGAGGTTATCGGCACGTTGAGCGCTGCCCGCGGAGCGCAACAGTCGTGGTCCTTTACGGTCAGGGACGTGGCGATCAATGCCGTCATGGCTGGCGCGCGCCCGGAGTACCTGCCCACCATTCTGGCCATCTCCTCGACCGGGCAGCCCGCCCTGTTCAGCTCCACGTCTTCATTCTCCCGGATGCTGCTGCTGAATGGTCCGATCTCCGACCAGATCAAGATGAACTACGGCATCGGGGCCATGGGTCCGTTCGCCGAGCCCAATGCTGTGATTGGCCGGGCATGGACGATCCTTTCGAAAAACCTCGGCGGCTGCGGAGTGCCCGGACTCACCTACCTGGGCACCCTGGGGTCCAACCTCAATTACAACAACATCTGCATCGCAGAAACGGAAAACAAGCTTCCCGACGGCTGGAAACCGTTCCACGTGCAAAAGGGCTTCAAGCCGACGGACAGCGTGGTTAGCATCTTCAGCGGCTGGAGCCTGAATAACGTCGCATGGTTCCCCGCGATGCCCTACTACGAATTGATCAACAACTGGCTGACGCATTTCTTCTCGTTCGG
>JBOGNC010000312.1:0-4337 GCA_050747045.1 Candidatus Acidiferrales bacterium | reverse complement strand
CCAATTCCAGCGTGGTTCCGTGCCCGCGGGTTTCGGCAAGAGGCTTGCTGAAGCGGCGGCGGATCTCGGCGCCCAGCTCACCAAATCGCCGGAGGTCCGCGTCGGGAATCAGGCCGTCGGGATCCGGCGTCGCGCCTAGGATGTAATTGCAATTCCGACCGACGGAGGCTCAACAAGGCTTACGCGGAGCACGACGACGGGCTTAATTTGCTCAAGGTCGAGCCCCTGTACGATTCGCTGCGCCATGACTCGCAGTTTCAGGCCCTTCTCGGCGCCATGCGGCTCGATTCGGCTAGAGCGTTGATCACAGAGCTTTAGCTTATAGATTATGTTGAAAGGCGTTTTGGGTGTTTCATGCTGATCCGGCGGAGCGGGAGAAGCGTCCCGGCGTTTGAAATACCACCACACTAACGAGATTTTCCTTCCTTTGTGTAGAATCTGACCTGAGAGTATTGAGGGGGGCCGACCCGCTCGTCGAGCGCGGAAGCTACAAAGAATTCCGAGCGGGCGATCGAAGAGTTGCGGACGAAAGGCCAGCGACTCTGAAGGAATGCGTAAGCGGGTGCCCGGACGAGTGGCCAACGACTCGTGAGCCGCTCGAAAGAGATAGATAGCCCGTGGCTGTTAGTGAGCGTTCACCAATTCGCATTCTGGACAAATGACGAGCCGCTCGGAAGTTGCGCGGTATTGCGTCAGTTTACGGGGTAACGTTTTTGCCGGTGAGGGCCGGGGTATCGGTATAAGGTTTCAGGAACCACGCGCTGCGCATTCCGAGCGCGCCGTCCGAGAGGATTTCGCCGCCGCCGCGCACGTACCAATATGGATCCAGTATCTGCTCCATCCGGCCAGAAGTGGTTCGCCGGCCCGCGTTTGTGCGATATTCGACCATGGACGTGGGCCCGAAAGGTGATCGCGGGCAGGCACGGTGTCGCCGCGGCACACTCGCTCGTGAAGATGATGAATCACTTCGTCGTTAACGTTATGGAGGTGAAGGCATGAATCGATGCTTGCTTTACTCGGCCATTTTTTTGGCTTTGGCAGCTTCTTGCGCGGCGCGCCCGGCGGAGGCCGGCGCAAGCTCGGCTTCGAACGCGTTGGCTGCCATCAAGCCGTTTTTGGGGCGCTGGGATTTGAGCCTAAAGACACCGAACGGGGAGCGCCCCTCCTGGATCGAGGTATCCGACGAGAAGGGCCAACCGAAGGTGCTGATGGTTGGCGTCGTGAGCTGCGCGATGCCACTCAAGACCGTCGAAGTGAAAGACGGCTCGATCATGTTTCTTTCGCCGAAAGGGGAGGAAGGTTTCAGCCACGACAGGTTGTTCAAAGGGAGACGGGCCGGCGGCCGGCTTGTGGGCGAAGTGACGAGCTCGGGAGAGACGACTTGGCAATGGACCGGACGCAGGGCGCCGGCTCTGAAGCGGAGCGCTGCGTTGAAATGGGGAAAGCCGATTGCGTTATTTGATGGCAAGGATTTTGCCGCTTGGAAGTTCAGCGATCCGGGCAGGGCGGCTAATTGGAGCGTCCGGAACGGCACGTTGATTATGAATGGACGAGGCTCGGAGATCATCACAACTTCCAAGTTCAAAGATTTCAAGCTGCACGTCGAGTTCAACTGCGGCCCCAGGGCCAACAGCGGTGTGTACTTGCGAGGCCGTTACGAAGTGCAGATAGAAACCGACTCGGCCAGTGAACCGCCCAGCCACCACACGGGCGGCCTTTACGGCTTTCTCGCTCCCAATCCGGAGTTGCCGCGCACGGCGGATAAGTGGCAAAGCTTCGATATCACTCTCATCGGGCGAACCGTGACCGTGGTGCAGAATGGGCGAACCGTGATCGACCATCAGGAAATTCCAGGAATTACGGGTGGCGCTCTCAACAGCGACGAAGGGTTGCCGGGGCCCATCTACCTGCAGGGAACCGAGCAGGGGCGGGTAGCCTTCCGGAACATCGTCATTACTCCGGCTCAGTAACCCGGAGCCGCAGCCTCGAAAAACCAGCGGTAGGAGCGTAACCTCTTCTGAAACCAAAGGACTTGCGAACTCCGTGCGAACCGCCAGCTCGAACGGTTTTTCATGAAGTTTCGTGGGCCGAAGGCCCATCGTGACAGACTTGTCAGTTCGGCCAAAAACCGCAGACCTCAAAGGCGGAGGCCTGGGCTACCCAGCACCGTACGCGTCGCGATTTTTATCGCTATGGGTGGTCCGAAGGTCCGCGTGACACTCGGACTGAGCGCTTCCGAGAACGTTTTTCACCAATCCGTTAAGCGAGAATCTTCATTGCCTCAGGGTCCCAGCCTATAACGGCCTGGCGGTCGTAGCTTACGTTACTCAGGAGGGCCGCTCCCGCTGCCCGAAATCCGAACACCGCATCTTCCACTACCGGACGCCGCGTGCGCATGGCCTCGAAAAAGTTCGTCAGATGATCGTAGCTATCGCTGTAGCCGTGCGGCGCAACGTATTTTTCCTCGCCGAGCAGCGTGTTACCTGTGGGATGTTCGATCGGGTACTTCTTGCGGTAACCGGCAAGGAACTGCTTCTGCATCGACTCCGCAAAACTGCCGATACTGTAGCCCGGGTCCTTTTCGCGCGGCACCCGCGATACGGCAACGCCGTCTCCGCCAATCGCCAGGGTGCCCTCGGAGCCGGTGAAGATCAGCCCTTCGCTCTCCGAGCCTCCGTCCACAAAGTTCACGCGCAGGTTCAGGTTGAAACCCTGCGGGTAGTCGAACAAGCCCAGCAGCACGTCCGGAACATCGCGGCCGTCCTTCCAATAGCGAAGCCCTCCGGTGGCCATGGCGCGCGTCGGTCCGTGGGATCCGGTCACGAAGTGCGTGCCGCTGAAAAGGTGCACGAACAGATCGCCCGCTTCACCGGAACCGTAAGCCTTCCATTTTCTCCATTGGAAAAAGTGCTCGGGATTCCACGGGATTTTCGGAGCCGTGCCGAGGAAGCGCGGCCAGTCGCACGTTTCGGGTGAAGCGTCGAGCGGGACGGAATAGTTCCACGCGCCGATCGAGGAGTTTCGGTCCCACCACGCCGTCACCAGGTTGAGCTCGCCAATCGCTCCTGCGGCGAGCAGCTCCTTCGCCTTGCGATAGATCATCGAGCTCACGCGCTGGCTGCCCACCTGGATGATGCGGCCGGTTTGATTGGCTGCCGCAATTATCTCGGGCCCGTCGGAATAGAGGTGAATCATGGGCTTTTCGAGATACACATCCTTGCCGGCCTTCATGGCATCGATGGCAACCTGTTTGTGCCAGTGATCGGGCGTCCCGATAATAACGGCGTCGACGTCCTTGCGCGCGAGGATTTCGGCATAGTTCCTGGTGGTCTGGATGTCAGCGCCCCAAAGTTCCTTCGCGTGTGTAAGGCGCCCGTCGTAACAATCGGCCGCTGCCACCACCTTCACGCCGGGAACCTGGGCTGCCGTTCGCGTGTCAAACTGCCCCTGCCCGCCCGCTCCGATCAAAGCAATCTGCAGATGATCGTTGGCAGCGATCGGCCGCCCGGGCTCGCTTTGCTCCGCGGCCAGCAAGTGATGTTTCACGCCGCCCCCGATAAACGTCCCGGCGGTCGCGATCCCGCCGCTCTTCATGAAATCACGTCGATTCACCTTTGCGCCCATTGCACCCGCTCCTTTAGGAAATTTCTGAATGAAGCCGGTACTCTACCGGACAGTTCCGCGTGAGTCAATGCCCGGTGGGAAGTGTGTGATCGCAGATGGCGCATACATGCCGTTTGGGGCCATGCGTGCGCCACTTCCCTGAATTCGCACAGATCGCAAAACGCGCGAGGTGTGCGCCACCGGCGCGGCCATTGCCCTCCTAGGACTTCGACACCCTTCCAAAGACTCCGGCATCCAAGACTACGAGAGCCTTCAACGCTAGCTCAAGTTAATGAAACAAAAAAGTCGAACGGAGGAGCTGTTCAAATGAACTTCAAACCATACGTTTGGGTTTTGGCGGCAATTCTAGGCACGGCTATCGCTGCGGGTCCAGTGCAGGCTGTCCCATTTTCGGGAATGAACGGCCAAGAGCAGCACCAGGATTATTCGAAAAACAAAAGATATAAGCAAGGGACGCGCGACGGGGAATATGACCGGGCGCATCACAAGAACCACTCTAAAAAGCGGCACTACAAGAAAGACGAAGATCAGAGGGCATACGAGGCTGGCTACCGCCACGCCTACGGGAGTGGGCACTAGACCGGTGGCTCTTGCATCAATCGGACGTGGTGCGCGTGTCGGTCCAGATTCGCACGGTTTCTCTCTCGTCATTGAGGGTAACGTCCAGATCGCCCTCACGAGCCAGGGCGCGAATTCCACCGCCGATATCGAGC
>JBOGNC010000311.1:0-4376 GCA_050747045.1 Candidatus Acidiferrales bacterium | reverse complement strand
CAGAGCCCGCCTCCGCTTCACCAGCCGAGCGCCATCCTGAGGGAGCAGAAGCCAATTAAGAAGCAAAATCCATTAAACGGCGAGTGCGTCAACTCCAAACTGTCTCAACAGAGGGGTTCACTCCACGACTAGGGCCTGTACTTCCTGGGCTAGAACTGAGCTAGCAGTCCTTCATAACCCTAGGAGAAACAAGGGCTGAACGGATTTCAGCGATACGGTACTTAGGACGGAACCTGATATTTCAGGGCGACAGCGAAGTAGGGACCTGTCTCGTCACTTTCATCCCTGAAGTGCTGAACGGCCCAACGGCCCGATCCTTCCATTTCGAAAAAGAGGTTGCGCTGCGCACGCTTAAAGAGTTGATACCATCTGAATTCGTTAAGCGAGTATGTCGATGCTGGAACCCACGTTCCGGCCGAGCCTCGCATATATAGCTTTCCGAGGAATTCGTTAGCAGAATATTCTCTCAAAATCTGGATACCAAATGGCGCTGACCCGGGGATCCGGCCTAACGCGCCCCGTGGCACGCCCCAGGAAAAATCTCCATAGACGAATGGCCTGTCAGTTTTTATATAGACCATAGCTTCGGATCGCTGATCTCGCTGAAGTGCTGAATTTTCTCTCGCTTCTTTCGGTACTCGTCCAAGACCACTTTAACTGCTCAAGCAGGATTGTCGCGATCCCACTCAACGTAGGTTAGGTCCTTGACATTCGAAAAGTGACTGTCCATCGCAAGTTTGGGTGCCTCTAACTGGAGAGTTGGCGCATTTCCCAAATAGCTCCTCACGTCAACTGTAGCGCTCTTCTCTTTAAGGAGGATCACAGGCTTATTACAAGCAGAAAGTAGGCCATACTCAAAGACGACATTCGGGCGGAGACCATCCAATGCGACTACGGCGAAATCACAGCCCTTGATCAGCGTCACGATTTGGGCCAGTTGGCTGCTGCCAGCCTCCAGCCCTGTCGGCGTGAGCTTCAAATCAAAGTACGGAGATATCGCAATCCAAATGCACGGAATCAGTACCCTGATCTGCGCTTCCCTGCTCGAATATGACAAGAAACAGTATGGTTTATTTGCTGCGGGCGTTGCTTTTTGGGATTTTGACGCCATTGCGCTTGTGGGCGGAGATTATACATGACACGAATAGCAGAGGTCATTCTTAATGCTTCCACGAACTTAGTGCGAATCATCTATTCCTCCCGCCCGCGCTCGAGTCCCTTTGCGGTCGGCCCTGCCCGGCACTTAACAATGGAGGACGTTGGGCCTCACGGTCTCAACAGGTTCCAGCGGCAGCATCGCAAACTCAATATTGCGCTGCCCGCGCTGCCGGCGGAGTATACTCGCGCGTACCGGAAGCAGGAAGCTACGGCTCCGCCGGGCCAAGGTGCTATGCGGTAAAGCAGGAGCAAGCTCCCGCACTCCACATGGGCGGCGAATGCCGGTAGCTTAGCCGCGGAAGGGGGATGCGATGCCAAACACAGCGATCGGGAGCTTTCTACGGCGCGCGCTGGGCTTGGGCCTGCGGAGCGCATTCCGCGTGGGGTCTGCTGCGCGCGTCGTGCGTGGCGACGCCCGCGATGGCGCGGTCGGCATCCAGTCTGGCAGCTTCGGCGGCCGATGAGATGCGCTCGGAGGCTTGCGATATGCGCGGTGCTGTTGTGGTGCTCGGCGGGGGGGCAAAAAAACGCACAGGGCGCGAGGCTCGGGCAAGTCGATTTCCCGGCGTCGTGCTCCGGGAGCGTGCGGAGCGAATTTTCGACGGGCGTCGCCTACTTGCATTCGTTCCAATATTCGCAAGCGACGAAAGCATTTTCCGACATTGCGGCACGCGACCCGAAGTGTGCGATGGCGTATTGGGGCCAGGCGATGTCTCTCTACCAGCAGATCTGGAATTTTCCCAACGCCGCCATACTTACGAAGGGCCATGACTACATTGAAAAGGCCCAAGACTTGCGCGCAAAAACGAAGCGGGAACGCGAATACATCGCAGCGCTGGCCACTTTCTACCAGTTGAACCCAAAACTCAGCCAAATCGAGCGCACGGAAGATTATTCGAAAGCGATTGCCGAGGTATACGCGGATAATCCGTCGGATGCGAACGCTGGCGCTTGGTATGCGTTGTCTCTTGTGGCGCTGGCGCAGGACGGCGTGAACGATCTGGACGACCGAAAACACGCCATCTCGATCTTGCAAAAGCTCTTTGCGGAGCACCCCGATAATCCCGGCGTCGACCACTACCTGATTCACGCGGCGGATACCCCGCAGCTGGCGCCAGAAGCGCTAGCGGCGGCTCGCAACTACGCGAAGATTGCTCCCGATTCAGCGCACGCACTGCACATGCCGTCGCATATTTTTACTCGACTCGGCTACTGGCAAGATTCGATCGATTCGAATCTCGCATCTGCCGCAGCGGCCGAGAAAGCGACGCGTTCGGGGAGCGACGACGAATCTGGCTACCAAGTCCATGCGATGACCTATCTGGAGTATGCGTATCTACAGAGAGGCGAGGATCAGAAGGCGCGCGAAGTGATCGCGCAGCTCCGCGACGTGCAGGGAGACGACGCGCTCGATCTCGAAGAAGAACAGGCGCTCTTTCGCATCACCTACGATATGGAGACGCACGATTGGAAAGCTGCGTCGCAGATCGCCATGCCGCCGAAGGATGCGTACCCGTCGGACATGCAGAGTCTGTATTGGGCTCGCACGATCGCCGTGGTGCGGATGGGTGATGCCGCGACGGCGCGCCAAAATTTGGTGCGGCTGCAGCGAGTCTTTGCATCCGTTCCGGAGGCGCGGTGGAAGCAGAAATATCTTACTCCGGCGGATCTGACGGAAGCCGAGTCCTGGACGGATTTCGCGGAAGGCAATTCGAGCTTGGCGAAGAAAATGATGCGGCAGGCCGTGGCGACTGAAGGGTCTCGCGATAGCGACGACCTGACCTTCCCCGCCACGGAGATGCTGGCCGACCTATTGCTGGCATCGCACGAGCCGGCCCTCGGCGCGTATGAAAACGCCTTAAAAGCGAATCCCAATCGATTCGATTCGCTGTACGGCGCGGCGATGGCCGCTTTAGCGGAAGGCAAGCGCGCAAAGGCTTATTCCTACGCCGAGCAGCTCGAAAAATCGTGTGCCGCGGACGAGGATCGACCGGAGATACGAGTCTCGCGGACGCTGTTGAGCGAACGAGCGCCACGCTGAGGGCCTCAGCGCCGAGGCTAATCCCCTGGCGCGGGGGTGGGGCGGCGGATGGCGCAGTGCAAGCCGATGCCGCCGAGGATGAAGCTGCGCGACTCGATCTGCTGGTAGCCGGCGCGCTCAAGCATAGCGGAAAGCTCCGTGATCGAAACGAAAGAGCGGAGCGACGCCGGAATGTAGGTGTAGGTTCGCGCGCGGCCGTGGAGCAGCAAGCCCCAAAAAAATCCCTGAGTGTAGAGATAGGCGAGATAACACGCCCGGAAGAGCGCGTTCGAAGGCAGAAAAAAATCGAGCGTGACCAGCAGGCCGCCGGGGCGGGTGACGCGCTCGATTTCGCGGAGCGCCGCGGCGAGATCCGGGAAGTTACGCAGACCGTAGCCGACGAACACACAGTCGAAGGACGCGTCGGCCAGAGGCAAGGCCGCTGCGTCAGCGCAGGTGGCGTGGCAAACACCGCGCCGCCGCGCCAGGCTCAGCATCGATTCGGTCAAATCAACGGCTACCACATGAGCGCGCGGCAGACGGTCCAGGACGAGACGCGAAAAGTCCCCAGTACCGGCGGCCAAATCGAGCACCGCGGCGTTTTCGGGCAGTGCAAGTTGCTCCACACTGCTGCGTTTCCAGCGACGGTCCATGCCGTAGGAAAAAATGCGGGTGACGAAGTCGTAGCGCGGAGCGATTGAACCGAACATCCCGCGCATCAGGCGCGCGTCTCTTTGTTCCTCAGGCAGCGCCATCAATCGGTCCAGGCCGGGGGCCGCACCCTTGGCAAACGCCGCAACGAGTGCGTGGCACCCGAAGGTTCACAGGCAAAAGTGGAGCCCTCGCCCCAAGCCGCGGCAATGACTTCTTGACGATCCACGGTGATCGGCGGCGCGGCTGGGTTTGCGATGACGACCCAAAATTATCAGCGCCCGTGGTCGGGGAAATTTTCCCAGCCGGTGGGGCAGTCATAGGGCATCTGGGAGTGGCCAAGGGCCTCGATTTCGTGAATTTTGCCGCCGTCGACTTTGAAGATGTGGACGGCAACGTTATCGAAGGGCTTGAAGTTCATGGACCGTGAGGTGATGCCGGGCACGCCAACGATTTTCTCGGTCTTTTCGTCCATGGGATGGCGGAACTGCGAGAAGCCCATGACCAGGCCGTATTCGGGGTCGGCGATCATCACGCGGCGCGGCTC
>JBOGNC010000310.1:0-4384 GCA_050747045.1 Candidatus Acidiferrales bacterium | reverse complement strand
TTGTGTATGAAGCCGAGGATCTGAAGCTTCGCCGCCACGTCGCGCTGAAGTTCCTTCCGGAAGAATTGGAAAAAGATCCTGCCGCTCGCGAACGATTTCAGCGGGAAGCATTTGCAGCGTCCTCGCTCAACCACCCCAATATCTGCACGATCCATGAAATCGACGAACAAAACGGCCGCCATTTTATTGCCATGGAGTTGCTCGAAGGCAAAACGCTCAAGCACATGATCCAAGGCAGGCCCCTCGACATCGAACAAATCGTGGATTTGGGAGTTCAGTTGGCTGATGCACTTGACGCGTCTCACTCGCGAGGAATTGTCCACCGGGACATAAAGCCGGCGAACATTTTCGTAACCCAGCGCGGCCATGCCAAGATTCTGGACTTCGGCCTGGCGAAGCTTACCGCTCAGCCAAGGTCAGCCCAGATTCTCGCGCTAGCATCGGACTCCACTACCACAAAAGAGACAGCACCCGTTCCCGAGGAGCAGTTGACCAGCCCGGGCACGGCTATGGGAACTGTTGCCTACATGTCTCCGGAGCAGGCACGCGGGAAAGAACTCGACGCGCGCACGGATTTGTTTTCCTTTGGCGCAGTCTTGTACGAAATGGCGACGGGCGCGCTGCCCTTTCGCGGCGAAACGTTCGCGGTCATCTTCGACGCGATTCTGAATCGAGCACCCGTTGCTCCCGTGCGCTTGAACCCCAACGTCCCGCCCAAACTCGAAGAAATCATTAACAAGGCGCTGGAGAAGGACCGCGAGCTGCGGTGCCAAAGCGCAGCTGAACTCCGGGGGGACCTGAAACGCCTTGCGCGGCAGCTCAGCTCCGGCAAAACCATTGTAATCAAAGCAGTGGAGGATCGAGCCGATGCGGCCGCCCCGTCATCGTCGATGGCAGTGAACCCGACGGCTCCGATGATGGTCGCGCCGCCGTTGACTCCATCCACGCCCGCAGCAAGCTCGATTCCCCAGATTGCTGCGGCCGTCCCCGAGCCCTGGTGGCGCACGAAAACCGCGATGGGCGCTGCCGTTCTTATCCTGCTAGTGTTGTTAGTCGCTGCCGTGGCAGCTCGGCATTTCCTCTGGCTACACACTCCGCCGCCTAAAGCTCCCGAAGTCGCCGCCACAAAGACCGCGGCTGTTCTCCCTCCGGCGAATCCGCTGGAGGTCAAGCAGCGTGATGCAATGGTCGCGGCAGAGAAACTCGTAGCGGCCAACGATCTCGAGAAGGCTCGCCAGACGGTCCTCGACGCCGAAAACTTAAACGGTCCTCTTACTCCTGCCCTTCATTCAATGCGCGGACAAATCGAAGAATCGATGAGGAACGCACAGCTTCGACAGCTTCGACAGCATGAGGCGCAGCTGTGGCAGCAAGCGGTCGGCAATATAGGCGCGAAGCAGTTCGCACAAGCCGAGGCTGAGTTGAGACAGGTGCAGGCATTGCCGGATGGAGGCGTGCACCGCGAGGACGCCCAAAGGTATCTCACCGAGGTCATCCCCAAATTAAAGCAGCAAGGCAAACAGCTTACAGAAGCGCGCCAGTCTCTCAAAAAGGGTGATATCGAGTCAGCCCGAAAATTTAGTGCGCAGCTTCAGCAGAGCGGCGGCGATGCGAGCGAGTTGAACGGTGAAATTGAAAAATCAGAAGGGGATCGACTAAGCCAGCTTGAGAGTCAAGTCAATCAATTGAAGCAGGGTGATGACGATTCATCCGTGCAGCAGCTGAAGGCTTTGCAGCCCAAATTCCAGGCGCTCGTAAATAGCGGAGGCCCCAAGTCAGCTGAAGCGCAGAGTTACGTCAATAGCATTCAGTCGTCAATTTCCGACATCGAAGCTCGCGCGCAGTCGCAGCGGTTCGAACTCGTTTTCCAGGCTGCTTCTCGGAAATGTCAGCAGGTCCTAGCGGGGACCGACAAGAGCGGACTGGCATCCGCCCGTGAATCCATGCAATCGTTCACACAGAACGGACCTCACGCCGACGAAGCGCAAAAATGCGTTGGTGATATCACCGCCAAGCTGAATGCATTGAATCAACCTCCAGCCGCCGTTTTGCCGCCTCCCCCAGCGAAACGGGAGACGCGGGGCACGACGGCTGCGGATGAAACGGCGGTTCGCACCGTGGTTCAAACTTTCTTTCGGGCGTTCGAAGAAAGAAATCCCGATGAATTCAGGCAGGTTTGGCCGACCATTCCTCAGAAGACGTATGATGGCTACAAGCGTTCGTTCGCAGACGCAAGCGTGATAACCATGCAAATCGTCAATCAAACTGTGAACGTGAGTCCAGACGGAGCGACAGCTACAGTTTCCGCCGAGTCGCAGCAGCAGTACACTTCGAAGGCGGGAAAAACGGCGAAGAAATCAGAGGCCTCCTGGAAGTTTCAACTGGTCAAGAAGAACGGCGTTTGGATGCTTACAGACGTTCGGTAGATTACGTTCGTTGATCGACTGCATGCCCACCTCATTCTTTATCTTTGCGCCAAGGTGGTGACCTTCATCTCGTTCTGAGTGAGGAAAGCCCCGTCGCGTAGCGGACGCGACAGTCTTGGCCCGGCATATGCACCTCAAATTGGGAAACATGTCCTCGCCTTGACAAAGGAGGAAGACCGGCTACACTTCCAGTCACTCAAGGGGAGCACTCCATGTTGCAGCGCGCCGTTTTCTCAATTCTCTTTGTGTTTATGGGTTACTCCAGTGCCTTCGCGCAGGGTCCCTGCTCGATGCCAAACTCGGGCAGCAAGTTAGGTTGCGTGATTCCGCAGGAATACGGCGCAGTGAATGCCTTCCAGAGCGTTCTGTTCCCGGTCGGGGGGCATCCGTTTCACTTCCTTAGCGACTTCGGGACTACGCTAAAGCCTCTGACGGAGGACATAGGCCGTCAAACAAACCTGTTACCGCTCGCCTCTCCCTCGTCCGGGTTCACTCTCACTTACGATCCATCTCTCAAAACGTTCGTCACTAGCACAGACAGTTTGGGCCCGATCCTTGGCGAGCGCGCGGAAACTGTCGGCCGCCATCGCTTATTCGTCGGATTCAGCTATCAGTATTTTGATTTCAACAAAATCGATGGCGTAAATCTGCACAATTTCCCCGCTGTTTTTACCCACACAGACGACGATCGTGATAACTCGCCACCTCTACCACTTGCGCCCATAAACTGTTCAATTAATTCCGCGAGTGGTCAAAATTTAAATGGCTGTGGATTTATTCGCGATCGAATAGATACGGTAAATTCGATCCATCTTAACGTTAAGCAATATACGTCTTATGTAACATTTGGACTAACCAATCGCATCGACGTCTCAATTGTAGTTCCCATCGAAGATGTCAACATGAATTTGGCTTCTCAGGACACGATCGTTCCTGGTACCAGCGGATTTAGTGTACCTACTCCGGGGAGTCCCGACGCGACGGTACATAACCAAAACCTGACGAATACCAATGGAGCTCCTTATTTTTTCCACGTGTTCAAGAACTGCCCGAATACAAGCCCTTCGTCTGGTGTCACCGGGCTTGATCCCTCCTGCTTGATGCATACTTTTCCGGATTTCAACTTCACGGGAAGCGGCAGCGTGTCTCAAAATTCGGCGACCGGTATTAGCGATGTCGTTGCCCGAGTGAAGTGGAATGCATGGGAAGGCGAACGGGCCGGTATAGCCGTAGGTGTAGACGTGCGTTTCCCGACTGGCGATGCCTTAAACTATCTAGGATCCGGATCATACGGCGTCAGGCCGTTTTTTGTCTTTTCCTACCGTGCACGGATTTCTCCTCACGTGCTTGTCGGCTACGAGACGAACACGAATTCTATTACCGCGGGTGACCTAACAACGGGCACAAGAGGGAGCATTCCGAATGATTTCGTCTATACCGCCGGAGCGGACGCAAGGGTAACTAGATGGTTGACGGGAGATTTTGATATCGTCGGAGAGCGGGTTTTTGGAACCGAAACCGTAAGTGTCACGCCACAGCAGTTTCTTGCAAATTGCGGGACATGCACCGCGGACGCAACCCCCCCTACAGTGACGCTAAACTCCCTGCAAACCAACCCGAACTCGTCTTATAACATTACGAACGCGTCGATGGGCATCAAGGCACGCCCATTTCCCAAGGAGTCGAGACTGGTTTTTACTGCCAACGTTCTCGTCAGACTGGATGACGGTGGGCTCAGATCAAGCGCTTCGCCGCTGTTTGGAGTGGGATATACTTTCTAATCGAAATCGGAAGTATGGGTCCACAACATCCTTCCGAAATTGTAATTTTAACTAGAACTCATTTCAAAACCCTGCGTAAGGTGATCATCAAACAGGCGATATGAAAGAAAGCTTCGTAAATGGAGTCGGAGCGGTCGTAGCGAACGACCAATCGGCGAAAGTTGCCGAGCCACGCAA
>JBOGNC010000309.1:0-4433 GCA_050747045.1 Candidatus Acidiferrales bacterium | reverse complement strand
CCGGTTTGCCAGGAAGGTTGCTGCTGTAGGTCTGGGCCGCATACCCTCCCAGCCCATTCAGCCAGGGTGGATTGAGCACGTCATCCCGGGAGCCAATAAACGCCGGCTGAAAATTGTAATATACTCCATAACCGCCACGCAGGACCGTTTGGGTACCCGAGAACGGGCGAAAGGCGAAGCCGAACCGTGGCCCCCAATTATTCTTGTCTCCTTCGTTGTAATTGAGCGGTAATCCCAGGGCCTTGGTGGTTGTAAATGGATAAGCTGCAAACTGCGCGGCAGACGCCCCCACCGCAGGCAGTGTCGGCGTGAGCGAGTTTTGGGGCAGCGCCAGAATATTGTTTTGGATATCAAAATAGGTTGCGAGATGGTCGCGGTAGGTCCAGGGGCTCTCATACATGTACCGAAGACCATAGTAGAGAGTAAGCCGCGGTGAAGCCTGCCACGAGTCCTGGGCGTAAAACTCCAGGTCGTTCGAGCGATCCACGGCCGTAAAGGCGGCGGCCGCGCCCGTCACCGAGCTATTGGCCGTGCCGAGAAGGAAATCCGCAAAGGAATTACCGATGGAGTGGAGCGCTCCCGGCCATCCACTGTTGCCGGTCCAGGTCCCGCTGAAGCTGAACGTGCCGAGCGGCGCGTTGGGGCTGGGATTGTATTCTTTGTACGCCGTGAGATCCGCCCCGGCCTTGAGAGTGTGCCGGCCGTAAACATGGGTGAAGTTGTCAGTAATTCCGATATCCGGCGCATACCCATACGCGCCTTTTCCGAGATCGGTAATATTTGAGTAGCCTGTCATGTTGATGGTCGGAAGTCCGCGGTTGGGACTGGTCGTCAACTGCGGGAATATCGACCGCGGGTCGAAATTAAGATTCTGCCCGCTGCGTATAGCCCCCGGATAGAACAAGGCGGCCCGAAACTCATTTAACATCGTAGGGCCAAAAATGTGGGTTTCGGTGATGCTCCACACCTGGTCCTTGAACCCGGAATTTGAATAATTGCCATAGCCGGGGGGATGACCTTCGAAAACATTCCACGGCAGACCCGTATTGTGATTGAATACCCCGAAGAGTTTGTCCGAGGAAGACACATTATAATCAAGCCGCACCGTGTAGTCATCAAAGTCCCGCGCCACGGGAACTGCTGCTGTGTAATTCGGCGCTTCGAGCGGGAGGCCGCTCGATGTGGAAAGAGTAGGCGCTGGAAGAAATTTCAGCAGCGCCTGAGCCTGCGCGGTAATCAAGGTCGAGGGGATCTGGTCGTTCGGGAACGGCTGGCCGGAGAATGGGTTATAAAGTTGCGTCCCCTTGGCGCAGATCCCGCTCGCGAAGGTTGTACACAACGCAGAGAAGTCGCCGCTTCGCATGGCGGTTGACGGGAAGTTCTGTGTGACCACGCTGTACTCCCTTTGCCGGAGGCCATCAAAGTCAAAAAAGAAGAATCCCTTGTCCTTACGGATGGGCCCGCCAATGTTGCCGCCAAACTGGTTCAGCCGGTACGGGGATTTGGGCAGACCCGCCAGGTTAAGGCCCCAGTCGTTGGTGTTCAGAGCGTCGTTCTGCATATATTCGAACGCTTGGCCATGAAATTGGTTGGTTCCGCCTTTCGTCACCATCGTGACCGTACCGATCATCCGATACTCTGCATTTGTGTTGGTGGCTTCGACCTTGAATTCCTGCAGGGTATCGATGCTGGGATAGGTTACCAGGCCGAGGCTGGTCGAGCCGTTGCCTCCGCCGTTCCCGGGGTCGTTCACGCTGACCCCGTTGAGACTGAAATTCGTGCTTCCCCAGTGGGTCCCGCCTCCGATTTGAGGGTTGCTGGCTTCGGGTCCTTGCCAGCCCGCTGCGAGCTGCATCAGGCTATCGACCGCTTGCAAGCCAAAGGGCAGATCGCTGATTTGCCGAGCGGTCAACGTCGTACCGATCGTTTGTGTTTCGGTATGAACAAGCGGCGCTGCGCCAGAAACCGTCACGCTTTGGTGCGTTGTCCCCACCTGCAAGGTGAGCGCAACCCGGATCACCTGAAGGCTCTCCAGACGAACGCCGGTTTCCTTGTACGTTGCGAAGCCCTGCTTCGCGGCCGAGACGTCGTAAACGCCCGCGAGGAGTCCGGGAACGGAGTACGTCCCTGCCGAGCTCGTGGTCCCGTGCACGGCAATCCCGGTGCCCTCGTTCGTAATCGTGATCTCGGCCAGCGGGATTGCGGCTCCCGACGTGTCGGTGACCCGGCCGACAATCGAGCTCGTGATGATTTGCCCGAAACCGGATGCTCCGAGCACGAACGCCATCATGCTCACCAAAGCGGCGGTCTTCGCGATATTCCACATAGCTTTTCTCCCTCTGTTTCCCGCGACACAAAGAATGACCATCAACCACGTGTTTGCCCTTGTATACACCGTCAGTTTGACCTTGTCAACCTATATTTGACGACCTGTCGGTATCAGCATGGGATATGTCGCGCCGCCACAGCCGCGACTGAGACCGAGGCGTTACCCTGATGCATCGCTTCGCGGTTGGCGCCGACCGCTGTCTTTGCGGTCTGCGAAGATGGTGGCGCGGAGTTGTTCTTTAACTCCGCGGCTGTTCGTCGCGCAAGAGCAAAAGCCGCAAAGTTTCCAAGGACAGGGAACTCTGCGCTACCTCGCGTTCAGAACGGCCCGGCGCTACCGTGGCGGTCCGGTTCGCAACCGCAAACAGACACACCCCAGGATGAGCGTAGCGGATTGGAATGAGACGATAGAGATCAATGAGACAGACGGGACGAGATCTTTCAGGGGGCTGCTGAAAGGCTCAGGAACCCGTCATTCTGAGGAGTTTGTCATGTCGCTTCGCGACAACCCTGAAGCACGAAATGACCCGCTGCGCGCGCCGAGCGTCGCGATGTGCCGTCATGCGCCTATCTGAGCTTATACGGCGCTCAATCCCAGCCCCGTGAGCTTTCCAGTGTGCAGTTTGCCGTCGCGCACTTCAAATAGGCCGGGAAATTTCTTGAGCCAGGGCCGGTTTGCCGCGGGCGCGTATTCCCGCGCATTCGATTCGAGCTCATGGATCTGGGGAACGTGGGCGGCAATGCCCGCGGACTGGACGAGCGCGGCGCCGGGGCAAGTGAGATCCTGCGCGGTCATCAACATTTTAAATTTCTGTGCGGCGGCATTGAGCAGCATGGATTGGCTCTGGCCTTTGCACGCCTTGAGCGCCACGCCCGTATACCCAACTTTCCGGCCCTGCAGGAGCGCGTCGAACCCGGTCAGCGACTCATCCATGGTGACAGGCTTGAGCTTTGAAACTTTGAATAAAAAGTGCGCCGGCGTGGCAACAAGATCCCGCGACTCCGGCTGCTCAATGTAAGTAATGCGATCGTAGCCGCCCGAAGACGCTTCCTTGATCCGGCGCAGGAACTCGATCAGGTAATCCGCGTTCGGACACTGCTCGTTGAAATCCAGTGAATAGCGCCATTGACGGGTCCCGCGACGGGTTTCAGTTTCCGACACCACACGATCAATGTGCAACATCCGCGCAATGTCGTGTTCGAGCGTGATGCCGAGCTTAATTTTGAAATGGGTGAGGCCGTCAGCATCGATCCACTGAGCGAGCGTATTCGGAAGGCCGTCGTGTAGCCACTGCTTGACCCCGGACGCATCGATCGGATCGGATTCGCCGACGGAGTTGTTGCACCACAGCCACGGCTGCGGCGCACGCAGAAGATACCGGCTGGGGTATTCGCCCTTGAATTCCGCCGCAAGATAGTGGCCCAGGTCATAGCTCATAAACTCCGGTCCGTAAGTGAAATAACAATTGAGCTGATGGGCTTTCCCAAATGCATCATGAATGGCAGCGTCAAACGGGCTGGCGGAAACGAGCGTAAACAGCTTCGGGATTGGCTCATCGAGGTGCATCTCTTGCGTGACTTCAGCCGCCGCTTTAAGATATTCCGGCTCAAGCATGAAATTGATGTCGATGGGATGCCCGGGCTCGGTGTAGTCTGTGGTGATCTTCCCGATTCGCTCTGCGAGCCGCTTCATCGCCTGGAGGGTCGTGTCGTAGGAGAGCGTTTTCGATGGAAATGCCCATTCATTACCCATCACCATGGAGCCAAATCCCCGGGCCACGCGCCCGCTGAGCGTCTCGACGATACAGTGAACGTTCAAGAGCGTTTCGCGATCGACACTCCGCCCACCGAACTCGTAAGGCGTGCGATAAGGAACGTCGTCGTAGCTGATGCGAAGTTCCTTGACGCGGATGTCGGTGGATTTGCGCATGGGCGCCGCGATCACCGTACTCGTCGCTAGACCGGAGAAGGACATTGCTCCGGCAGAGACTGCCTCCAGAAAGCCGCGTCGCGTAACTCGAGAACCCTCGGTCAAATTAACTCCTTTTAGAGGCCATTTGAGGTGTACCTATTGTAGCGGCGGTCTGCGACCGCCGGTTTTTCGG
>JBOGNC010000308.1:0-4542 GCA_050747045.1 Candidatus Acidiferrales bacterium | reverse complement strand
GATGTTTTGTGGAGCTTCGGATTCGATCCGTACGCCGACCTGACCGAAGCAACGCTTTCGCGAAAACCGGCGAGATGGACGGGCGCCAACGCACAGGTCGCGTCCGTGACCGGGCCGCAACTCAACCAGGCAAAGCTTCGGTACGCGCAGGCCTATGGAGTGTTTCTGGCCAACGCACACCTGTGGCAATCCGATTTCGAAGGCGCCTATCTTTCGGAGGCGGACTTGCGTGGCGCTGATTTGGGCAATGGCGATTTGCGGCGAGCCGTCTTGGACGGAGCCCTGCTGAACGGTGCGAATTTAAACCGTGCCCGGTTGGATGGTGCGGTGCTGGCCAGGGCCGACCTGCGCTGGGCCAATCTCTCGTACGCGTCGCTGGCGCATGCGATGCTAATGGATTCACGGCTCGATGGCGCGACACTTTACGACGCGCAGATGAGCGTTGCTTCGCTGGCGCGCGCCGATCTGGAAAAGACAGATCTTCGCGGAGCATCCTTGAATGCGGCAGACCTCGACCATGCGGACCTGCAGCAATCGCTTCTGTGGTCGGCTAAGCTACCCGGCGCAAATCTGTATGGCGCGAAGCTACAAGGAGCGGTGGCTATCGACGTAGATTTGCGCGGCGCGGATTTGCGCGAGGCGCAATTTGCGGGAACGGTGCTGAGCGATGCAAATTTAAGCGGCTCGAATCTGGATCGCGCGGATTTGCGGGGGGCGCTCGAACTTACGCCGTCTCAGGTGTGCTCGAGCAAGTCGCGACATGGCGCGCTTCTTGATGTGGCGCTGGCGACGCAAGTGACCGCGGAATGTGGCGGATTGCAGTAGCTGTTAACGTTGCGGCGCGCGCTGCCGTGCTGAAACTAGCAGGCAGAATGATTATTTTCCGTCCCCTAATTCCACGAATCAATACGAGCCAATACGGCCAGGTCAGGTCTTCGTTTACGGCTGTATAGGACGGCGTGCGCGGACGTGAAACGCATAGGGGTTCGTATCCAAGTGGATTTCGCGGAAGCCGGCGGCCTCCAATCGGCGTTCGAGTCCGGCGGGATCGACGGGAACGATTCTGTCGCCTATATGAATCAGCCGCATTCGTAAGGTTCCAAAGTTCACGCTGTCGATGCAGACGAACATCCCGCCCGGGCGTAGAACTCTCCGCACCTCGTGAAACACTTTATCTTGTAGTTCGGCCGATGGGATGTGATGCAGCATGTGCAAGGAAACCGCACCCGAAAACGCGGAATCCGGAAAGCGCATAGACGTCGCATCTCCCTGCAGTGCCGTCACGTTAGTGCCACTGAATCGCGCTGCGAGATTTTTCGCGGTGCGCGGATGGAGCTCCAGAGCCGTGATACGCGCGATGTGCGGCCGGAGCAATTCAGTGGTGAGACCATCGCCGGGGCCGAGCTCCAAGACTTCGTCACCTAGCTGAACATCGGCCAGAGCAGAAGGAACGACGAATTTTTCCAGTACGGTGCGCCAAGCGGTTGAGCGGCACAGACGCCTGTGAACAAAGTTCATCGCGCTTGACCTCCACGAACATTAGCCATTAACAATCCTCCGCGCCATCGCTATCCTGACAAAAAATGCCCTCAAAAGCGACGATCGAGTTTTCTATATCATAAGGCCGCACGCTCGGCACGACTTACGACGCTCATTTACGATTATCGTCTCGGCCACGCGGTGCCGTGGCATTCGCGACTGATCGGCTGGTACACCCATGGAGCGGCGTGTTGATGGAGCGGCCCCGGAAGGCATGTAGATATTCGCGGTGCGACTCCACGCTGGAGTCCGGCTTTGTTTGCGCGAGCGATTCGCCTGATGCGGCTAGTTCGGCTGTGGGTTCTCTTGACCCGTAGGCGCGGACGGCGCGACCCCAGAAGCAGGCTGCGGCCCGGGTGCCGATTGTTCGAGAGCAAAATAGGAGCGCCCAAACGCAGATTGCTGGGTGCCGGCGGCGATGGCGACGGCCTGCACGGTGTAACGTCCCTTGGGCAGCTTGCCGAGCGGAATGCTGAGACGGAACGAGGCGGTATGCGAGCGTTGGTCGATTTCCGTGGGGGCGAGCAGCGGCGTTGCGTTTACCTGCATACCGTTGCGGAAGAACACCAGTCCGCCGCGCAGCGTGGCGGCATCGAACGCAGACGATTTGCCGCCCTTCTCCGGAAGATACGCTTGGAAGAAGACGTAAAGCATCTGACCTTGATTGAAGAAACGCGTGACGCTGGGAATGATTTTCTCGCCTTGCACTTCGAGCGGCGACTCGGTCAGGCGCGCGCGAATTCCCTCCCCTTGCGTGCGCACTTCGGATGATTTCTCAGCTGGAACCAATTGGCTGGAGAGCAGCACGGAACTGAGCGTCATGCGCGAGGTGGACCGCGCCGGGATGCTGAGCGGCTCCTCGAATGTACCGATCTTCCCGGACTCATCCTCGCGAGCGAGGAATTTGAGCCGGTAATTGCCGGGAGCGAGCACGACGCCGCCTTGATACACCAGATCGCTGCGGCTGACTTGCTGATAACGCTGCTCGTCGAGATGCACGGTGATGGTGTCGCGAAGCTGGGCGACGATTTGCCCGGAAGGCACGGCGCGAACTTCGGCTGCGAAATCGAACGCGGCTTCGTGGCGATCGTGTTTCTTGGCCCAGTCGAGCGCGCTGGAAGAAAGCTTCGCGGCGATGGGCACATAGGCTTGCCGATCGCTTATGCGGAAGACGCCAGTTTCGACGGCGATCGGAAGATCGACTTCCGGATCTTCGGAATTCATGGCATCGGCAAGCTGCTGATCGCGATCTTCTTTTTCGAGATGCTGAAAGTCGCGCGGCGCGTAATACCCGTTGCGATAGCGAACGTGCGCGCCGGGCGCATTCACTTTCACGCGCACGGCGTGCCAGGTACCGTCGCGCTTCACGTCCGGCGGCAGATTGTAGCCGATCAGATAGTAGCCGCTATTCTCGCTTTCAATTTTCGGGAAGGCGTCGCTGAGGTCGCCGAGGTCGAAGAAGGCGCGACCGCCAGTGTCCGTGGAAAGCGTGGCGAGCGTGTCTCGGGAACCTTCCCGCTGGTCGGTCTGATGAAACACGGATGCGCCGGAAAACATGGAGTTGCCAGTAGACGCCGCGGTGGTGGCGTCGCCGCCGGGCGGAGTGGCAAACATGCCGCGCGCATCGATGGAGTAGATGGAAACATCGGCGCGATTGGCGGCGTCCGTGACGGCGCGCAACTCAGCGCGATTTTCTTCGCCAGTTTGCGTGATTCCACCGGTGAATTCGACAAGCGCCTTGCGCCCGGGAATTCCGGCAAGGACTTCCGTCAGATTCTCGATGGCTTCAAGCTTTTGATCGGTGTTGAAAACGTTAAATTCAGTTTCGTCGGCGGTGTATGCAGCGCCAGTATCCTGCTGCACGCTGGTTTCACCATTTTGCGCTGCCGCGTATAGCGGATTCCCGAGCTGCGAGGCGGCGCCGGGAACCAGCGCGGCGACGGCTTTCTCGAGCGTGGCGCGGTCGTTGGTGAAATTCGCTAAGATATCGAGATTCGTGCTGAAAACCGCCACGGCGACCAGGTCGGCCGGACTCATCTGCGTCTTCAGAAATTTTTCGGCGGCGTCGTGCGCCCGTAGAATGTCGTCGGTGGCCATCGACGTCATGTCGAAAAACAAAACGATCATACGACGGTCGTGTACTTGGTTGCTGACCGCTTTCTCTGCCGCGGGCGCAACCCCGGGACCGGCGTTATCGACGGTCACTACGATGGGCTTCGAGTCCTCAGGTCCGGCCGTCTCCATTTGCTCGATATCGGAGTAAGAGAAGGCGGAGATCTTCTCGATTTTGCCGTCGTCGGAGATCGTGAACTGATCCGGGCGCAAGCCTTTAATCGGGCGGCCCTTACCGTCGGTGACTTCCACGTCGATGCGCACGATTTGCGATTGGGCGCGCAGTACATTACTGCTTAGATGCAATGGCAGAGCGGAATTAGGCCGAACGGAAGGCTCGACGGGTTGCGCACCCTGTTGAGCGAGCATTTCGGCGCCGGAGAAAACAATCAGGCAGGCGATCGCCCCCAAAGAGATCAACGACGATCGGGCGCTGCCGGCGCTTGCCTTGTGTCGCTGGACCGAATTTGTTTTCCTTCGTGATTTCATGAGATGAATCCTACCGTCTCTATGCCTGCTAAAAATTGAATCGCGCCATCAAGCTCATGGTGCGCATCGACGAGGCGCTGGTCACCTGCCCAAAAAATGAGCTGCCATAAGTAGTTCCGATTCCGTTGAAGCTGGGCGTATTGGTCAGATTCTGCATCTGCCATTGAACGTTGAGCATATGCCGTCGCTCCGGGCCGAATCGGAACGTTTTTGCGATCGACATGTTCCAGCTTAGCGTACATGGGCCTTCAATCGCGCCACGGCGCTCGTTTCCATAGGTTGGATTACCGCTAGCGTCCGTTGGCGGCAGGCCGAAGACGGACGTATTGAAGTAGCTTAACGGCGCTCCACCACAAACGCCCGTATTGGGATTACCGAGCTGCTCCGCGCGCAGAGAGAAAT
>JBOGNC010000307.1:0-4567 GCA_050747045.1 Candidatus Acidiferrales bacterium | reverse complement strand
GTGTCGTAGAGGCGCCAATCGGTGACCGGAGCAACCGAGGCTCCGGCCTTGAAAACGCCGGGCGCGTTGAACAGGGCGTCGAGAGTCATGGTGCCGCCGTAGCTCCAGCCCCAAATTCCGATGCGCGAGCCGTCTACCCACGGGAGCGATTTCAGATACTTCACTCCGGCAAGCTGATCTTCGAGTTCAACTTTTCCAAAGTGATGGTAGATCGGAATTTCGAAAGCATGACCGCGTCCCCAGGAGCCACGATTATCGAGGCTGAAAACCGCGTAGCCCTTTTCGGCCATCATTTCGTCCCACAGAAAATCCGAGTAGCCCCAGCTATTGCGCACCTTTTGCTCCTGTGGGCCGCCATACACGTCGATCAGCACAGGGTACTTTTTCTTTGCGCTGAAATCGCGCGGACGGATGAGTTCAGCGTCGAGTTTGGTGCCGTCGTCGGCGGCGACGGTGAGGAACTGAACGGGCGAGAGATGATACGCGCCTAGATCCGAAACTTCATTCTTGTTGATGACGGCGGCGCGGGAGCCGTCGATACGGCACAGGTCCTGGCGCGGCGGCGTCATCGCGTTTGAGTAGGTGTCCACAAACGCGGAATCGTCAGGCGCGATGATTACGTCGTGGACGCCCGGCGCTTTCGTGACGCGGGTGATGCTTTTGTCGGCAAGCGAAAGGCGGAAAAGCTGATTGCCGAGAACATTGTCCTTGTTGGACATGAAGTAGATGTAGCCATGAGCTTCGTCCACAGCCGGATGGCTGGCTGCGCCCGGACCAAAGCCGCCATTGCCACTGATCTGCCAATCGCCGCTGGTGAGCTGTTCGATGAGTTTCCCGGAAATGTCGTAAAGATAGTAATGGCGATAACCGGTGCGTTCGCTGGACCAGAGAAATCGCTTGCCGCCGGAGAAGAAATAGAGATCGTCAGCGATATTGATCCAGTATGGATCGGTTTCGGTGACGATGGTTTGCGAAGCGCCGGAAGAAGCGTCGCAGAAAAGTAGGTCGAGCCGATTTTGCGCGCGGTTGAGGCGTTCGACGGCCACGCGGCGGCTATCGGGGAGCCAGACAACGCGCGGAACATACACGTCGGTGTTCGTGCCCGTGTCCATCCAGCTAGTCGAGCCACCGCCAACAGAAACAACGCCAACGCGAACAATAGGATTCGCTGTACCTGCCTCGGGATATCGAGTGTAGTAAATCGAGCCCGCGGTGGAGCTCATGTCGATGATAGGAAATCGTTCGACGGGGCGCTCGTCCATTTCGTAGTAGGCGATTTTTGAGGAATCAGGCGACCACCAGTACGCAGTGGTGCAATCAAGCTCTTCGGGGTAGAGCCAATCGAGATCGCCTTCGCGAAGCGTCTCGCTGCCGTCCGTGGTGAGCTGACGGAGTTCGCCAGTTGTTGCATTGGCGATCCAAAGATTCCAACGGCGAACGAAGCTGACCCATTTGCCATCGGGCGAGAACTTCGGATCATCGATTTCGGTGGACGTCGATGCGAAACGTTGCGTTCCGACGACAGAAGCGGCGCCGTTGTCGGCGAGAGTTTTGGCCGCCATAGAGTGGAGATCAAGCAGCACCAGCTTTTCGGTACCGATCAGGAGCAGCGAATTGCCCGTTGGAGACCAGAGATACCGTGGAGCTTCAATGCGGCCGAGGCCTGTGGACTGAATGGCGGAAGGAATGATGGGCGGCATTGCCGCGTCGAGCACGCTGGAACTGACCAGAACCGTCGGACGGCCCGTTTGTGCGTCGAGCGTGACGAGGTCGTCTCCGGAGTCGTCCGAATCGAAAAACGAGACGCGCCCGCTGTTGGGCTCCCATTCAACGCCGTCGGAGAGATTGCCGCTTAAGCTTGGAGCGCTATAGATGCGCTCGACGGTTAATGTGCGTTGGGAGCTGAAGGGCGGCTTCGCAGGAAGGGGCAAGGCTGCGATCAAGAGCAAAAGCGCGACGCTCGCCAAGAGCGAAAACGCCGTGAAAATGCCGGCGGCCGAAACTAGATTGTCGGAGGGCAAACGAACGATTGAGAAATCGAGAGTGGCGCCTCGCTCTCTCTTGCGCGTGAAAACCGTCCGACACGGCGGATAGCCGCTCGCCAGTGAAATTTCGGGACCCCTATTAGTGGAGTTTGTTACCTCGCGAGCCTTTCCCCTGACTAATTCTCGTCTTACTAGGTACACCATGGCGGGCTAACGCTAACACATTGTTTCACGAAAGGTCACCTGTAGTGAATCGACGCCGTATACGCGAATTGTAATCGGGGCCGCTAAGCTCCGGCGACAATGGCGAAGGAGTTCTGCGTTTCGCGCAGGCGCTGCCGGGTTTGTTTCGCTATACAACATTGGGATTATCTGGGATGAATACACCGAGGGTAAGCATATAATCGGGTCCAATTGCTAAGATCACGGGAAATATGAACGAACTGATCGGAAAATTCATCGATTATTTGCGGTACGAGCGCAACTTCTCGCCGGACACAATTCGTGAATACCGGCGGGACATGCAGCAGTTCGCCGCGTTTATCACCCCGCCGGGGGAAAAGACGCTGCCGCTCGAACAGATCGATCATCGGGTGCTGCGTGAGTACGTGGGCTTCATGTACGACCGCAAGCTGGAGAAGGCGTCTGTGGCGCGGAGACTCGCCTCCATGCGCACGTTTTTCAAATTTTGCGTGCGTGAAAAATACGTGAAGCAGAATCCGGCTCGACTGATCGCCACGCCGAAGCTGCCGAAGCGCATTCCGGAGATTCCTACTGCGGAGGAAATGAACGGATTCCTGGACGAGATGGCGCGGGGTGGCTTAACGCGGCGGACAAAGGCGCGTCGCAAGGCAAAGGGTGCTGAGCGCAAAGAAGCACCGGTAACGATAGTTGTGAAGCGCGACCGGGCGATTTTGGAGCTGCTGTACGCGGCCGGAATACGCGTGAGCGAGCTGGTGGGGCTGAATTTGCAGGACGTGGACCGCGCAGGACAAATGCTGAGGGTATTGGGCAAAGGACGCAAGGAACGCGTAGTGCCGTACGGAACGAAGGCGCAGGAGGCGCTGGAGGCGTACTGGCCGGTGCGGGAACAACTGCTCGCGGTGAAGGCGTCGAAAGCGAAAAAGGCACCGGAAGCCGTGTTTCTAAACCACTTTGGCGGACGGGTTACGAACCGCTGGGTTCATTCGGTGGTGAAGAAATATACGCGACTGGCTAATGCGAACTGGAATTTGCATCCTCATTCGCTGCGGCACGCGTTTGCCACGCACTTGCTGGCGGATGGCGCGGACCTTCGCGCGATCCAGGAATTGCTCGGGCATGTGTCGCTTTCCACCACGCAAAGGTACACGCAAGCGAGCGTGAAGCAATTGATGGACATCTACGACAAGGCCCACCCGCACGCATGAACGAGCGGCGGAGGAAAGACGCGAGCGCGGGACGCGGGCTTTCCGCGTTGAGATGGGCGCTAGTATGCGCGGCGATTGCCACTGCCCTGGCGATTGCTCCGGCGGCGGCATACGGACAAACGGACGAAATTCAGGTGTACGACGCATCGATTGCGGCGCCGGGCGTGGTCAATCTAACGTGGCACAATAATTACACGCCGGAGGGGCGCAAGCTGCCTTCTTTCCCGGGGGCTGTGATTCCAGACAAATCCTGGAACGGAGTGACGGAATGGGCGTACGGCGTGACGCCGTGGCTGGAAGCGGGATTGTACTTGCCGCTCTACAGCGTGTCGAAGGACAAGGGCATGACGTACAACGGCTCGAAGCTGAGGTTGCTGTTTGTCCGGCCACACGCCAACCAGCACGAGTTTTTCTACGGCGTGAATTTCGAGTTCAGCTTCAATCAAAGCCAGTGGGATTCCAATACGTACACGTCCGAAATTCGCCCGATTTTCGGACTGCATTTGCGTCCGTGGGACTTCATCTTCAACCCGATTTTGGACAACACGTGGCGTGGTGGTTTCAAGAGCCTGGATTTCGCGCCAGAAACGCGCATCGCTTATCACCTCAACGACGACTGGGCCGTGGCCGTTGAAGAATACGACGATATCGGCCCGCTGCGGAATTTTTACAAAAGCAACGAACAGTTCCACGAATTGTGGGGCGTTTTCGACCGCTACAGCGCAAAATGGGCGGACGTCGAGGCTGGCATCGGGTTCGGTCTAACGCCGGGATCGGACAAGGTGACGCTGAAGCTGATGTTTTCGCGCGACCTCTTCAAACTCCCGCACCTTCATTAAGCATCCGCCTCAGTCCAGCGAAAAGTTTGCTATTCGCCATTCGATTGGCGTGGCAGCGTGCGCGCCGAATGCTAATTTGCGGTGAGCGACGTGGCGGAGATGAAACCGGCGGAGGTGCTTGCGGGAGGAACGGAGACTGGCGGCATTTTCGAGCGGTCGACGCGATTGTAGAGCGTGTCGCGTTCGACGGGTAAGCGGCCGGCGGCCCGGATTAGTTTCTCGAGAGTTTCGCGCGTCAGATGCTCGGGCGTGGTGGCTCCGGCGTCGTGATAGATCTTTTCCTCGACCACCGTACCGTCGATATCGTCCGCTCCAAAGCGGAGCGCGATCTGGG
>JBOGNC010000306.1:0-4581 GCA_050747045.1 Candidatus Acidiferrales bacterium | reverse complement strand
GCGGAAGCGATTCAGGAACGCGCATTCGAAGCACGCGATAACGTCGACGAGATTCTCGACCAGGCCGAATCCTGGGTGTTCAAACTGGCGGAGCAGCGCATTCGCACGGGGTTCATCGGCATCAAGCAGTTGGTTTCCGACAATTTCAGCCGCATCGAGCGGATTTTCACGGAGGGTCGGCGGGTCACCGGGCTCGCGAGCGGATACACGCAGCTGGATAACCAGACATCGGGCCTGCAGGCTTCGGAGTTAATTATTCTGGCGGCCAGGCCGTCGATGGGCAAGACGGCGCTGGCCCTGAACATTGCCGAAAACGTGGCTTTGAGGCAGCAGCAGCCGGTGGCAGTGTTCAGCTTGGAAATGTCGAAAGAATCGCTGCTCCAGCGCCTGATCGGCTCGCAGGCGCGTATCGATTCGCACCGCTTCCGCACCGGCCAACTCGGAAAGGAAGACTGGCAAAAAATCGTAAGTGGCTTGGCAATATTGGGCGATGCGCCGCTGTGGATCGACGATTCCGCCGCGAGTACGGTATTGGAAATGAGCGCCAAGGCGCGACGCCTGAAAAAAGATAAGGGTCTTTCGATGGTGGTTGTCGATTATTTGCAATTGATCACCGCGCACGGGCGCTTTGGGAACCGGACCGAGGAAGTGTCGTACATCTCGCGGGCGCTCAAAGGCATGGCCAAGGAGCTTCAGGTGCCGGTGTTGGTGCTTAGCCAGTTGACGCGTGCCCCGGCGCGCGAGGAGCGTGAGCCGCAGTTGGCGGACCTGCGCGAATCGGGCGCCATCGAGCAGGATGCGGACGTGGTGCTATTTATTCACCGCCCGCATTTCTACAAGCCGGATGCTCCAGAAGAGGATCGAGCGAAGACCGACCTAATCATTGCCAAGCAGCGTAACGGGCCGACGGGCAAGCTGAACTTCGTGTTCCTCAGCAGGTACACGCGATTCGAAGAAGCAGCCCCAGACGCCTGGGATTCCTCACCGGACGAGTAGGCCTCGCGATAGACTCTGCCGATTGTGTCCACGCGCTGCCACGAGTGTGTCCGGGATGGGTCACGCGTGCAGAAGCTGTCCCCGGCCTGGAGGCTCGGCGTCCGAGCTAAGCCTTCCATCTGCCGCCATTGGTGCAAACGCGCGATATGGCCGCCCAAATGCGAGTCCACTCGCGCGATCCCATCTTCACCCGGCCTGTTTACCCAAAGGATGCGCGGCAGTTTTGTTGCTGGAATTTTGATCGCGCAGGCTGAAGGAGTCTGGCATCCTAAAAGAAATGGCGAAGGAAATTCATCGCGGGGGAAGGCCGGTTTGGGCGGAAATTTCGCTGAAGGCCATAGCGAATAATCTGCGCGTAACGCGGCGTCACATTGGGCCGAAGCCGCTAATTTTGGCGGTGGTGAAGTCGAACGGGTATGGCCTGGGCGGCGTGCCGGTCGCGAAGGCACTGCAGAAAGCGGGAGCGGATCGCTTCGGCGTTACGTGCTCGAATGAGGGAATCGAGCTGCGCGAGTCAGGCATTCGCAAGCCGATTCTTGTGCTCACAGGGTTCTGGGCGGGCGAAGAGAAGCGGTTCATCGAGAATCGCCTGACCCCGACGGTGACGCGGCTCGACGACGTGAATTTGCTTGAACGCGCGGCCAAAGCGGCGCGCGTAAAGTCTCCACTAAAGTTTCACCTCAAGATCAATAGCGGCATGAACCGACTGGGGCTCTCGCCTTCGGAAATCGAAGCGTTTGCGGCCGCCTTCGCCGATTGCCGGCATCTGCAACTAGAAGGCACATTCACGCACTTTGCATCGGCTGAAGATTTCAGTGCTCGGCAGACTGACGACCAGGAAGAGATGTTCCGCAAGTGCCTTGCACGTATGCGTGAGCTGGGCATTTCGCCGGGCATCGTGCACATGGCCAATAGCGGCGCGATTTGCGCGCGTCCAAGCACTTGGGCGGACATGGTGCGGCCCGGCGCGATTCTTTACGGATACTATCAGTCGTTCGATCCGCCGCAAAAGGGGCAGGAAGTTCGACGGATGCTGCCTGTCGAGCCGAGCCTCTCGTTGAGGGCGCGAATCATCTCCCTGCGAGATTTGCCTCCGGGGCAGCCCGTTGGTTATTCCGCTCGGTTTGTAACGGGGCGGCAGTCGCGGATTGCTGTGATCAACGCCGGGTACGCTGATGGAGTTTTGCGCCAGCGCACAAATCGAGGATGCGTGCTGGTGCGCGGACGACGGGTGCCCCTGGTTGGCACCATCTCAATGGATTTGACCACCCTGGACGTGACTGACTTGCCCGAGGTCGCTCTAGGGGACGTTGTGACCATCTACGGCAAGGACGGCAACGACCAGATCCGGGTTTCCGACGTTGCCCACGAAATCGGTACGGTTACGTCCGATCTTCTCTGCGCATTGGGCCGCCGGGTTCCTCGCTATTACCTCTAGGTCTGAATTCACTCAGGTATACACCTGACACCTTTCTCAAGCATTGACTCTCGGTTAGAAGCTGATGCTATACTGCGCGTATTCGTTAATTGGCGCCATCAGCTGCCGGGCGTTCTAATCCCGAATGCGGTGCCGTTAGGCGAGAAGAGACCCTGGATAATCATAATCATTCATACTTTGAGGTCATAAGGCGGTTGTCATGCCAAGAGCATCAAGCGCGCCCGGACGAGTTGCGGGCGCTCCCTCCCACGAATTTCCGGCGAGCAAACCGGTAGTCATATCGCGTTCCACCCACGATAGCGTGGGCACGGTCTGGGACATGCTCGTGGTGCGATTCATATTCGCGGCGGTATGCACGGCGGCGGGATACCACTTCCGCCCGTTCAGCTTGCCCCACCTTCACGGAGCGATAGCCGGTTTCCTTTTCGCGTTCGGAGTGATCCTGCTTGAAATTCGCTTGCGCAAGGCCAGCCTTCGGAGGCTGATTGGCGCCGCCACTGGATCGATTCTGGGCATTTTGGGAGCGTTTTTGATTTCGCTCATTTTCACGCACACCACGATGCCGGTATCGACGCGTTCCTTCTTCAGCCTCTCGATTTTTCTGGTGATGGCCTACATTGGATTGGTGCTGGGAGCCAACAAGGGCGATATGCTGAATTTGCAGGCGCTCGGCGGCCTCTTTGGCAGCGAGCGCAGCGCGCGCCACTCCACAAAGTTGTTGGACACCAGCGTAATCATCGATGGGCGCGTGGCGGATATCGCTGAGACGCTTTTTCTGGATGGAACCGTGGTGATTCCTCAGTTCGTCCTTCACGAATTGCAGTTGGTGGCCGATTCAGCCGATCCGCTGAAGCGCCAGCGCGGACGGCGTGGTTTGGAAGTGCTGCAACGAATCCAGAAAATGACCGCGCTGGACGTTCAGATCGCCGACGACGACTTTCCTCAGATCGCCGAAGTGGATGCCAAGCTGGTCGAATTGGCCAAGCGCTACGACGCTAAGATCGTGACCAACGATTTCAATTTGAACAAGGTGGCCACGCTGCAAGGAATCGAAGTCATGAATGTGAACCAATTGGCCAACGCGCTGAAGCCGGTAGTCTTGCCCGGCGAGGCGATGCGCGTCTTCATCCTGCGCGAAGGCAAGGAATACAACCAGGGCGTGGCCTATTTGGACGATGGCACGATGGTGGTGGTGGACGGCGCCAGGCGCATGATCAACAAGACGATCGACATTTCGGTTACATCCGTGCACCAGACCACCGCGGGGAAAATGATTTTTGGGCGGTACGATGAGCGCGGCGAGCAGCCGCGGCCGGTCCCGTCCGTCGCTCCGCAAGCCGAGCCAACCAGTGGACGAACGGGCGAAGGCGCCGCTGGCGGCGAGAGGCCCCGCCCCATGTACCCGGAATCGGGCCGTCCCTGACACGTTGGTTGCGCGCCGATTCTTTCGCTCCGTGGGCCTGCGGATGCGCTAGACTATCCAACCGCTAATGAGCCGCATTGCCGCTATCGTTCCGGCCGCCGGACTGGGCACGCGCATGGGCGCGGACACGCCGAAGCAGTTTCTCGAATTGGGCGGAGTCCCGCTGATTATTTTTACGCTGCGCCGCTTGGCCGCCTGCGGCGCGATCACCGATTTTTTCATCTCCACGAGGGCCGACGATGTGATGGCTCTCGAAGCGATGGTCGCAAAGGCAGCGCTCGGCCGGCCCGCGCGCGTGGTGCACGGAGGAGATACGCGCCAGCAATCGGTGGCCAACGCGCTAGCGCAGGTCGATCCCTCCACGGAAATTGTGCTGGTGCACGATGCGGTGCGGCCATTCGTCACCGTGCCGCAGATCGAGCGGGTGATCGCGGAGGCGCGCACGCGGGGCGCGGCCATACTCGGCATTCCAGCAATCGACACCGTAAAAGAAGTTAAGCGCGCCAGTCTACCGGAGGACGTGGCATTAATTTCCACTACAATTCCGCGCGAACGAATCGTGCTGGCGCAGACACCGCAGGTTTTTTCCTACGCGTTGCTTCGCGACGCGTTCAAGTCGGCGCAGCAGGATGGCGTGACTTCCTCGGACGAAGCGGCGATCGTGGAGCGATTCGGCCACGACGTCTTCGTGGTGCTTGGTTCGGAGCGCAACCTGAAACTCACG
>JBOGNC010000305.1:0-4589 GCA_050747045.1 Candidatus Acidiferrales bacterium | reverse complement strand
CGGCATGGCCCGAGGAGTTTTTGTTCCGCGGCTTGCTGCAAAATCTTCTTTCGAAATCGCTGAAGAGTTCCTGGCTAGGCCTGTTCGTCGCCGCCGTTATTTTCGGCTTTTCTCATATCTTGCATGCCCCATTTCCCAACTGGAAATATGTCGCGCTAGCGTCCATTGCGGGGATTTTCTACGGCCTTGCGTGGATGCGCACCCGATCGCCCGTCCCGGGCGTGCTCATCCACGCGCTGGTGGACATCTCCTGGCACATTCTTTTCCGCTGAAGGTCTCCAACGAGGAAATAGGTGATATAGCGCGTATAGGACGGATGCGCGCCAAGTCGTCCTAAAATCAAGTACCGCCACCATAACTGGCTCGAATGATTTTACCGGACCACGCCCGACAACGGGCTCGACGCCGTCGCGTACCGCTTCTTCTCGATTCTTCCGGCGAGATACGCTTTGCGCCCCGCATCCACGGCCGCGCGCATCGCGTCCGCCATCAGCACTGCATCCTGCGCGCCAGCAATCGCCGTATTCATCAACACACCATCCGCGCCAAGCTCCATCGCAATCGCCGCGTCCGAAGCCGTTCCCACGCCTGCATCGATAATCAGCGGCACTTCCGTGATCCGCTCGCGCAGGATTCGCAGGTTCGCCAGGTTCTGAATGCCCATGCCTGACCCGATCGGCGCGCCAAGCGGCATCACCGCCGCCGCGCCCGCGTCCACCAACTTCCGCGCCGCGATCAGATCGTCATTCGTGTAGGGCAGCACCACGAAGCCTTCCTTCGCCAGCGTACGCGTAGCCTCGATGAGTTGCTCGGTATCTGGGAAAAGCGTCTTTTCATCGCCGATCACTTCCAGCTTCACCCATTCCGAAAGGCCCACTTCGCGCGCCAGCCGCGCTGTGCGCACCGCTTCGTCCGCCGAGTAGCAACCCGCCGTATTCGGCAAAATGAACATCTTCTCGCGGTCGATGTAATCGAGCAGCGATTCCTTGTTGCGGTCGGTCAAATTCACGCGACGCACCGCCACGGTGACCATCTCCGCACCCGAAGCCGCATGCGCTCGCCCCATTTCCTGAAAGCTGCGATATTTCCCCGTGCCCACGATCAGCCGCGATTTGAAGGCGCGCCCCGCGATCACCAGTTGGTCATTCATTCGGAATTCTCCATCCCGCATTCTACCGCGGCTCACGCCTGCTTTACGAATCCACCGCCCATCACCGGGCTGGCCAGAAAATCGTGAAATTCATCGACGATCCCATTCAATCGCAAAAGCGTCCCGATCTGCGCCCAATGACGAATCTCATGCATCAGGACGTGCGTGATGATCTTTCGCGGCGTGGCCGTCGTTTTGTAATCCAAAATCATAAACTGCTTCGGCGCTTCCCATTCCTTCACCGGAAAATCAGCCAGGAATTCTTTCAGACACTTCCGGCTCTTCCGCCCGAATTCGAAAAGCGCCCCGATTTTTTCGGCGGCGATCACACTGGTGTCGGTCAACGGCTGATTCAAAAGCCTCTCGACGTACCGCTTCTCGGCGGAAAAAATGTGCCGGATCAAATCGCCCACGCGCTCGAAACGCCCATCTCCATTCGGTCCGGCCGCCAACTTCAACGACTCATCTCCGGCCTGCCGCAAACGGTCGTGCCACTTTTGGCGCTCCCAATCCGTATATTCGATCAGCTCATTCATGGTCAGGCTGACAGACATTCCACACCTCCGGGCTACCCGAGCGCATGCGGCTTCGGCTCTTCCACGTCCGCATAGATGCGCTCGATCACGTCGCGATACTGCTCCTCGATCACCCGCCGCTTCAGTTTCAGCGTATACGTCAACTGCCCGCTGCCATACGTAAAATCCTGTTCGACGATCGCGAATCGCTTGGGTTTTTCATACTGCGCCAGTGCCGCCGTCAGCCGCTCCATTTCCGCCGTCAGCAAACCCCGCACCCAGGCATCGCTGCTCATCTGAGCCGGGCTGGCAAACTCGCGCCCGGTTTTCCGTGCTGCCGATCCGATCGCCGGAAAATTCGGCACGATCAGCACCGAAACAAATTTCCTTCGATCACCCACCACGATCGCGTTGGAAATGTATGGAGAGGTCTTTAGCGCGTTTTCAATCGGCGCGGGCGCCACAAACTTTCCTCCCGCGGTTTTCAGCATCTCTTTCTTGCGGTCGGTGATAATCAGAAATCCCTGTTCGTCGATTTGCCCGATGTCGCCAGTGCAAAACCATCCATCTGCCGTGAACGCCGCTCTCGTCTCATCCGGCTTGCGGTAATAACCCTGCATTACACACGGCCCTTTCACCAATACTTCTCCGTCCTCGGCGATCTTCAGTTGCACGTGCGGAATCGGCCGCCCCACCGTTCCAACCTTATTCTCCTTCGGTGAATTGGCCGTTACCACCGGCGACGTTTCCGTCAGCCCGTAACCCTGGTACACCGGCAGATGCACGCTCCAGAAAAATTCCGCCAGCTCGGGAGCCAGAGGCGCGCCGCCCGCGCTAAAAACTCGGATTCGCCCGCCCACTCCTTTGCGTATTTTTGAATACACCACGGAGTCCGCCAGATGCCATTGCAATCTCACTCTCGGAGAAACTCTCTTGCCATACGCGCGCCAGGGCACGGACTCCGCCGCCACCCGCAGCGCCCAATCGAATATCTTCTCGCGCATGCCGCCGGCGCGGCGTCCTGTGTCCATGATGTTGGCGTAGATTTTTTCGTAAAATCGCGGCACCGCCGCGACCATGGTGGGACGCACCTCCAGCAGCGCTTCTGCGACCGTCTCCATCTGCTCTACGTACGCCACCGACACTCCGTGGAAAAAATGTCCGTAGTCGATCGTCCGTTCGTAGACGTGCGCCAGCGGCAGCAGCGAAAGCGCCACATCCGCCGGCGACAAGTTGAAATCGTCGCTGAAATCCGTCGCATTGGACGTCAGGTTCGCGTGCGAGAGCATCACGCCCTTAGGCTCGCCCGTCGTCCCGGACGTGTAGATGATCGTCGCAAGCTGATCCGACGTAACTTCCCCGGCACGCTGACGGTACGTGGCTACATCCTCATCGCTCGCCGCGCCGATAAACGTTTCGTACTGTAAAATGTCGGACTGTATCGCCGCGGGCGCTCGCGCGCAAATCATTTGCTCGAGTTGCGGTAACTCCTTGCGGCACTTTGCCAGCGCTTCGGCCTGCGCAGCTCCCGCGGTGATCGCGATGCGCGCGCCGGAGTCGCTCAGGATGTACTTCAGGCGCTCCGGCGATTCGTGGAAGTACACCGGCACCGTCACGGCCCCAATACCCTGGATCGCAAAATCGGCTACGTGCCATTCCGGGCAGTTCGGCGCAAAAATTCCTACCCGATCGCCCGGGCGGATTCCCAACTCCGCCAGCGCCTTCGCCAGTCCAGCCACCCGCCGCAGCATTTCTTTCGCTGAAACTGCCTGCCAGCCATCTGCTCCGCGATGCATCTGCGCGCGCGGGTTCGCGTAGCGATCCACTGCATCTAGAAAACATTTCGGCACGGAGGGATAGTCAGCCATTGCGCCGCAACTCTAGCCTATCGCCGCCGCCCCGCGCAATTCGAGATGGCGTTCCAGGCGCCCAATCCTTCGCTGCCCCAGGGGAGCCATCTTGTTCCTGATTGGTCGATTTTGCGCTGCGATCAGTGGCGTTGCTAAGCATTCAGTAAAGGAAGGAACTTTTGGCGAGATTGCTGCCACTGAACTACGAGGCTGGCTTCACGATCTCCGCCAGCCAATCTTCCAGCCTCAATCGCTGCGCCGGCGTCACTTCCGTAAACGCCACTCCCATGCCCATGGTGGGGTCGCAGTAGACGACCTTTGCCTGTGCCTCGAAGGCGCCCTGATCGCGCGATATTCGCACGTTCACAATCGTCCCGACCGGAAACGCGTTCATCGCATCCACGTAGCAACCGCCGACGCCGATCTCAGACACGCGCGCAAGAAGCCGCGTGTTCGACTCTATGTCGGTCACCTCAGCGGCCGCCACCATCGCGCATCGCTTCGCCGCGCGCCGCTGCGAATACCCCGAGTTTTTTTTCTTGGTCAGCGCCATGCCTTCTCGTACCCCGCCTATCGCAACAGCCCAACGCTACCATCGGTTTTGCCGAATTGGTATAGCGTCGAGCGCCGGCCGTTCGCGATCATTAAACAGCCGCCGCCCGCGAACGATCGGCCTTAATCGATCTTCGATTCGTCACGGTACATCACTTTGTGCCGCATCGTCTTGATCCACTCGTCGATCTGGCCGGTCGTCATCGCGCACGCGGGATTGAAGCTGTCCCAGCTCATAATCTGCTCGAGCGGTTTTTTCCAGCGCTTATATGAAGCCTTCGCAGGAGGGCCGAAACACATGACGTCGATGATCGAAAGGTCCTCCGGCACTCCCAGCAAAGGCTTCATCTTGCGCTGAATATCTTCCTGGCCAATCGCGGTGATCCACCAGACCGCGTAGCCCAGAGCTGCCGCAGCCAGATGCGCGGACATCGTCGAAGCGGCCACCGACTGCAACAATATCCGCTCGGCGTTCTGGCGATAGTGCCGGTCGAGCGCCGATCCGTCGTTCAACACCGGAAA
>JBOGNC010000304.1:0-4594 GCA_050747045.1 Candidatus Acidiferrales bacterium | reverse complement strand
GTGCGCCGCTCGCTGAAGGCCGCGGCGAAACTTGCGCGGCAGCATCCTGCTATATCACATAGCGTTACATCGTGTAGCAGATGTCTGCCTCGAAGGCAAGCGCTTTCGCCAGTTCGGCGTCAAACCGAACTGTAAAGTTTCGATCAAGCCGCGCCACCTGCTTTTGCCTGGCCATCGACGATCCATCCGTCCGCCAGCTGAATAATGCGATGGCCGTAAGCGGCCCACGCCTCGTTATGCGTCACCTGCACGATCGTGGTGCCGCCGTCATTCAGGGCTTTGAGCGTGTCCATGATCGTTTTCCCCTGGCTGGAATGCAGGCTGCCGGTAGGCTCGTCAGCAAGGATCAACTTCGGCTTGCCGATTACGGCGCGCGCCACCGCCACCAGTTGCTGTTGCCCTCCCGAAAGCTGATTCGGGAAGAGATCTTTTTTGCCAACGATTTGAAATCGGTCGAGAGCGTCCGCCACGATCGCCTGACGCTCCGGCTTCCGCACGTTGCGATAGGAAAGCGGCAGGTCGAGGTTTTCCGCCACCGTGAGATTGTCAAGTAGGTGATATTGCTGAAAGACGAAGCCGATGTATTGTTTGTGAAGTTCCACGCGGTGGCGATTGTCGAGCCGGTGCACGGCATGTTCGTCCAAAAAATATTCGCCGCGCCAATCGCCGTCGAGCATGCCAATTATGCCCATGAGCGTGGACTTGCCTGCGCCGGAAGGCCCCATGATAGTCACGAACTCGCCTTCGGGGATGTTCACGTTGATGCGACGAAGCACCCAGGTGTTGCCGGCCTTCGATCCGTACGATTTCTCGACATTCGCCAGCTTAATCATCGTGTAATCACCTTGAACTTCACCGCCCTCGTGAACCGCAACCTTTTGGTCGCATGCGGCTGACGTCAAATATCCGTCGCAGCGGCCATCAATTGCTAGCTATTAACTATCAGCCTCTAGCCATCTAATCGTTAGCTGCGGCTTCACTCGTGCCTTAGCGCAACCATAGGATCGACGCGCATCGCCCGCCGCGCGGACCATGACCGCGATTAAGCGACTTACTCGCCCTCGGTCCAGAGATAAACTAGCGCGAATGTCGATCCGCTTCCCTTAGCGTCGACCTCGACGATACGTTCATTTTCTTTCGTACCGGCCTCGATTACGATCTCGCTGTCTTTCGCGTGTTCAACGTCGCAGGTTAGGGCGTGCGACGAATCAGCGTGAGTCGCACCGCCTTTGGTGCAATCAAGCACAGGTCCATATTTCGCCAGTGCCTTCTTATAGTATCGAGCGATTTTCGACGGACCGTCGCCCGATTCCAACTGCACCACAGCTACCCTAAATCCGAACCCGCCTCCCCATGCGCCCAAGCGCGCGTCCCGATCGCCGCTCGGGTCCTTGTACGGCTTCGCGCCCGGGTAAATCGGCAGCCCTACATCGGCGGCGCCAGCCCTTTTGCTGAACACGATGCCCGCGCCATGGTCGTCCTGGGCCGATCGCAAGCGAACCGCAAGTCCAAAGATCGCTAAGACCATAACGATGACAAAAATGCCGAGCCGATCTAGATTCATTCGCAGTTTTTGCGCTGACATCGAGACCTCCCACATGTAGAAAAATACGCCACGCGACATCGAGAAGTTCCCTGTGGATCGAGTAGATCAATCGATGTCAGTTCGGGTATCCGACAGATCGTTGGCGTCTCATTCATGCCGCAGCGCCACCATCGGATCGACGCGCATGGCCCGCCGCGCTGGTATCCAGCAAGCCAAGAGCGCCACTCCCAGCAGTACCGCAACGACCGCTGCAAACGTGAGCGGGTCGGTCGCGCTTACGCCGAACAGCATTGACTCCATCAAGCGTGTCAACCCAAGTGACGCCGCTAGTCCAAGGGCGATGCCAGCTGCCGCCATCTTTGCGCCCTGCCCGAGAACTCCGCGCAGAATGGCTCCAGGCTGCGCCCCCAGTGCCATGCGAATCCCAATCTCGTGCGTCCGCTGGCTCACGAGGTACGAAACAGCGCCATAGATTCCGATGATCCCCAACGCGAGCGCCATCACTCCGGCGATTCCCAGCATTACCAGCGCGAATGAAGTTCGTGCCAGCGACTGGTCATACAAATCCTGCATGGTGCGCACCGTCGCGACCGGAGACTCCGAATTCACCGACC
Source organism: Candidatus Acidiferrales bacterium (assembly GCA_050747045.1). Taxonomy (GTDB): domain Bacteria; phylum Acidobacteriota; class Terriglobia; order Acidiferrales; family UBA7541; genus Palsa-295. Next base: position 2,434 of record JBOGNC010000304.1, on the reverse strand, counting down.
AAACGGCCCCCTGCACTTGATCCAGAAAATCCCTCCTGCCCGCGCGCTCGCTTCGAACGGCGAACGTGACACTGCGAACTGCATCGAGCGCTGGGCCTCGAACACTGTTCGTTAGCGTTGGCCAATACACCGTCGGCGGTGCGTTCTTGTCGATTCCGTTCTCGTGGACGTCCTGCACCACACCAATCACTTCCCACCACGTTCCGTAGCGGAATCGTTTGTGGAGCGCAGCCGCAGGCGTGCCCCATAGCTCGCGAGCCAGATTCTCGGAAACCAGCGCGAATTTTCTCTGCCCATAGACATCTGTCCAAGTGAGCTCGCGTCCCGCGACCAACCGGGCTCCCATCGTGTGAAAAAACCCCGGGCGAGACAAACTCGAACAGCCGCAGCGGCGGAATTTGGCCGGGTGGATATGTCTTCCCCTCCACGGATATGGCGTCCCAGTCCGGCGGGTAATCCTCCAGTGGAAGCTCGCTCGCAAATGCGACGGAGCTCACACCCGGAATCTTCTTTAGCCGGTCCAAAATGTTGTTCTCCGTCCTCGTCACTTGGATCGCGTCCGGAACCATCTGCTGCGGGATCGATATCCGAAATGTTTGCAAGTCCTTCGCATCGGCGAAGCCCGGATCGACCGTTCGCAGAGCTTCGAAGGAGCGAATCATGAGCCCAGCGCTGACCATCAGCAAGAGAGCCATCGCCACCTGGCTCACCACTAGCGCGCTATGGGCTCGGTGGCGCTGCTGGCTCACGCTCGACGTCCGGCTGTCCCTTCGAATCGCGCCGAGGTTTCGGTCGCCGGAATATTTCAGTGCCGGAATCAGCCCGAAAAGCAGCGCTGACAGTATCGAAACGACGGCCGCAAACCCTAGCGACCATCCACCCAGGACAATCTCGTTCAGACGCGGAAGATTTGCCGGACCGATGGCCAACAAAAGCCTGAGCCCCATCTCCGCAAGTGCAATTCCCGCCACACCCCCGGCCACTCCGAGCAGCGTGCTTTCAACCAGCAATGCGCGGATAACTCGCGCCCGTCCCGCTCCGAGGGCTGCCCGAATCGCCATCTCTTGTTGCCGCGCTTCAGTCCGGACGAGCAAGAGGTTCGCAACGTTCGCGCACGCGATCAGCATCGCGATGCCCACCGTAGCCATCACGATCCAAAGCGCGCCGCCAACGTTACCGAGCACCTCCTGTTTCAGGGACCAGAGAGCGGGGGTGATTTTCCAGGTGTCGTAGATGTGCGGGTCGCCGCGGTATGGCCACGAAAATTCCCAGACGGGCAGCAGCCGCGAAAGGTCCGCATCTGCCTGGGCGATCGTTGCGCCTGGCCTGAGCCTGCCAAGTCCATGAAGGAAAAATCCGGGCAGGCTTAGCTTCGTGCGATCGAAAGCGAAAGGGATCATCAGGTCGAAATCAGCGCCAACTACCCGAAACTCTTTCGGCATTACTCCCACAATCTCCCGGGAACCCGAGTCCACCAGGATGCTCTTTCCCACAATCGACGGATCGCCACCGAAGCGTCGTTGCCAGTATCCGTAGCTCAGCATCGCCGTCGTCGGAGAGTGCGGATCCTGGTCAGCGGCCGATAGCCAGCGGCCCTTCGCGGGTGGAACGCTTAGCGCCTGCAGCACGCCATCGGTAACGGCGATAACGCGCACCTCTTCCGGCTGCCCCACTCCTGTCACGTTTGATGTCGTGGTCGTCCACGCGCCCAGGGATTCAAACGTCTTGTTGTGGTCCGCATAAGTGAAATACATGCTCGGAGAGAGTCTCAGACCATCAGCAAAGCTCGCCAACCCTGCTGCGCCCGGAGCAAATTGGCGAAGACCGACCAGCCTGCCGGAGTGTGGATAGGGCAGCGGCTTGACCAACACGCCGTTAACCACGCTGAACACTGCTGTGTTTGCACCGATTCCAAGCGCCAGCGTCAGTACCGCAGCCCCAGTAAATCCCGGATTTTTCCACAGCATGCGCAGGCCGAATCGTACGTCTTGCAGGAGCGATTCGAGCCACGGCAGTCCGCGCCGGTCGCGATAAACTTCTTTCGTCTGCTCCACGCCGCCCAACTTAATCAGCGCCTGCCGCCGCGCTTCTTCTGCACTCATCCCCGCGCGCAGGTTGTCGTCAATATGCATCTGCAAGTGCGATTCAAGCTCCGCCGCCAGCTCGACGTCGCGCCGCCGCTTACCAAATAGTTCGCCTGCTCGCATCAACCATGCCCGCGGCTTTCGCATCACTCCCCTCCCGCTACTCATGGCGCAGCGCCACCATCGGATCCACGCGCATGGCCCGCCGCGCCGGAATCCAGCATGCGACGAGAGTCACCAAAAGCAAGAGCCCGGCAGCGCTGATGAACGAGATCGGGTCCAAAGGACCCACCCTATATAGAAGACTTTGCACCGCTCGCGCGAGCGCCGCTCCCATACCGATCCCAACC
>JBOGNC010000303.1:0-4606 GCA_050747045.1 Candidatus Acidiferrales bacterium | reverse complement strand
TGGTCAGCACCAAAGACATGAGCAACTTGCCGATGGCCGGCCGAAACTGGGCCTCGCTGCTGAACGTTCTGCCGGGCGCCATTACTCCAACGAACTCTTTGGAGCCTGATACGGGCAACGCGAACATCCCCTCCTACAACGGTGTTGACCCCAATTTTAGCGGCGTGTTCGAGGACGGCGTGGTCAATAGACTCCAGCGCGACCCCCATCAATACGGCGCGGGAGAGACTCCTGACGTGATCTCCGAACTTAAGGTCGAAACGAGCAATTACAACGCCGAATACGGCGGGGCAGGCGGGGCGAACGTCCAACTCATCAGCAAGTCGGGAACGAGCCAGTTTCACGGCGACCTTTTCGGCTACATCCGCAACGAGGCGTGGGAGGCAAACGATTTCTTCAACAATTTGACCGGTTCCCCCAAAGCCCTGGACCGCTTCATTGATTATGGCGGAACTGTAGGCGGTCCGATCTACTGGCCCGGGCACTTCAACACCCAAAGGAACAAACTCTTCTTCTTCATTGGCCAGGAGTACGTCCCGGTTAACGGTCCGAACGGCGGCCTTAGCACGCTCACGATGCCAACGATGGCGGAGCGGAATGGCGATTTCTCGCAGACCACGATCCCGATCCTAAACCCGTTTAACAACCACCAGCAATTCACGGGGAACGTGATTCCGCCGAACATGATCACGCCCGCCGGCAAGGCTCTGTTGAAGCTTTTTCCACTGCCGAACTTCAACAATCCCAGCGTCTCGCAGGGTCAATACAACTACATTTACCAACCCTACCTGGCGAGCTACAACAACTATCACTTTTACCGAATCGATTGGGATCCGACTGCGAAATTGCGCCTCTTCTGGCGTCTCGACTACGATCCTGTGGACGATACGGCGCTGTTCGGGGCCGACTGGCCGGAATTGACGACCAGCGACCATTATCCGTACACGGTGACTGCCATCGACGCATCCTATACGATTTCGCCGACCATGATCAACGACTTCACGTTTGGCATGGATACGCGAAATGAGAGTGACACACCGAAGGCCGGGCAGCTTGCGGCGCTGAATCGCCTGACAAACGGCACCAATATTCCCCAGTTATACCCACAGAACAATCCGAACCATCTGGTTCCGGAGGCGTCGTTCGAAGGAGGCCAAATTCCGAATCCCCCCGCCATCGCATTCTCGGGAGTCGTCCCCTTCCACGCGTGGACGCCCCAGTTCACCGGTTCGGACTCGCTTACCGCCGTCCGCGGGTCGCATACGCTGAAAGGCGGTATTTTCTTGAACTGGATGCGATATGCCACCGATAGCGGGTCCTTCCCCTACGAGGGCTCGTTCGATTTCAGCAACAATATCAACAACCCTTTCGATGCCAACTATCCCTTCGCAAACGCGTTGCTCGGCACTTTCAATTCGTATACCGAAAGCAGCGCCAGGCCGGTGCAGGATATCCGCGGATTGGATTTGGAATGGTACGCGCAGGACACCTGGAAAGCCACGCGGCGGCTGACGCTCAACTACGGGCTCCGGTTCTACTACTACACGCCGTGGCATCAGGCCAATGGGCTTGGCTTGAATTTTGTCCCCTCGGATTACAAGGCGTCTCAGGCGGTCAGCTTGTATGCGCCGATGATCAACGCTCAGGGGCAGCGGGTTGCGGAGAATCCGCTGACGGGACAACTCTTCCCGTCCGAGTTTATCGGAGCCATCGTGCCCGGCTCAGGCGATTTGAGCAATGGCTTGATCTTAGCCAAGGCGCCTGGAGTGCCGTCGGGCTTCATGGTCAACCGCGGTGTCCAGTACGGCCCCCGATTCGGTTTTGCTTATATGTTGACCAGCGACCAGAAGACGGTCCTTCGCGGAGGTTTCGGCGTCAGTTACGACGGGCACGATAACCAAAGCCTGATCGTCGGCACGGTTCTGAATACAAGCTTTACGGCGTCGGAATATAGCGGCACGTTTGCGACGCTCACGTCGGGCACCACAGCAGTTTTTCCCACAGCCATTAAGTCGATCAACCCGAACACAAAGGACCCGACCGTGTTCAGCGAAAGCCTGGGCATCCAGCGCGAGATCGGCTTGGGGACGCGCGTGGGCGTGACGTACGTCGGGACTTTTGGCCGGCATCTCGATCAGCCGCAAAGCGCGTTCGACGCGGTGCCTCCGGGCGCGGAGTTTCTGCCGCAGAATCAGGATCCGACCGAGCCCGGAAAGCCTCTGCCGGATAATTACTTCCGGCCGTACATGGGATACTCGGGCATCACCCTCCAGCAGTTCGTCAACTCGAATTACAATGGGCTTCAGATCGATGTCGTGCACCGCTTCGCCAAGAATCTCACGTTTGACGCGAACTATACCTGGTCAAAATCGATGGGCTATTACAGCCCCTTTGCCACGTACTTCAACAACGCCCTGCAATACGGCGCTCAATCGTACGACCGCACCAATGTTCTGAGATTCTTGTACACGTATGGCCTGCCCAGCTTCAGCACCTATTTGAACTTTCACCCGGCGCGCTGGGTTCTGGACGATTGGCAGGTCTCAGGGATTACGCAGTTCGAAAGCGGCTATCCCCAAAGCTTGAAATGTTCGTTCACTTATTCAGTGAATCTTTTCGGCGGAGGAGATTTCAGCCGCTGCAACCTCACGGGTCCGCTGGAATTGCCCAAGGGCAAACGAACGTTCTATCAGTATTTCAACCCAAACGTGATCCAGCCGCCAACCACAACCAATCCGGGCGACGCTGCGCCCGACGCTTTCCGCGGCCCTGGGGTGAACGACTGGGATATCAGCGTGTTCAAGAATTTTCGCATCGGGGAACGGGTAACGCTGCAATTCCGCGCCGAAAGCTATAACACGTTCAACCATCCTCAATTCAACACGGTTGAGAACAATGCTCGCTTTAACAAGTCGGGACAGCAGGTGAACGGCGCTTTGGGAGAAATTACCGGCGATTATCTCCCCCGGCAAATCCAGTTTGCGATAAAGTTTATCTTCTGAGCCGCGCGATTTCCGCGTAGCGAGGAGTTTTACGGAATGCGGAATACGGAATCGGTCATGCTGAGCCCTTCGGCTACGCTCACGGTAAACTCCGCGAAGCATCTGCTGGTTCCGATCGAGAACAAACAAAAGCAGATTCTTCGCTGCGCTTACAATGACATCGCCCCAAGCTTTTTCCGCAGACTGTTCAGTCCGGTGAGCAACTCGTCAAGCAGGGGCATCGATGAATTCGTGAGCTAATCTCATCGGGAGGCGTGATGGACAGGCGAAAATTTCTTCACTACTCATCGCTCGCAGCAGCAGGCGGCGCCGCGGCCAGCTGGACTCCGGCGACGAGCCGCGGGGCGCGCAAGTTGATGGCCGCGCCGGCGCCGAACGCGCGCCCGAAACTGGGAACCCAGTTCGGACGCACGCCTCCTGACGACACACTGCGCGTGCTCGCAGAACTGGGCGTGAGCCATATGTGCAGCGGCACGCCGTCTCCTCGCTTCGACGAAAACTGGAGCGTCGAAGGATTGACCGGGCTGCGGAAAAAAGTGGAGTCTTACGGCATCAAGCTGGAAATGGTGCAGTTGCCCCTGCCCAGTTCTCCGATCGAGCGGGCGGCGTTTCCCGCGATTCTGCTCGGCAAAAGCCCGGAACGCGACCAGGAAATCGGCCAGATCTGCCAGATGATTCGCAACGTGAGCCGCGCCGGAATTCCCTCGGTGAAATACAATTTCACGGTCCTCGGCGTGGTCAGGACTAAGCCGACGCGCGACCGCGGCGGGGCGCTCTACAGCACGTTCAACTACGCCGAGGCGAAGCGCGAGAATCTTCCGCTCACCGAAGCGGGCCACGTGAGCGCAGAAGAATATTGGGACCGGATCACGTATTTTCTCAAGCGCGTGGTTCCGGTTGCGGAGGAGTGCAAGGTGAAAATGGCCTGCCACCCGCAGGACCCGGGCCTGCCCAAAGCGGGCTTTCGCGGCGTCCAGGCCGTGCTCTCGAATGTCGACGGTCTCAAGCGCTTCGTCGAGATCATGCCCAGCGCTTACCACGGGCTCAACTTCTGCCAGGGAACAGTGTCCGAAATGCTTCCCCATCCCGGCACGCAGATTTATGATGTGATCCGGTACTTCGGCGTGCGGCGGAAGATCTTCAACGTTCACTTCCGCAATATCCGCGGCGGGTTTTTGAACTTTGAGGAGACTTTTCCGGACAACGGCAGCGTCAACATGGTGAAAGCGATGCGCACCTACAAAGAGGTGGGCTATGACGCTATGATCATGCCGGATCACGCGCCTCGCCTCGGAGTGCCGGACGCCGCCGGTCAGGCCTTCGCCTTCGAATACGGTTACATCCGCGGTCTCCTGCAGGCCGTTTACACCGAGGCGTAACAGGTCGCTGGAAAAGCGGCCCTGCCTGTCATTCCGGGGACGCGCCGGGCATGCCGCTTTGCCCAACCGGGTAGCGTAGCGCGGCCTTACGGCCGCAATCAAAGCCCTCACCCGCCCTCGTTCCTCGGGCACCCCCTCCCGGAGGGAGAGGGCAGGACGCCGAGTAGTTTTCGAGCCCTCTCTCCGGGGGAGAGGGTGGCGAGTGGATCGAGCCGGGTGACGGGT
>JBOGNC010000302.1:0-4628 GCA_050747045.1 Candidatus Acidiferrales bacterium | reverse complement strand
GCACCCGTTGTGCGGGGGCCCTGCTCGCCTACCTTTTGATTCTGCCACGGATCGAGAAGCTGCCTAGAGGCCGTTTGTTAGCGTGTGCCCAAAGCACTCCGGCGCGCTTTGACAAAGTTCAGCGAAAGTGAGGTTTTCTTTTACTCTGCGAGTAGCTTCTCAAAGCGAACCGCCAGAAATGGTCCGATTGTACGTTCGTCGACTCGTCGGAACCCCAGCCTCCCGTAAAGCGAAACCAAAGCGGGTCTTGGCGCACAATCCAGACGGAGATATCTACGGTGGTTCAGTTGCGCATCCTGGGCTATCCATGCGACTAGACGTTCGCTCAGGCCTTGACGAGCATAGCTGCGTTTGACAGAGAGCTTGTGAATGTATCCGGCTTCCCCGGGCTTTCGATCGGGCCAAATTACAGGGTCTTCCCACAGCCTTAGAGCAACCGCAACGATTTCCTTGAGGCATTCGGCTATCACGACCTCTGCCCGTTCGATATGAGTACGAAGTGATTCCGGAGTGAAACTCTGTGGCGTCCATAAAGGAATGCCCCCGTCGGCTAGCCATTGAGCCGCTTCGCGGAGAACAGCAACTACTCCTTCGACATCGGAGAGACTCGCAATCCGTACGTGAGGGGCCGCTGGCAAACTATCTTCTCCCTTCGTCGAGGTATCGCCACAGAAAATGCCGTGCGGATCGCATTATACTCTCCGTTTCGGTCCGACTTTTGAAGTCGCCCAAACCGGAAGGTTGCGGCGTACGTCATACAATCGGATGTCGAGTAGAGTGAAAGCGCGCGCCATGAAACACGCGAGGGGATACAGATGACGTGGGCTAGGCGGCGAATGAGACCGCTGATTGGAGTGATCGCAGCTGGCGCAATCGCCCTAGCGATTTTGCCGGCGATGGGTTCGCCGGAGCTGGCGCGTTCGAAGCACGCGAGTTTTGAGACATCCGCGGCGCCTGCGGGCCGGCTGTATTTTCTGGATACGCATGCGCGGCAAGTGATGTCCGCGAATACCGATGGGTCGGATGTGAAGGTGGTCGCCGATACAGCGGGTATGCCGGATGGCATCGCGGTGGACAATCCAGCCGGGCGGGTGTACTGGACCAACATGGCGACATGGAGCGAGGCCGTGCGCTTCGGCGCGGGATCGCTGCAGCGCGCGGATTTGGACGGGAGCAACGTCACGACGGTCGTGCCGAGCGGCGGAACTTTCCGTCCGAAGCAGATGACGATCGATCTACGGGACGGAAAGCTTTACTGGTCTGACCGCGAGGGAATGCGCGTGATGCGTTCGAACCTGGACGGCTCGGACGTGGAAACTCTCGTCGAAACGGGGCAAAGGATTAAGGGCGAACGGGGCGACCCGAAAGACTATTGCGTGGGCATCGCGCTCGACCTGGCGCGCGGGCAGATGTATTGGACGCAGCGCGGCGACCGTTCGGACGACGGCAGCATTCGGCGCGCGAGCCTCAACATTCCGAAAGGCGAGGACCCGGCGCATCGAACAGACATTCAAGTGCTGTTCGACCAGATGCCTGAGCCGGTGGACCTGGCGCTCGATTTGAAAACCCGCACGATGTACTGGACGTCGGACGGCGGCGATGGACCGGGAGCCGATACCGTAAGCCGCGCGCCGATGGATCCTCCCGCTGGGGTCGATCCGGCGCATCGCAAAGACCAGCAGGTTCTGGTGAGCGGGCTGAACGGAGGCATCGGAATTTCGCTCGATCTGAATCGCGGGCGGATGTACTTCACCGATTTGGGTGGAAACGTTTACAGCGCGAATCTGGATGGCTCGGACGAGAAGACGCTGCTGAGCGGAATGGGCTCGCTGACGGGAATCACCTACGTGGCGGCCGCATCGAACTAAGCATGCAGTTAAGAGTCGAAATTTAATCGTGAAAAATTTCTTACGATTCCTGCAGATGCTGGCGCTGGGAGGCTGGATCGGCGCGATTGTGTATTTCGCAGCGGTGGTGACGGTGGGCGCGTTCGCGGTGCTGCCGAATCAGGATCTGGCCGGAGGGATTGTCGGATACACGATCGGCGGGCTGCACGATTTTGGCATCGCGGCGGCGGTGATTTATCTGGTAGCGGCGATTTGCTTGCGGCGGTCGCTTGCGGCGTTTGCGTGGCCAGAGGCGATAGGCGTGGTGCTGATGCTGGCGCTCACGCTCGCGTCACAGTGGATCGTGATTCCGCGAATGAACGCGCTGCGGGCGCAAATGGGCTCGGTGCAGGCCACGGCGGCGACCAACCCTCTGCGCGTGCGATTCGAACACTTGCACGGGATTTCCGTCGATTTAGAAGTAGCGATACTGCTGATTGGTTTAGTGGCGCTATACCTGACGGTGCGCGAACCTAGTGAGGGGGCGCGACGAAACCTTCCGGCGGTTTAGAGCCGTCACCGAAGAAAAACTGCTCCATCTGCTCTTCCATGATTTTCTGCGAGCGTGGGTCGAGCGGATTCAGTCGAAACTCATTCAGCAGCATTTTCGAGTGATCGACCCACATGCCCCAGGCTTCTTGGGAGACGTTTTCGTAGATGCGCTGGCCGATCTCGCCCTTCCATGGTGGGCGATCGAGGCCGGGAAGCTCGCGGCCAAGCTTTACGCACTTCACCATGCGAACTTTTTGCGTTCCCTTCTCATCCGCCATTGCGTTGTCTCCTATAAAAATTGATTGGTGATTTAGGTTACTTCAAGCTGCCGTGAAATTCCAGCCGTCGCGTTTGGTAGCAAGGATTTCGCGGGCGACGTGCGCGCGAGTTCGGGGTTAAACTGGCACGCCGAACAACGGGTACGGCGGCAAAATTCGTGCCTTCGCGAAAGGCGCGAAGATTCGGCTCCCGCAAATTGAGACGGCGGAGGATTGTGATGACAGTTGATCGTGCGAACGGGCGAGTGCCGGCGAACGGTGTCTCGCCCGGGGACTTTGACCGCGCGCTGAAATCGTTCGCGGCGGCGGTTGGCGACGAGTGGGTGGTCACCTCCGAACAAGCGCTGCAAGACTATCGCGATCCGTTCGCATTTGCGTCGGCTGACCCGAAGGAGTTTGCGCCATCGGCGGCGGTGAAGCCCGCGTCGGTAGAAGAAGTGCGCGCGATTGTGAAAATAGCGAACGAGTTCAAGATCCCGCTATGGGTGGTTTCGCGCGGCAAGAATTTGGGTTACGGAGGCGCAGCGCCACGCGTGGCCGGATCGGTGACGGTAGATTTGGGGCGCATGAACCGTGTGTTGGAGGTGAACGAGGAATTCGGATACGCGGTGGTCGAGCCGGGCGTAACGTTTTTCGATCTGTACGAGCACATTCGCGCGAACAAGATGAAGCTCTGGATTTCGGTTCCGGCGCTGGGATGGGGCAGCGTGATCGGGAACGCTCTCGATCGCGGTGTCGGATACACGCCGTACGGCGAACACTCGAACAACATCTGCGGCATGGAGGTGGTGCTGGCGAATGGTGAGGTGGTTCGCACGGGAATGGGCGCGCTGAGCCGCGGAAAAACGTGGCACATGTTCAAGCACGGGTACGGGCCGACCGTCGATGGACTTTTCCTTCAATCGAATTTTGGGATTGTGACCAAGGCGGGTATATGGCTGATGCCGCAGCCTGATTTTTTCATTGCGTGCGATTTGCAATTCGAGCGCGAATCGGACCTTGAGCGGATCGTCGATATAACCGGACGGTTGCGGCGAGAGGATATTATTCAAAACACCGCAGTGTTGAGCAATGCTGTGCGGCTGATTTCGCGGTTGGGCGCGCGAGAAAAATGGTTCAAAGGCGATGGCGCGGCACCGCACGACGTAGTACAGAAAACAGTGCGCGAGATGGGGCTAGGCGCGTGGAATTTACGGTTTGCGATGTATGGCCCGGAGGCGCTGGCCGAAGGACGGTTGAAAATTGCGAAGGAAGCGTTCGCGGCGATTCACGGGGCCCGCTTTGATAGCAAGAAATGGGACGTGAGAGCGCATGGCGCGGAAGAATTTACAGCGGCGATCGGGTCGGAAAGCGTGCAGGCGGGGATTCCGTCACTGATGGCGCTGGGGGTGCTGAAGTATCGCGGCGAAGATGGCGGGCATATCGGATTTTCGCCGATTTTGGCGCCGAGCGGGAAAGAGGCGGCGAAACTGGCGAACCTTGTGGGAGGAATGTGCCACGAGCACGGATTCGATTATTACGGCGGTTTTTCGTTTGGCTTCCGGCATATATGGTCGATCATGATGATTTTGTTCGACAAGAAAAACGACCAGCATCGCGCCCAGGTGGACAAGCTATTTCGCAAGCTCGTGAAAGAGGCGGGCGAGCTGGGATTCGCGGAATACCGTGCGCACGTTCAGTACATGGACTTGGTGGGCGATCAATATGATTACAACGATCACGCGCTGCGCCGATTTACCGAAGGGCTGAAAGACGCGGCAGATCCGAACGGAATTTTGGCGCCGGGGAAGCAGGGGATTTGGCCGAAGGCGTTGCGCGAGAACGGGGACAGCCGGGCGCGAACATGATCCATCGCAACTGGGCGTCAACTTCACATTCTTTATTCATCATCTGCATGCGGAAAGCGAGGAAATAACAACGTGCAACACGTGCGGTTGGGAAATACGGGGCTGAAAGTTTCGAAGCTATGCCT
>JBOGNC010000301.1:0-4671 GCA_050747045.1 Candidatus Acidiferrales bacterium | reverse complement strand
CCGAATCGCTCCTTGAAGCGCCAGGTCTTCGCTAGCGAGAGGTCAATGTTGAACAGCTTCGGGCCGAACAGCGTGTTCCGGCCGCCAATCCCGAAGGATCCATTCCCCTGCTGGGCCGGAGTTTCAAATGCGGCGGGGTTGAACCAACAGCCGAGTGTTCCCACCGCTGCGCCGTTCGGGCACGTACCGGAGAGCGCGGACACGGTGCCAATCGGGTTGGCAAACACGTTACCCGCCTGCGAGTAATCGTTCACCCCATTATCCAGCACCGTGAACGGAGTGCCGCTCTGAAGGATGAACGTCCCTGACACCCTCCATCCGCCGATGACAGCGTCCGCCACGGCATTATGGCTCAAAAATTGTCTACCAATGCCGATGGGCAGGTCGTAGACACCCGTCGCCTTGAGAGCTTGCGGGATGTCGAAGTTCGCGTTCCCATAGTTCAAGGCGGGGTTGTTTCCGATCTGCCACACCTGCGACCCGGCGGTACTGCCCCAGCCGGCCGAGTCCTGGTCATCCAGCATGTGAGACCAGGCGTAGTTCACATTGAAGGTCAGCCCGCTGGAAATGCGCTTCTCAAAGACGAGCTGCAACGAGTTGTAGTTGGAAATTGCGTTGAAGTTCGAACCCCCGAGGCTTCCAAATGCCGGAAAAGGACGCTCGCAAGTGCTGGGGTTGGCTGCGATCGAAGCCGTTGTCGCTCCGTTACACGCTGACACATCGAGCGGATTTAGCAGCGCTGGATTGGTGATCTGGTTGAGGTTCGTCGGGAATTGAAGGTTGCGGGCGTGGCTGCCGACATAAGCGATCGAAGCCATGAAATTGTGAGCGAACTGGTGCTCCACCGAGAGCGTCCATTGCCAGATTTCGCCGGGCATGATGTCGTAGGGCTCGTACGGCGGGCTATACACGGGGTTTCGGATGTAGGAAGCAGGGTTGCGCGAACCCTGTATGTACGGCAGAGCATTGGCCATCATCGCCGCGCTTGAGCTCATATAGAGCGGAGTAGTGTTGCCAGTGCCAGCGATCCAGCCCGTATCCCCCGCCGCGGCGTCTGGGTCGTTGTTGCTGCCTTGGAAGGCAGCGCCAAAGCCCATTTGCCCGCCACCCTCACCTCCGTAGAGATCCATGCTGTAGTTGTAAGCAAAGAATCCGGCTCCGCCGCGGATCACCGTGTTGGGTCTAAACGACCAGGCAAAGCCGGCACGCGGCAGGAAGATGTTCCATACCGGCTTCTGCAAGGTCGTGCGGTTGTCCTGAGGGGCGATCCATATCGATCCCGGCGTGCCTGCGAACGGACCGACGGTGTTGATGAGATTTTGGTCGAAATCGCCCAACCGGTTGTGTTGCTCGCTCATGCCGGTGTTCCCGGTCCAGCGCAGCCCGAGGTTGACGGTGAGATTCGGTTTCACTTTCCAGTCGTCTTGAACGAAAGCTTGCGGGCTCTTCATCCGCATGCCGGTCATGAATTGATTTAAAGCCGACCAGTTCTCGACGTTCCCCATCAGGAAATCCGCGAAACTGGATCCGCTGGTTCCTGTATTGAGAGCTCCGTTGTTGACGCCCGCGGTGTATTGCCCGGTAAAGGCGTAATTGCCAGAACTGTTGGCTCCCCATGCCGTTGTGTTGCCCTCGCTCATGAGCACTTCGATCCCGAACTTCAGGATGTGCTTGCCGTGGATTAGCGTCACCACATCCGACGGGTCGAATGAGTTCTCGATGTAGATGGCGTCCGTCGCGGGCGACAAAGTGCTCACGGGGTCGGGGCCGCCAAAACCGCCGATCTGCGGGAATTGGTTGAAATGAGTATCTTGCAGGCCAAATGCCGTTGCAGGGTTCAGTCCGATAGACTTGGAAAGGAACCAGTTACCTTGCTTCGTATAGCCAAATCGAAACTCGTTCACAATGGTGGGACTCAGTGTCCACGCATCCGTGATCTGCGTGTTGTAACCGTCTACCTCGCCGCTGCCGCAGGCGAGCGGGCAGGCGAAGAGGCCGTTATCGACGCCGAGGTTGTCCTTCTGGCTGATGGAAAACATGATTCGGTTGTTCGCGCTCAGATTGTAATCCAAACGCCCAAAATATCTCAGAACCGGCGAAGGATTGATGTGCGAGAGAAAAAGGTTGTTGGTGCATTCGTTCTGGTATGGCGGGGCCGCGCAGGTGCCGACGCCGCTCGGCGCGGCCGGCCAGCCGTAGTTGGACGCCATGATGGCCTTCGACACGGCATCGAACCGGGTCGTCGGGATCGTGTTGTTGGTGAACTGCGCCCGGCTCAACGTAGCACCCGACCCGGTGGTGGTGAGTGGGTCGTAGATGGGGTACATTCCAGCGAAATCGCCGGCTTCCATTGCGGCGGTGGGAGCCGTCACGAAACCGCTGGCCGAGCTGTTATTGGTGATCTTGTCTCGATCAAAGTAGAAGAACAGCTTGTTCTTGATAATCGGCCCGCCAACGGACCCGCCCCACTCGTCGTAGCGCAGATACGGCACTTGGTGGGCCGGGTTGGGAATCTGGGGCCCGCTTGGGTTCAAGGGATTGGTCTTCGTCACCGGAGCTTGGTTATTGAAATATCCCGCGGCATTCAAAGCGTCGTTTTGGAAGTATTCGTAAGCGGATCCGTGCCACGCGTTGGTTCCGCCCTTGCTGATCTGGTTGAAAACGACGCCGCCCATCCCATACTCGGCCGAAAACGACGACGTATTGATCTGAACTTCCTGAATCGTCTCGAAGATCTCATCGTCGTTGTTGTAGCTGGCCGGCAATATGGTGCTGGCGCCATCCTGGAGGAAGTTATCGAAGTTCGGCAGATTGCCGTTAATGGAAGCCGCGTCGCCGGCATTCCATGCGCCCCCGCCCAGCGAGTTCCGTCCCTGAGTCGTGCCTCCGGCACCGGGAAGATAGATGTTGAAGCTGGCCCAGTCGTTCCCGGTGATTCCGGCGCCTAACTGGGGCAACTGCTCGATCTCGCTCCCGACCATCACATGACTCTGCTGGCCGTTTTCCGTCTGAAGGAGGGGCGCGCCACCCGCGCTGACGCTCACCGTTTGTGTTACAGCGCCCACTTGCAGAGCGGCGTTCTCCGTGATGACCGCCACACGGAGTACGATGGGACCGAGCGTCAACAGCTTGAACCCGGGCTTGGTAAAAGTAATGTTGTAATTCCCGGGCGGTGTCGCGACCGTATCGTAGATCCCGTCGCGATTGGTGACGAAATTCTTTGTCACTCCTGTATTGACGTTGGTTAGCTTAACCGAAACATCCGGAACAACGGCGCCCGACGAATCGGTCACCGATCCGCGGATTTCGCCCGAGTTTGTGTTTTGCGAAAACGCTATGGGCGTGAATGCCAATGCCCAGACACTCGCCCCAAGCAGGATCGCGCAGGCCAGCTTGTTCATAAACCCTCCCTCAGTTCGTAACGTCGCCGCTGCTAACCCGTCTTGCTTTTGCATGTTCGTCTCCTCATAAGTCGAGATGGGCTGAATTAAGTGCCTCCTCATCGTCTGAGGCGGGTGACACGTTCGCTCGATCTTCCTCGGCGACGAGCTTTCGAGCGTTGGCGCCAAAGGATTCGATCGTCTGCCGCGCCACTCGCTTGCCCTGCTCCGGGTCTTCTCCAAGCACAGCCCGCATTATCTTTCCGTGGGCCGCGGCGTTGGCCGGAAGGTCAAGCTTAAGTTCGCGCACGTGCCGGATCATCGTGAAAGCAAAGTAAGGAGCTACGAGCCGAAACAGAGCCCGCACGAGGTACGGATTCCCTGAGAGCGCCCATAAGCTCCGGTGGAATTCTAAGTCGTGCCGGTAATAATCCTGGACCTTTTGCTGTCGTCCGGCTCGCTCGAGCTGTTCGAAACGGGCTTCGATTGTCGCCGCGCTCCAATTGGAGCGGTTCTCGATCGCCATTTCCACGGCCAGAGGTTCCCATTCGATCCGCAGGCGAAAAATCTGTTCCACCTGCCGCGCGCTCAGCGTCGTCAGGCAATATCCCCGGTTCGGCCGATGGACCACCAAGCCTTCGCTCATCAAGGTCCTCAGCGCTTCTCGTACCGCAGGCTGGCCGATCCCGAGTTGCTTCGCGTAACGGGTCTCCACCAGTCGCTGGCCGGGCTTGAACTTACCCGAAAGAATCATCTCGCGAAGTGTGCGGGCGACCTCGTCGGGAATGCTGGCCCTGCGGCCCAGAGCCGCCGATAACTGCTTCACTTCCTCGTGTGTTTCCATAGTGGTCACATTCGCGACACGCCACTGGTCCATTTCCCCGCGCCGCGCTCCGCGCATGCCGACGTACGTGCTGTGGGCAGGCGCTGCTTTCCTGGCTTCTCGGCCGCGGCCACAGCCGAGGCAAAGTTCAGCATGACCGCTCCATTTACAGCAATTTCGGGCGCCCAGACTGGACCGATGCGCCATCGCCGTTAAAGTTGAACGATGAACGTTTATAGTTTAGATGTGGCAGCAATGTCAAGCCCTATTTCTGCAGGCGCGGAAGATCGAGCCCCGCGTAACGCGGCAGAACAACGGTGAGCATCTGGGACGTGATAGTAGCGTCTCATCTTCTCAGAGGAAACTCAGAACGTGCGAGATTATGCGGGCAAGCTGCTGGTTCGGATTCCTCCCGAGCTGCATCAGGAACTCGCGCGCGAGACCTTTGAAAGCAGCCGCTCCATCAAC
>JBOGNC010000300.1:0-4674 GCA_050747045.1 Candidatus Acidiferrales bacterium | reverse complement strand
GGCGACACGGGGGCGGAAGCGAGCTGTGGTCGCCACGCTTGACTAATCCGGTTGATTACGAGAGGCTCTCGGCAATTGGACACCCCAAAATGGAGAATCGTATCGATCCCACGGTCGCATCGCTTATAAGCGCAGTTGATGTGGGGGACGATTCCGCCGCCGCCGCGCTTTTCGCCGCGCTTTATTCCGAACTCCATAAACTTGCCAAGCGCGAACTGGCGCGCCAAGGCATCCCCGTTAGCCTCAGTGCCACTACTTTGCTACACCAAGCGTACCTGGATATGGCAGAACGCGAAGGCCCGTCGTTTCCCGATCGCGCGCGTTTCATGGGCTATGCCGCCCGCGTGATGCGCGGCTTGATCATCGACCATGCTCGCAGCAGGCATGCGCAGAAACGCGGCGGCCAATTCGAAATTACTTCGTTACCCACCGAAGTGAACGAGGCTGGCGTGGACGACCGGGAGCTGGAACAAATCGATGCAGCGCTCAACGAGCTTGCTGACGTTGAGCCTGCGCTGGCCGAAATCGTGGATTTGAAGTTTTTCTGCGGGTTTTCTTTCGCCGAAATCGGGGCAATGAAGGCCATTTCCGAGCGCACCGCCCAGCGGCAATGGGAAAAAGCCCGCGTCTACTTGTATCGCAGCATTCGCCCGGATCTGGAGATCTGAAATAGCGTGGCCAAACTAAGTGCGCACCAGTGGCAAGAAATAAGTCCGTTGCTGGACCAAGCGCTTTCGTTATCGGACGCTGAGCGCGAGGCATGGCTGCAATCGCTTAGCGCAAGTAAGCCGGAGTCGATCGATCTCTTGCGCAAGCTTCTTGAGGAACATCGCGCGCTGATCGGTGAACATTTCCTCGAATTCTCTCCCGGTCCGCCAGGTGCCGTCGAATTCTTGCAGGGACAGAGCGTCGGCCCCTACACGCTAATTTCCGCGATCGGATCCGGAGGGATGGGCAGGGTGTGGCTCGCCGAGCGCAGCGATGGCCGCTTCACACGGCGAGTGGCCGTGAAATTCCTGCAATTCTCCGTCGCCACGCGAGCCGGCGCCGAACGTTTCAAGCGAGAGGGGCGCATCCTCGGTTCGCTGGCGCATCGGAACATTGCCGAACTCATCGACGCGGGCGTGATGCCGGATGGACAGCCGTACATGGTTCTCGAATATGTCGAAGGAGAGCCAATCGACCAGTACTGCGACACGCATGCGCTCGATATAGACGCGCGGATCCGCCTGTTTCTCGACGTGCTCGGCGCTCTGAGCCAGGCTCATGCCAACCTGATCGTTCATCGGGACCTGAAGCCGCCCAACATGTTGGTAAGCGCGGAAGGTCAAGTAAAGTTACTCGACTTTGGCATCGCCAAGCTGCTCGCGCACGAAGCAGACCCTTCCGCTACATTGCTCACCGTCGACGGCGGCGGAGCGCTCACCCCCTATTTCGCTGCGCCCGAGCAGGTAACTGGCGGCGCTATCACCACGGCGACAGACATATACGCTGTCGGCGTCTTGCTGTACCTGCTTTTGACCGGCCAGCATCCGCTGGGACCGCCCTCGCGATCGACCGCCGACTTGGTAAAGGGCATCGTGGAGATCGAGCCGCCGCGGCCCTCCGACGCAATTTCCGCTGCCAAGCTCGGCGCGGGAACCGTGCACGGCGCAGCCGCCAAGAGGGGATGCTCTCCAGCCCAGCTCCGCCGTCGTCTGCGCGGAGATCTGGACACCGTGGTGATGCAGGCGTTGAAAAAGTCACCGGAGGAACGCTACCGTTCGGTTTCGGCGCTGGCGGATGATCTTCGACGCTACTTAAACCATGAACCGGTCGGCGCTCGACCCGACACCGTCGCCTATCGCGGGGCCAAGTTCGTGCGACGCAATCGGCTGGCGGTTGCGCTATCGGCCGTCGCTATGGTCGCCATGCTGGTGGGACTCGTCGGCACGCTTCTCCAGGCTCGCACCGCACGCATGCAGCGCGATGCTGCCTTGCGCGAACGCGACCGCGCCAACCGAATAGCAGATTTCATGACCGGAGTCTTCAGAGTTTCCGACCCCCGTGCATCGGCCAGCCAGAATGTGACTGCGAGGGAACTCCTCGACAACGCCGCCAAAGATATCAATGCGAATTTAACCGAGGAGCCCACACTTCGGGCTCAGCTGCTGCATGTGATGGGGCGAGCGTACTTAAATCTTGGGGTTTTCTCTCGCGCGGAATCGCTCTTGCGGGAAGGTATCCAGGCAAGCGAATCGACCGGAACCGGGAATAGCCGGGATACGCTCAGCATGACGCATGATCTAGCATGGTCAGTCATGCAGCAGGGCCGCGTTGCCGAGGCCGCCGACATCGAGCGGAAGCTTCTAGAAACGCAGCGCCGAGTTCTTGGTCCCAATCATGGAGACACGCTGGCGACCATGGAGGAACTCGCTCTCACCGTCTGTGGTGAACGCAAGGCAAACTGTGCGGAGAGCGTCGAGCTGGCTCGCAAGGTGCTGGAGCAGGAAAAGCGCACTCTCGGCCCCGATGCCTCGCGTGCCCTAAACACGACGGACAACCTGGCGATCATTCTCGCCAACGACCACCGTCTGAACGAAGCTTTGAAGTTGGAGCAGGACTCTGTGAATCGGCACGTCCGAGCATCCGGACTCGAAAACATGGACACGGTGAATGCCATGCTTAACCTCGGTGAGTTTCAACGAGATGCCGGTCACGCGGACGACGCTGAGAGAACACTGGAAAATCTGCTCGGGATAGAGAATCGCTTCCTGCAGCCCGACCAAGGCGAGACTGCGGTTACGAAGTACGACCTCGCCTCCGTGTATCTGCGGAAGGGCCAGAAACAGGAAGCCCTTTCCCTGCTTCGCCAGTCTGTTGAACACGGATTGGCGCCACGCATCGCGCAAGGCCTTCCCACCGATCCCTTGTTCGCCCCTCTCCACAACGACCGCCGGTTTATAGCTCTGGTGGTCGAGGTCCGGAAGCGACTCCAGCCGCCCACCCCAGCCAGAGCCGAATAATTTGGCACTTGTCGTCTTTCGCCCGCCGTTTCCGATTACCTATATAGAGGCTAGAAGGCTATTTATCGCTGTCTGCCGGGACTTTGTACATTGCATCGAGGGCGGGGCAGACGCGTTGGCAAGTGATGACATCGTTCGGAGGCTCCCGTGCTTGAAAAATTGAAGCTTGTGTCGGTGGTGCGCAAACCACGGAAATGGATTGTTCTAGTCGGCGCGCTGTGCTTTGTGGGTGTTGCGTCCGCGGCAATCGTGCCGCAGTTGATGCTGTTTCTCGATAGCACCGGACTTATGGGGGATTACAACGTCGAGGGGCGCAGTAACACGAACAATCCGTTCTTCCAGAACCTGGGCACCAACGGCCGCACCTGTGCCACCTGTCACGTCCCTGGCAACGCTTTTAGTCTCAGCACCGCCCGCGCCCAAAGAATCTTCGCCGCCACTTCCGGGCGCGATCCTCTCTTTGCCGAAGTGGATGGCGCCAATTGCCCGGGTGTCGCGCCCGGCGATCCTGCCGCCCACAGCCTGATTCTTCAAAATGGCGATATCCGCATATCGTTGCAGGTGCCCGCAAACGCGGAGTTCAGGATCCAGGCCGTTCACGATCCCTATGGATGCGCGGTTGTCACTGATCCGGTCTCCGGGCAGCAGACAGTCTCGGTCTATCGGAGACCTCTACCGTCAACCAACTTGACGTATTTGAGCGCGGTAATGGTCGACGGCCGCGAAACCGTCGCGCCGCTCAACGATCCGGCCACATTCTCGGCAAACTTGGCCACCGATCTGGCGCACCAGGCGCTCGACGCTACTCTGGGGCACGCGCAGGCGGCCGTGCCTCCCACGTCCAATCAGCTTGCTGCGATCGTGGAATTCGAGTCCAGCTTGTACAGCGCGCAAGTTTTGGATAATCGGGCTGGATTACTTAGTGCAGGAAATGCCCAGGGAGGTCCGCAGCAGTTATCCAAGCAGCCGTACTATCCCGGCATCAACGACACGCTTGGGCAGGACCCCAAGGGCAATCCGTTCAATCCCGAGGCGTTCACGACCTTTTCGCCCTGGGAGAGCGGCGGCTCTGGACGCAACCAATTCGGCGTGGCTAAAGCCCGCGAGGCCATCGCCGCGGGTGAGGTCATATTCAACACCCACCCGCTTACGATCTCGAATGTGCGCGGCCTGAACGACAATTCCGCCGTTGCGGCCGCGCTCGGCACGTCTCTGCCAGTGCCGCCATTTCAGGGTACCTGTTCCACGTGCCACAATGCTCCCAACGTGGGCGATCACTCCGCGCCGCTGCCTCTCGACATCGGTACGTCGCACGATGCCGCGCAAGAAAAAGATGCTTCGATCGCTAATGCGCTTTCGCAGCTCAGCTCGGCCGATATGCCTGTGTATGAAATCACCGGCTGTCCGAACCCGTTCCCCAGTCCGCAAGATCCCGGCGCTCCCTACGTGGTTTACACCACCGATCCGGGCCGGGCGTTGATCACTGGAAACTGCAGCGATCTGAACCGCATCAAGGGTCCGGTCCTGCATGGTTTGGCGGCCCGCGCGCCGTACTTCCACAATGGCGTTGCGCGCAATTTGACGGAAGTCGTCAACTTCTACAATCAGCGCTTTCAGATGAATCTGACGGAGGAAGAAAAATCCGATCTGGTTGCGTTTCTCAACTCGC
>JBOGNC010000299.1:0-4680 GCA_050747045.1 Candidatus Acidiferrales bacterium | reverse complement strand
GGGTCTGCCAACTTGATCGAGATTCTCAAAGAACTTTTTCAGCAACGCTTTCATGCGCTGGTCGAGCGCGTACAACCGCTGCAGGGACAATTGGGCGGCTCAGGGCGCAAGATTTTGCGCCTTACGAGCGTCGATCGCACCGCGATCGGCGTTCTCTATGACGTGCGTGAGGAAAACATAGCGTTTTTGGAATTTTCACGTCATTTTCGTAAGCACCGATTGCCCGTGCCGGAAATATACGGCGAAGCCCTGGACAGCGGCGCGTACCTCGAAGAAGATCTCGGTGATACCACCCTGTTCGACTTCCTGTCGAGGAATCGCGCCGGCGAGCAACTCAATCCGGAGGTCGTTGACGTATATCGTAAGGTCGTAGACACCCTTCCGCGCTTCCAGATTGAGGCGGGTCGCGACTTGAATTACGAAGTTTGCTATCCGCGCGCCGTTTTCGACGCGCAGTCCATCGCCTGGGACCTGAACTACTTCAAATATTATTTCTTGAAGCTTGCGGGAATCCCGTTCAACGAGCAGGCGCTCGAAGACGATTTCGCCCGCCTCACAAAATTCCTGCTCAGCGCGAAGCTGGATTTTTTTCTTTATCGCGACTTCCAATCGCGCAATATCCTGCTGCGCCGCGGCGAGCCTTGGTTCGTCGATTACCAGGGCGGCCGCAAGGGCGCGCTGCAATACGACATCGCTTCCCTGCTCTACGACGCGAAGGCCGATCTGCCTCCCGCGCTACGCCAGCAACTGCTCGATCGTTATATCAGCAGGCTTGCCGGCTTCAGCGACATCGGGCGCGACGAATTCATGCGCCACTACTACGGCTACGTGTTCGTGCGCATCATGCAGGCGCTCGGCGCGTACGGCTTTCGTGGATTTTACGAACGCAAATCGCATTTTCTGCAGAGCGTCCCGTTCGCGATGAACAATGCGCGCTGGCTGCTGCAGAATATCGAACTGCCGGTTGAGCTGCCCGCGCTGATGGATGCGTTTCGCGGCATGGTCGCCTCGGATAAATTGCAAAGCCTGGCCATCAAGGAAGGATTGCTCGTCGTCCGAGTTTTTAGCTTTTCATACAAAGGCGGCATACCCCGCGACGAAACAGGCCATGGCGGTGGATTCGTGTTCGATGCGCGCGGAATTCCGAATCCCGGGCGCATCGAAAGATTCAAGCTGCTCACTGGCAAAGACGCGCCTGTTATCGAGTTTCTGGACCAGCAACCAACCGCACATGCGTTCCTCGCAAACGCGATCTCGCTCGTCAAGGCAAGCATCGACGCGTACCGCGATCGGGGGTTTACCAGCTTGACCGCGTCGTTTGGTTGTACGGGCGGCCAGCACCGGTCCGTCTATTTTGCCGAACAACTCGCAAAGCGTTTGCGCGGCACACGCGGCATTGAGGTGGTGCTGCGCCATCTCGAGCTGGAGAACATGAACAAATGAAGGCGATGGTTTTAGCCGCCGGCATGGGAACGCGTTTGCGGCCGCTCACGGACACCCGCCCAAAAGCGCTGGTTGAAGTCGCGGGCCGGACAATGCTTGAAATCACGCTGGAACGACTACGCGCCTTCGATATTCGCGATGTAATCATCAACGCGCATCATTTTGCTGGTCAAATTCTCGACTATTTGAAAGCCAACCAGAATTTCGGCATGAAGATTGAGGTGTCGTGCGAAGACGTCTTGCTGGACACTGGCGGCGGCCTAAAAGAAGCAGCGGATTTCTTTCTCAACGACGCAGGCAGCGCGAGCGAACCGTTCATTCTGCACAACGTAGATGTGATCAGCACGATCGACCTCAACCGCATGATTCGAACTCATCGCGACGGCGCGGCGCTGGCGACCCTGGCGGTGCAGCATCGTGAGACGTCCCGCCCTCTGTTGTTCGATCAGGAGACGCGCCTTTGCGGCCGCGGGTCCGCCCGCGACGGCAAAGATTCCCTCGTCCGCGGATCGGAAGCTACCCAGTCGCTGGCCTTTTGCGGAATCCACGTCATCTCGCCGCGTATTTTTTCGTTGATGACCGAAGAAGGCGCCTTTTCGATCATCGACACCTATCTACGGCTTACAACAGGCGGCGAAAAAATCATCGCGTTTCGTGCGGATCATTATTATTGGCGTGATTTAGGCAAACAGGAGCAGGTCAAGCAAGCCTCGAAGGACATCAGAAGCGGGACGCTTCGCTAGACGTACGCGCCGGCGCGGTGCCATGGAAGCCCCATTGCCAGGCTTCGCCACTCAGAATCAGTTCAGGCCCCAGCTACTGCCGGCGCGATTTGATTAAGAATTAGCCAGTAGAGCCCCAACTGCTTCACAGCCTCAATAAATTCTCCGAATTCGACAGGTTTGCGAACGTAGCTATTGGCTCCCAAGCCGTATCCATTGATGCGGTCCTTTTCCTCATTCGACGAAGTCAGGATCACGACTGGCAGAAGTTTGGTGCGGTCGTCGCCGCGCATCGCCCGCAGGACTTCAAATCCATCCACCTTTGGCAGTTTCAGATCGAGCAGGATGACCTGGGGAGCCACCTGTGTGTCCCGGCCCGCGTACATTCCCTCTCCAAATAGGTAGTCCAGCGCCTCACGCCCATCGCGCGCCACGACGACTTGGTTCTTGATGTTATTTTTCTTCAACGCCCGCAACGTAAGAGCCTCATCATCGGGGTTATCCTCCACTAGCAAAATCACCGCATTCTGCATCCTGGCCTCCTCTAAAAGGCTACAAAGTGAAATAGAACGACGCGCCCTGATCCACGGCGCTTTCCGCCCAGACTGCGCCTCCATGGCGGCTGATGATGCGCTGTACCGTGGCCAACCCGACGCCCGTGCCGGGAAAATCGTTCATCGCGTGCAGCCGCTGAAACGCTCCGAAAAGCCGGTCGGCATATTTCGGGTCAAAACCGGCGCCGTTGTCGCGCACGAAGTAAGAAGACTTACCATTGTCGCGGATATAGCCAAATTCTATCGAGGCGCGGTCGCGCTTGGACGTAAATTTCCACGCGTTGTTAAGCAGATTTTCGAGAACGATTCGCAGCAGTCCTGGATCGGCCCACACCTCCACGCCTTCCTCAATACGAATTTCAACGTCGCGCCCGAGCTGGGTCCTACGCAGGTCGTTGACAATGGAGGCGGCCAGGGCGGTCAGATCCACCTTCTGTTTTTGAATCTTGGCTCGCGAAACGCGAGCCAGGTTGAGCAGATCGTCGATCAACAGGCCCATGCGCTGCGCGGAACCGCGGATGCGCCGCAGGTAGTCCTTTCCCGCTTCGTCAAGCTGGGGTTCGCAATCCTCAAGCAACGCCTGGCTGAATCCGTCGATACTGCGTAGCGGTGCGCGCAGGTCGTGGGACACCGAATAGGAAAACGATTCAAGCTCCTTATTGGCGTGCGTCAGCTGGGCGGTGCGCTCCTCCACGCGGCGCTCGAGTTCGTCGTGGGCGTCCTGCAGGGCCACGTCACGCTTCTGAATCTGCTCGAGCATCTCGTTCAGCGCATCGATCAACGAAGCCACTTCATCACGCCTACGGGTGGGCTGGGCGCGTGCAGAATAATTTCCATTTTGCGTCACTTCGCGAGCCAGGGCGGCCAATCTTACGATGGGGTCGGCGACCGCTTTGCGGAATATCGAGGAAACAATGAGCGCCGCACCAAGCGAAGCCACCAGGATCGCCAGAGCGATCCCCGCATACTCCTTCAGGCGAAGGTCGGTCTCCTTTAGCAGCTCGTTGAAGAATTTAGCTTTTGAAGCGGTCCGCCATGATTTTGTGAGTCATCGAGTTATCGCTGGGCGGTGAAGGGCTGCTGTGGATGTTTCCTTTTGGCTCAGCGCGCCCAAATCGAAGCTCCGTTTCATGTTCTGGCCATCAGATTGCGCAATCGGCACAAGTTGTAGGCAGCTCCGGTGAAGGTGAACAGCCACCCGACCTTGTCGATCCCTCTCAACTTTACTTTCTTGAGTCCTCCAACCATCTTCATCCATCCGAACACTTGCTCGACTCGTTTGCGCTTCCGCTGACTGATTTCATATCCCTCATGCCGTGTGGTCCGCTCATCCACCGCGCTCCTGCGATTGGTATTATTTTGCGCCACGTGCGGTGTGATGTTCATCCCGCGCAGTTCTCCGACCAGCTCCTGAGTGTCGTAGTTCTTGTCTCCTCCCAACGTCACGCGCTTTCCCGCCGGAATTGCTTCCGCCATCAGCATCGCCGCTTCCCGCTCTGCTCTCCCATTCGCTTCGGTCAGAAACGTCTCGACCAACAGTCCGTTGCGGTTCTCCATCAATACATGCCCCAGGTAGCCTAGTTTCGCCTCGCTTCCTTTGGACTTCTTGAACAGCCGAGCCTCGGGATCCGTTGTCGATTCATGCGTCTGGTTCTTTCGCTTTTCTCCGTGAAAGTCCACCTCTCCGCCCGCTCCCCGCGGCTTTCCCTGTCCGTCCTTCCGCCGGAAGCTCTTCTGACTCGCCCAGGCTTCGATCAGTGTCCCGTCCACCGTGAAATGTTCGTCCGACATGTACGGCCTGGCTCGTTCCAGCACCCGCCTGAAAAACGACTCCGCGATCTCTTCGTTCAGCAATCGCTCCCGATTCTTGCTATACACCGCGTGATTCCACACCACCTCGTCCATCTCCATCCCTACAAACCAGCGGAACAACAGGTTGTACTGCAGTTGCTCGATCAGCA
>JBOGNC010000298.1:0-4726 GCA_050747045.1 Candidatus Acidiferrales bacterium | reverse complement strand
CGTCGCCTGCCATCATCACCAGCGGAATCTGCGAGGACGGGCGGAACGGCAAAAATCGCACGTTGCGCAAGCCCGCGGCGGCTTCCTCGAGCTTTCGTTTCTGGGCTCCATCTCCTACGAACACGAAACCGATGTTTTCGTTGCGCAGAATTTTTGCGGCTTCGATCAACGTGTTCCACGCGCCGTAGAAGCCGAGATTGCCGGCGTGCAACGCAACAAAAGAAAAACCGCCGCGGATTTCGGAGACTATCCGCTGGGATTCAAGGTCGTCCGGATCGGTTCCGCCAGGTGGATCGAGCGCATTGTGCGCGAACGACGGGAAAAGGGTTCCGTCGCGGACGACTACGACGCGCTCTGGCGGCACACCCTTGGCCAAAATGCGATCGCGCATGTCGTCTCCGAGCACGATTACGCGGGCGGCGCTTTTCAGCGCCCGCCGATGCAGCGATTCCCAACGCGCGACCCACCTATTTGGTTGGATGATCGCGCCCCCAACGACCATGTCCGGGTACAAGTCGCGAATGTTGTAAACGAAGGGGACACCAGTGATGCGGGCGACGGCCGCTCCCGCGATTCCCGCGACGGGAGGATCAGTCATCGCCAGAATCACGTCTGCACGAATCGCGAGCGCACGGGGAACTGCCAGCGCGAGATAGGACAAATAATTTGCAACTCGGCGGCGCATGCGGTGCCGTGCGTAAGCCGTCGACCCGACGCGCTCGACAGTGATGCCGTTGCGAATCTCGCGGCGCAGCAGCCGCCACGGATAAAACTCGGAAGGATCGTAGGAGGGCCGGCCGGCCAGAACGGTGACTTTGTGTTTCTGCGCCAGAGCTTCGGCAACTTGCTGGGCCATCTTGGCGGTGGCCGACGTATCCGGCGGATAGTATTCGTTGAATAGCAGTATGTGCATGCGAGATCAGGCGTCGGCGCCAGCGAGGCGCGTGGTCGAAAGTTCGTGCTCCGCGGGTTGCGGCTTGCGCTCCAGCACGAAATTTCCGAGCACCAGCACGTCCATGCGCGTGCGGCGGAAGCATTCGAGAGCTTCTTGCGGGCGGCAGACGATCGGCTCGTTGTCATTGAAAGATGTGTTGAGCGCAACGGGAACGCCGGTCAAATCGCCGAGAGAGCGCAAAAGTTTCCAATAGAGCGGATTCGCAGAGCGGCTCACGGTTTGTAGGCGCGCCGTGCCGTCGAGGTGTGTGGGCGCGGGAATTACGCCGCGCTTTTCCCGACGCACGGGATACGCGAAGGTCATAAACGGGGATGGATTAGCGCGTTCGAAAAACTCGCCGGTGGCTTCCTCGGTGATCGATGGAGCAAATGGGCGGAACGCTTCGCGGTGCTTGATGCGTCGATTGAGAATATCCTTCATTTCGGGACGGCGCGGATCGGCTAAGATGCTGCGGTTGCCGAGCGCACGCGGTCCCCATTCTGCAGCGCCTTGAAACCAACCCAGGATTTTGCCGTCGGCAATATGCTGCGCAGCAGATCGCACAAGCTGGTCCTCGGCAAGTTCGCTGACTTGGACGTCCTGCGAAGCGAGGCCGCCAATCGCGTCGCGAATTTGGGCTTGGGAAAAACGCGGGCCCCAGTAGGCGTGCTCCATGACGAACCGGCGCGGCTTGCCGAAGATCTGATGCTCGACGGCAAAGGCGGCTCCAACGGAAAGCCCGGCATCACCCGCGGCGGGCTGCACGTAGACATTCGTGAAGGGTGTGGTATCGAAAATCTTTCCGTTGGCCAGGCAGTTGAAGGCCACTCCGCCAGCTAGACAAAGGGACTTCTGACCCGTTTTTTTCGCCAGTGCGTTCCAGTGCTGCGCCAAGACTGCTTCGAGCGCGGCCTGCATGGTTGCGGCGAGGTTGTAGTGGCGCTGGGTGAGTGGCTCGTCGGCTTTGCGCGCAGGGCCAAGCCGTTTCTCAAGATACGGAGAAAAGAGCCGGCCGAGCTCCGGAGGCCGAGCGGCGTCGCGCCAGGTCATTTCGGCGCCCTGGCTTTGATGCGTGAAATATCGAAGTCCGAGCTTGAACGACAGCGGTCCGTTCTCGTGCACGATGCGCCGGAATTCCTCCATAAATTCGGGCTGACCGTAGGCCGCGAGACCCATCACTTTGTACTCGTCGCCAAATTTCCAAAAGCCGAGATATTGGGTGAGCGCGGTGTAATACATCCCCAGCGAATGAGGGAAAGCGACTTCGCCGAGGATTTGCATCTTCGGCCCTTGCCCCAGCGCGGCCATGGAGCTGGCAAAATCGCCGAGTCCGTCCGCGGAAAGCACGGCGGCAGAATCGTAAGGCGAAACGTAAAAAGCGCTGGCCAAATGCGCGGTGTGATGTTCGATGCGATGAAATTGTGCGCGAATGGATTCGGGCGCAACTTCGAAAGCGTGGGCCAATTCTTCCCGAATTCCGGCGAACTTCTTCAGGACACGAGCACGTTCCAAGGCGAATCTCGGCATGCGGATGGCAAAACGGAGTTTTGTGCCCACGCGCGCCCACGGGTCGCGCGGAATGGCCAAATGATCGACGTTGGCGAGCGTGGCGCCGGCGGCATCCAGGCAGAACCGTATGGCACGAACGGGAAATCCGGCGGCGTATTTTACGCGATTTAGGCGCTCTTCTTCGACGGCAGCGACCAGGCGCCCGTCAACGACCACGGCAGCCGAGGCATTGGCATGATAGGCGTTGATCCCTAGGATCATCATGATACTAAGACGCTGGCTTCGACGTTTTGTCGCATTTTAGGCGGCTGGAGCGGTGATCGGATTATCGCTCTCGTGCGTGCTAGCATCGACAACGCTTAGATTGCGTTTGGCCCATTCGTTCAGAACGTATAGGCTCCAAGGCCGCGACCACGTGGTGCGGCCCCGCAAAAACCCAATCCAGACAGCCGCGGCGAAATCCCGGGTTACGTGGGGCTCAAGCGCGGGAGACCATTCCTGAAATCCCGCTGCTACACGCTGGCCGAGCTCCCCGCGGAGCCAACGCTCCCACGGAAATGTAAAGGTGCGCTTGGGCTGTTCGATGATTTCCTCCGGCAGCAGATTGGCCATGGCTCGAACGAGCAGGGCCTTCGGGCGGGAGGAGTCGATTTTAGCAGACCCAGAAAGAGACAAAACGTACTCGACCAAGGGCGTGTCCAAAAACGGGACGCGAACCTCAAGCGAATGGCGCATGCTCATGGCGTCCGTATCGCGCAGCAGGGTGTTCAAGAGATAAGAACGCAGCTCGAGCCACGAGACAGACGTGAAATGGTCAAGCGATACAGCCTGTTGCGCCGAATCGGATAACCAGCGCCCGGATTGCTGCGATCGCCACATGACCGCGTCACCGGGTGCAAACACCGTTTGCGGCGGGAAAAGCAAGCGAGTGAAGAAGTATGGATGCGGCAGGGAACTCGGATCGATCCACGCTGCGGCGGCCTTCGCGAATTTCCCAATCGCCTGCCCGGAACGCGGGGAGGCTCCAACTTGACCGACGCCGACGACGCCCTTGCGAATTCGGGGCGGCAGCATTCTCGCGAGCGCCGCAATGCGCCGAATTTTTGCGGTATTTCGGAAGGAGGCGTAGCCGCCGAAAAGCTCGTCGCTGCCGAGTCCTGAAAGAGCGACTTTCAATCCGGCCTGGCGCGCCGCCCAGGAAACGAAATAGGTGTTGATGCCGTCCATGCTCGGCTGATCGAAGGCGGCGATGGCTTCGTCGAGGCGCGCTACCATCTCCGGCGCGGAAAGCGTCAGTTCGCTGTGTTCGGTGCGAAGACGCTGCGCAGTGCGGCGCGCGATCTTCGCTTCGCTAAATTGCGAATCGGGGAAAGCGACGGTAAAGGTATGAACGCCAGGGCGGACGCGACTAGCGAGGGCGGCGAGGGTTGTGGAGTCTATACCGCTGCTCAAAAAGACGCCGACGGGAACATCCGCGACGAGATGCGATGCGACGGCATCTTGGAGAAGTGAGCAAACGCGTTCGGAGGCTGACGCGAGATCTTCGGCCTGCTCGCGGTACGCAATTCCCCCGCCCGCGTGCCGGGCGAAATTCCAATAAGGAGCCGGAGGGGAGACCGCGAATGGCGCGTGCGTCGAGATCGTAAGCGAATGGCCAGGGGGCAGGGAGAGCACGCCGTCAATCAGGGTGGCAGGCTCGCAGACCGAACCGAAGAGCAAATAGCTTTGGATTTCTGACGCGGCGATGCGCGCCTGAAGTCGACCGCTGGCCAGCAACGCCCTCAGTTCGGAGGCGAAGAGAAGCTCGCCATCGGCTGCAGCGTAGTAGAGCGGCTTGATGCCCAGCGGATCGCGCGCCAAAAACACGCGATCCGGAATACTACCTCGACCGCGGGGCATTTCGAGCACCGCAAAGGCAAACATTCCGCGTAGCTTTTCGGCGCAAGGCGGGCCCCACTCTTCGTAACCGTGAACGATCACTTCCGTGTCGGAGCGGGTGCGGAAACGATGGCCTACAGATTCGAGCTCAGAGCGAAGCTCGCGGAAATTATAGATTTCACCGTTGAAGACAACGGCCAACGTGCCGGTTTCGTTCCAGACAGGCTGGCCGCCACCTGGAAGATCGACAATGCTCAGGCGGCGCATGCCCACGGCAGTGCGCGGGGCGGCAAAAAGGCCCTCGTCATCAGGCCCGCGATGCGCCATAGCCGCCATCATCCGGCGTACTAATGCTTCGCTTGCCTCTCTCGATTCAATACCGAAAACGCCGCAGATACCGCACAT
>JBOGNC010000297.1:0-4727 GCA_050747045.1 Candidatus Acidiferrales bacterium | reverse complement strand
GATTGGCTCCGCTCGCTTGGCATCCGCGTGATCGATCTAAATTCGGACGCGTGCGCCGACCTTCTCGGCGATTACATCCGCAAATTCCCTGAAGTTTGGCGCGAAGACATCGGAGTCGAGTAGCGTTTCGTTTTGGCTCACAACGCGACTTTTTTGCGAATCGTTTAGCTTTCTATTCTGCCGCTTCACGCTGCGGTGCTTGCTGGATTCGAGTATTGAGATGCCGATATCACAAGGCGCAGGCGCAGCGCGTCGCAAAACTGCACCGTGGAAACCTGGCTAGGTAAGCGCCAGGGCGACAGTTTGGTCTTCCTTCTTCCGAAGATCTCAGGCAAGCTCGAAGCGGTCTAGGTTCATCACCTTGCTCCATGCAGCCGCGAAGTCTTTCACGAACTTCTCCTTGGAGTCCGTGCACGCATACACTTCAGCCAGAGCGCGCAACTGGGAATGTGAACCAAAGATCAGGTCGGTCCGTGTGCCGGTCCATTTGACCTTGTTTGTCTTCCGGTCGCGCCCCTCGTACACGCCTTCCGCGTTGGAAGGCGGCTGCCATTCCGTGCCCATGTCGAGCAGGTTGACGAAGAAATCATTTGTCAGCGTTTCGGGCCGGTTGGTGAAAACGCCGTTTTGGGACTGCTGGAAGTTTGTATTCAGGACGCGCATGCCGCCGACGAGAACCGTCATCTCAGGCGCGGTCAGCGTCAGCAACTCCGCCCGATCCACCAATAGTTCCTCAGGCGACAGGCGCTGCTGGCCGAGGTAGTAGTTCCGGAAGCCATCCGCAACCGGTTCGAGCGGTTCGAACGAGTCTACGTCGGTTTGCTGTTGCGACGCGTCCATGCGCCCGGGGTTGAACGGAATTTTCACGTCGTGCCCGGCCGCCTTCGCGGCTTTCTCAATCGCCGCATCACCGGCGAGAACGATCAGGTCCGCAAGAGAAACTTTCTTCCCCCCAGACTGTGAAGCGTTGAACTCCTTTTGGATCGCTTCGAGCTTCTGCAGCACCTTCGCCAGTTCAGGAGGCTGGTTGACCTCCCAGTCCTTTTGCGGCGCAAGGCGAATGCGAGCGCCGTTCGCTCCACCGCGTTTATCAGAGCCGCGGAACGTCGACGCGGACGCCCAAGCCGTCGAGACCAGCTGGGAAACGGACCCCGATGCGAGAATTTTCGCCTTCAGAGCTGCAGCGTCCTGCTCGCCGATCAGGGGATGGTTGACAGCGGGGATCGGGTCTTGCCAGGGCAACGTCTCCTTCGGAACCAGCGGGCCAAGATAACGCACGATCGGGCCCATATCACGATGCGTCAGCTTGAACCATGACCGGGCAAACGCGTCGGCGAATTGATCCGGATGTTCGTAGAAGCGCCGCGAAATCTTTTCGTAAATCGGGTCGAATCGTAAGGAGAGATCCGTGGTTAGCATGGCCGGTGCGCGACGCTTTGACGGATCGTACGGATCCTGCGCCGTACCAGCGCCTGCGCCATTCTTCGGTTTCCACTGATACGCACCCGCCGGGCTCTTGGTGAGTTCCCATTCATAGCCAAACAGGTTCGCGAAGAAGCCGTTGCTCCACTTTGTGGGCGAATTACTCCAGATAACTTCCAGGCCGCTGCCGGTCGCATCGCTACCTTTGCCTGTGCCAAATTTGTTCTTCCACCCCAAGCCCTGCTGCTCGATGCCGGCACCTTCCGGCTCTGGACCAACTAGCGCGGGGTCGCCGGCTCCGTGGGTTTTACCGAATGTGTGCCCGCCTGCAATCAGCGCGACGGTTTCTTCGTCGTTCATCGCCATGCGGCGGAACGTTTCGCGAATATCCTTTGCCGCCGCCATGAAATCCGGCTTGCCGTTCGGCCCTTCGGGATTCACGTAGATCAGCCCCATTTGCGACGCAGCCAGCGGCTTTTGAAGATCGCGGTCGGCGCTGTAACGCTCGTCCGCCAGCCACTTTCCTTCGGAGCCCCAATAGATGTCCTCTTCGGGCTCCCAAACATCCGCGCGCCCGCCGCCAAAGCCGAAGGTCTTGAAGCCCATTGACTCGAGGGCCACGTTGCCTGCCAGAATTATTAGGTCGGCCCAGGAGATCTTTCGGCCGTATTTTTGCTTAACAGGCCAGAGCAGCCGGCGCGCCTTGTCGAGGTTCACGTTGTCAGGCCAGCTGCTGAGTGGCGCGAAGCGCTGTTGGCCGTGACCAGCGCCGCCGCGGCCGTCGCCAATGCGGTATGTGCCGGCGCTATGCCACGCCATCCGGATGAATAGTCCTCCGTAATGGCCAAAGTCGGCCGGCCACCAATCCTGTGAGTCCGTCATCAAGGCGTTAAGGTCCTTGACCACGGCATTCAGATCGAGACTCTTGAATTCCGTCGGGTAGTCGAAGTCCTCACCCATGGGGTTGGATAGGGCGGAGTGCCGGTGGAGAACCTGAAGGTTCAATTGGTTCGGCCACCAGTCACGATTCATTTGTGTGGGGGCTCCCGCCCCGAACGGGCACTTGCTTTCGGTTGACACGGTTTTCTCCTGATCCTGAATTAATTCAAACATTACAACGAACTATAAAATCATCCTGCATTTCCCATTCGCGCAATCGCCCAGCAGCCGCGCTTGACGACCGGCGCCATTCATTCGTTATCCACAAGCCTGCGCCACAAACCTACGACGCTTTGCGGGAACTCTGCCGTGCGACGCACTTCGCACAGAGTCCGCGGAAAATGAGTTCGCATTCGCGAAGAACCCGCTTACCGAGCGAGCGCGAGGCAGGCCTGGGCACGTTGCACCACTCTATGTCCTCAACATTGCCACAGCGGTCGCAGATGAAGTGGTGATGCCTCGTGCCTTTCGCATCGAATCGCGCGGCGCGCCCCTCGGCGGCCACTTCACGCACCAAGCCAGCCGCCACCAAGTCCCGCAGATTGTTATAAGTGGTGGCTCTTGAACACCGTGGATCCAAGCGATTCACGGCCTCGAATATTTCCGCAGCTGTTGGATGGCTGTTGTGCTCCATTAAAAATGTCATCACGGCGTAGCGCTGCGGAGTGCACCGCAACCCACCGTTCTCCAAGGATCGTTTAATCGCCTCGGCATGCATGTTCAACTTAGAATATATCTAAGTTAAAATTTTCTCAAGGCAGGCGCACTGGATTTCTTCGGCGTGTAGAAAATTAGTGGACGGTCGGCCATCCGGTGGCAAAGGACGCCGCCGGGGAGCGGATCGCGCTGGGTAACCGCTTAACGCCAATCGTCGATCACGTAAGCATCCGCTCGATTGAACCCCTCCGCGTGAGGGCGTTGCATTGCGACACCCTGCCCGGCCACTCGATACCCGCGAGAGCGCATTCGGCGGTAGGCATCTTCGCGAGCCAGGTTCACGCCGGCTTCGACGGTCGCTCCGCGCGAAAATGCGAATGCCTCGCAAGCGTCCAGTAATTTCTCGAAACGTTCGCCCGCTCCGGCGCCACCTCGCGCAGCCCCAAACTTGACGTAGCAGGTCTTTTTGCCGCCCTCGGATCCCGGTCCGTTCAGACACACCGCAAAAGCATCCAGAACATTGCGTGTAAACGTCAGCACCACGTCGCCAGTGCTCTGCGCATGCACGGCCTGGATTTCGCCAGTGAGGTCGAGTCCTTTATCTATCCTGTGAGTTAATTTTCTGCACGCCTGGATGGCCGCGGCGCGCTGTTTTTTTTCCAGTGCCGATAACAGCGTGGGCGTTTTCGATTTGGCCTCAGGAGTGCGGATCATGATGGCCGTCAGGTACCTGGGCCAATAGCCGAACTTTTGGTACAAGCCCACGTGCTTGGCACTTTGCGAGAACGTGTACAGGCCCGAGTGCCGTACGCCCCACTTATCGAAAATCGCGACCGTGGGTTCGAGCAGTCGCTGCGCCACTCCACGATCCCAATATTCCGGCAGCACCGTCAGCGGGCCAAAGAATGCGAACGATCCCCAGCGCGTGAGGACGTTGGACCTCACCAGCCGGCCACCGTCCCGCGCGGCCAGTACGGTGACGTGAGCGGAGCGCCATCGTGGCGCCATCATGGTGCGGTCATCCATGAATTCCAGCGGATTGGGCAATCCCAAAAATGTTCCGAATGCCAGCCGCACAATTCGGTCCGCCTCTTCCAGTTCGGTTTCCTTCAGCGGCCCAACTTCGATGGATTGATTCGTCGGCATCGCTTCACGCCTCCTTGCGCGGCACTTGAATCCGGAGATGAACGAGTTGCCGAGTTTAACCGATTGGGAGGCTGATTCGATGACGTTGTCGGTCCCGCGCCCCAAACCGGGATTCAATGTCGAATGGATCGCATCCACACGAAACTCTTCGCCATCGAATCTTTCGATCAGATTTACGAAGCGATGCATCAGGCGGAAAAGCAGCTCGGCGCGCTGCGTTAGGCGTTTCACTGCCGTCAGCTTTTGGCGATTTCCGCATGCACCGGGACGTTCCGCCCTTGCGAGTGCGCGATCTTTTGTTTTCAGTAACTTACGTGCGTTGAACGTCGATTGACCGTTCCGCCCTTCGGAGACGATTCGCACGGCATGGCTGCGAAGAAAAAGCGAAATATTCGCGCGAGCGGATCTGTGCGAAAGGTTCCGACGAGAGGCAGAGCTCTCCCTCCGGTTGGAACCGGTCGGCTTGGTGACGAATTGTCCGTCGGCACACATGACTACAGATCGAACATAGCAAATCTGGAAGGGAATGCTACTGGTCAGAGGGACAGGTTTGGTACAGGTGA
>JBOGNC010000296.1:0-4747 GCA_050747045.1 Candidatus Acidiferrales bacterium | reverse complement strand
GCGGTAGGTGGTGTGCCGTTTCGAATTACGTGATACGGTGGCACGCCGTTCATACGCTCGAAGGGGCTTGTTGACGAATGTTCGCGCGATTGAAGCGGTGGTCTAGAAACGTGAGGCGGGACACCTACGCGGTTGGGCTGATCGCGCGCGACCGGCGAGTGCCATGGTACACGAAGACATTAGCGCTGATTGTGGCGGGATACGCGTTTTCTCCGCTGGACATAATTCCGGATTTCATCCCAGTGATCGGTTTCGTGGATGACGTGATCTTGGTGCCGCTGGGAATCTTGGCGGTTATCAAGCTGGTGCCGCCGGAAATATTGGAGGAGCATCGCGCCCACGCCGAGCGCGCCATCGATCTGCCCAAGAACCGGCTTGGCGGTATCGTACTGCTGTTCATTTGGATCGTTGCTGTAGGAATTTCTGGGTGGCTGGCATGGCATTTTCTGCGGAAGCGGTAGTTGCGAGACTCAGGCTGCTGGGTTAAAGCGCAGCGCCACGCTACGACGCGCGCACTGCCTTCTGCTAGAACGTGGTGGTGAGGCGGAGGGAGTAGCTGCGCGAAGGGCCGATGGCATTGCCGGAGAAGAGGCCGCCGAAGTCGATGACGTCCAGAACGTTGTTCAGGTTTTCGCCGTCGGCCTCTAGATCGGTTTCAAAAAGATCGCCTTTGTAGAGCCGGGCGCCCGCAGAAGCGTCTAGCATTGCGCTGGGCAAAATGCGGCCACGCGTGAAATTTAGCCGGGCGAAGACTGCCGGACCATATTCTGCGAGAGCAGTGGAAGCATCGCCGTCGAAATCGAAGGGCAGACCCGAATCGAATTCGAGGCCTCCAGCGAACCAAACCCGCTTGGACGCTTGGTAACGGACGCGCGTGCGGAGCGTGTTGCGTTGATCCTGCGAGTCTGGGAAGTGGCCGGTGAGCTGCGTTAGCGCGGATGTGGCATCGTCTCCGAGGAACAGCCCGCCTGTAACCGGCAGCCATACGTTTCCGACCTCGTAGGAATAGCTAACGTAGCCAGAGAAACTGCCCCATTGCGGCAGGTTGATTTTCGAGTCGAAGCCATAAATGACCGCTCTGCGAAAGGCGATGGGAAAGCTGATGGTGGTGTTCTGGATTTGGTCGTCGTCGGCGTAGTTGCTGAAAGTACGGCGGAAATAGTTCGCGTTGATCTTCAGTTTGTTCAGGAAAACCTTTTCGAAGCCTGCTTCGTAGTAATCGCCGGCGGAAGGCTGGACGGGCAAGCGAAGAAAATCACCCGGGCTGATCGATTCCACTTGCGTGGAACTGGAAAGCAGGATGTTCGAGGACGCGGGGGTCTGAAAAACGCGGTCGTACGAGAAGTGCACAACCACACCGGCCGAGGGGAAAAAACGCGATAGGGAGAGGCGTGGGCTGACCGCTTGCTTGTTGAGCAGCAACTGGTAGTGATCCCATCGCACGCCCGCGTTGAAAGTCCATCTGCCCAAGCGAATCAAGTCCTGGATGTATGCACCCTGGTCAAGCTCCGGGCGATTGGCCACAAAGCCAAAAGTTGGAGGCTGCGTGGGCGGAAACTGCGTGGGATCGGCGATCGCGTAGCGGAAGTCTTCGTTCAGGAAATCGTCGTCTGATTCGATGCCGGCTTTCCATTCCTGATGTCCGCGGTCAATGGTGATGTTGCCGTTGAAATAACCTTCGCGAAACCAATTGTGTTGGAACACCCCGACGGGAGTGGACTGGGCGTTGGAGTTCAAGTCGCTCGAATCCTGGCGAACCATGCCGTGGAAAGTGGCGATCG
Organism: Candidatus Acidiferrales bacterium; assembly: GCA_050747045.1. Lineage (GTDB taxonomy): Bacteria > Acidobacteriota > Terriglobia > Acidiferrales > UBA7541 > Palsa-295. Next base: position 2,966 of record JBOGNC010000296.1, on the reverse strand, counting down.
CATTGGAGGAAAAAGTGTGTTCATAGGAAACGATGCCCATGTCCTCGAAGTTGTCGCCGGTCTGGCGCTGACCGGCAGCCTGCTGGACGTATTCATTGGGAATGTCGTAGCGGGCAAGTTCGTGGCGGACGATGAAGGTGACGCGATCGCGGGAGGTGAGGTCGCGTTGGAAATTGGCCGAGAAATCGCCGACGGTTCCGGTGTTGGAGTAATTTTGCGGGACAACAGGATTGAGGTAGTGGCCGGTCATATCTCCACCGGCGCTGAAGCCGAGCGAATTAGCGCCCCAGGTGTATTGGCCCTGGGCGAACGATGCGGCGGTATCGAAGCTGCCGCTGGAAAGCACCACTTGGCCGTGAAAACCGGGCTGCGAATTCTGCAGCGTATTGACGACGACCACGCCGCCGAGTTTGCGGCCGAACTCGGCGGGAATCCCGGCGGTGTAAACGGTCATGGACTGCACGTCATTGGCATCGATTTCCGTGCCGAAACTGGGCGAGATGTTGTTGGTGATCGGGACTCCGTCGATCACGAATTGCGTTTGGTATTCGGACCCGCGGGGATGAAGGACGGCGTTGCCCTCGTAGAGCCAGCCGGGCTGCGTATCAATCAGATCCTGCAGCGAACGCCCGGGAAGTGAACTGACGCGGTGCTGAATCGCTCCATAGCCGATTTGATTGACGGCGCCGGGCTGTTCGGGATTGATCAGCGTCTGGCCGGTGGTGACGGTGACGGATTCGTTGACCGAGGGAAGCACCAGCCGGATGGCGTAGTCGATGGGAACGGAAGAACGAATCTGAACGGTGTTGTTACTTTCGGCAAAGCCGCGCTGCGTGATTTGGAGCTGATAGATGCCGAACGGGAGATTCTGGACGTCAAGATTGCCGTTTGCGCCAGTTGAGAGAGTCTCGCGGTAGCCATTGGCTTCGCTAACGATCAAAACTTTCGTTTGTACGCCCAAGCCGGACGGGTCGGTGACGTGGATGCGCAACTCGCCGGTATTGGTTTGCGCGAAAACGGTGAATGCGGCGGAGAAGAACAAGACAAGCAGAAAGAAGGTTTTCATCGGGTTTACGGAACGAGGCTGATTGAGGCCGTGCTTTTCATCGTCTTGATCTTCAACGCCAGTGCGAGCGCTTGTCGCCCGAAATGAGATGAGAGCCAAACAACCACGCTACCACAAGAGGCGTTGGATTGAATTGCGTTCGCGGCGCTTATCGATTTGCTGCAGAAGCAAGTGCTAGGATGCGGCCCAAAGCCCGCGAAGTTGTGGCACTTTTGCGAGCAAGTCGTCCCGAGGCGGCGGGTACGCAGAGCGATTGGGCAGGCAGATCGCGCGGGCCTCGCCCGAATGGCGACAGTTTGATATGCTCCGACGCGGAAACCGGACCGGGAATTCCTTGCAAATTAGCGGGCAAAGCGCTGTCTGGGCGAAGGAGGCTTCATGCGAAGCAAACGGGGGCCGAAGGCAAGTCTGCTGATCGGCACGGGTGTGCTGTCCGCCGTCGCGGCATTTGCGCAGGTGCAAGACAACGTTCCGAGGCTGCCACCGGCTCCGGCAAATGCGCCGCCGCCGTCTCTACAAGCAAACGCCGATCCCGGTTACGACGCTGCGCTGGCCGCGTGCAAAAATCCACCGGCGAAAATGCGCCCGATCCATTGGCCGGACAGCGGCCCGCCTCCGCGCGACTATGCGGTGAAGGAAATTCCCGGCGTGATCGCCGCCGGGCAGCGCTGGAAATTTTTGTGGCAGGCCGAGGGCAACAACGGCGACGGCATCGTAGCGACGCGAGACGGCGGACTGCTGATCGCGCAGAACGACAACAGCGATGTGGTGAAGCTGGATAAGGACGGAAACGCCAGCGTTGTTTACACAGATACGCACACCAGCGGAGCGATTTCGATCAATTCGAAAGGCGCGATATTCGCGGTGGAGCGCGGGCTGCATCCGCGAATCGAGGAGCTTGCGCCGCGACCTCGCGTGCTGGCCGACCATTACTCGAATGGCACGCTCGATTGCATCGGCGGCGTGATGAACGATCTGACGGCGGCGCGCAACGGCGGCGTCTATTTCACGATGGGCGGACTTTACTACGTCAGCCCCACGGGAGTGGTGACCGAGTACGGCGAAAAGCTGCGCACCAACGGCATTATCTTGAGTAGGAACGAGAAGAAGCTGTACGTGACCAATGGCCCTGCCGTGGCCGTATTCGATGTGCAGCCGGACGGCTCGCTCACGAATCAGCGCGAATTCGCCACGCTGCTGCCGAAGACCTACGGCGACGGTAGTGCGACGGACGCGGACGGGAGAATTTACGTTTCCAGCAATCCGGGCGTGCAAGTGTTCGCGCCGGACGGAAAATATCTGGGGCTGATTCCTTCGCCGCGCGACGAGATCAGCATTTCGTTTGGAGGGCCGGGGCGGAAGACGATGTTCGTTCTGGCGCGCGGAGCTGAAGACGCGAGCGGAAAGCAGATCGCCAACGCCGCGCAGGTTTACTCGATCCAGATGATCGCGCGGGGACCGAAAAGCCGGCCGAAATAACGGCGCGCAATGTGATTGGATACTGGCTAACGCCCACTTACGCCAGTTCTAACGATTGCTGCGGTCGTCTTCGTATTCCTCGGGAACGTCGTTTTCGGGGACTTCGCGCGTTTTGACTTCGGATTGGTCGGGATCGGGCGCGCCTTCCACGGCGTCCACGATTTCAGCTTCATAGTCTTGGCCCTCGGCGGCAAGTTCTTCGACGCTTTCGGAATCCGCGTCGGCTATGCCGGAGAGTCCCTCGATATCACCCGATTGACCTCCGGAACTGGGACCGAAACCCGAGCGAACGGGGAGAGTGATTTCGCCGGCGCTTCCTGCGCGTCGGCGTGGACGGGCCGCCCGCTTGCGGCGAGCGGATTTTTTTGCGGGCGAGGGCCGCTTGGCCCGCGCTGATTTCTTTGCGCTCGCTGACTTTTTC
>JBOGNC010000295.1:0-4771 GCA_050747045.1 Candidatus Acidiferrales bacterium | reverse complement strand
GGCGGAACGCCAGCAACAAGACCGGCACAAGGGGCGCGCCGCAAAGAACGCGGCTGAGATAGGCAGTCCGCAACTTATTGCTGCTAAAAGTGGTTAATCTCCAATTACACTTTTGGGATACGAGCCAAATCATTAAACTCGTACCTCGCCGCCCGTTCATGAATAAAGCAGGTTAGAGACCCCTGAATGAGCGGCCGTTCCTGGGCGAAAGACAGCCGGGTATAGCTGCCTTCCGACTCCAGAAGGAAAACATCGTCAACGCGGACCAGCCAACAGCACTCGCCGTATTTGACGAAGACCCGCTCCAGGTCCTGGCGGCACACCGGTGAAACCTGCTAGCCAGGGTACGGCTCATTTGCCTTCACGATGCGAATGCGGTGGTCTGTAAACTTGAAGTGCGCGCCGGGCAATTCGATTTTGGGCATGTGGCAGGTGGTGCAGCTATGGGTTGATGCGGGGCACATTTTCGCGCCCGCCTTCCCGCCTCCATGACACGCCAAACACTTCGAATCGTAGTCAACGGGATTGGTGTCTACCTGTTTGTGAGGGTCGTGGCAGGCCAAGCAACTGATGCGCGGGTCATCTGCGTCGTAGCACTGGCTTGTAGCCAGCCGGTAAGGCTGAAAACGCAGATTAGTGATGTCGTACCGGTCCTCCGCCAGAACATCAAAGAGGGTGCGGTGGCACTGACCACAGAAATTTGTCACTTGGTCCGTGGATAGCTTGGACAAATCCTTTGGTAAAACGCGCGGTGAGCCGCCCTTGGTCGCCCATTCAACATGCTTCTCCATTGGCCCATGACAACGTTCGCAATGCACTCCTGGAGTCATAACTTCCAAGGTCAATTTCCGGCCTTTGGTTGCGTTGGTCGCGTGGCAGCCAAAGCACCTGAGCGTTTGTTCAAAATTCATCACGAGTCCCGCTGCTTCGATAAGGTCGGGAGGGACGCCGCCCATGACACCAAGAGTGAGATTCAATCCCTTCAGTTCGCGATAATAACTCACTCTGCTCTGATAGAATTTTCCATCTTTCTCAAGGATATAAGTTTCTCCGATACCGAAACTGGCGCCCATCACCCAGCGAATCGGCAGCGTCAGAGACTGATGGCCATCCGAGACCGTATACAGGGCCTGACTGCCGCGGCGTTCGATGCGGTACGAGTATTTACCGTCCTTGAAGGTGAGAAGTGGATGCAAGGCGAACGTCGTGCATTCTTCCACAGTTTCGAGCGCGTGGGCCATGGAAGTCGTGGGTTGTGTTTTGCCCTCCTCGTGACAGGATGCGCAAACGGGAGCAGCGCGCGAGCTGGACGCCGCAGAAGAAAGAGTGCCGTCAGCCTTACCAGATTGCTGGCGAACCGGCCCGGCGCCGAGGGCCGGCGCCACGGTCGCAGACACTGATAAGAGGATAGATACAAGTTTCCACCGAAGGGTCCTAACGGCTTTGAGATCGCGCGTGTAGCGGGGCTTTTTACCCTCAGAGGTGCGGCGTACCGGCAAGGCTCCGGGCCCTCCCCGAGCCGAATGCAAAAAAGCGAGAGAGTGGCAGACCCCTTCGGCTTTATAATATCAAAAACGCCCGGAAGCGCAAACGGGGCGTCGCGCTCATAGGAGGAGCCGATAGCATGAAGACGAGGGCGAAGTTCTTATGGGTCGTCGGCGCAGTGCTGGTGTTTGGCAGGCCCGTGAGCCAATGCGCAGCTCAGAACAGCGTCATTCGAACCGAGACGCGTCTGGTCGAAATCAGTGTCGTCGCGAAGGATTCCAGCGGGCAGGCAGTGACGGACCTTTCACGCAACGACTTCAGGCTTTACGACAACGGTAAGCCGGTTCCTATTGATGTGTTTTCGGCGCCTTCGCTCCATCGCGCGCCGGCGGAGCTGCTTCCGCCGAATACCTTTTCCAACCAGATCGCCGGCATGCCCATCGTCACCGTGGTGCTCCTCGACGGACTGAACACCAGCTTTCACGACCAATCATGGGCGCGCACGCAGGTGGTCCGGTTTTTGGGAGAGCTCCGACCTCAGGACCGCGTCGCCATCTATTTGCTCGGCGACCACCTCTCTGTGCTGCAAAATTTTACCAGCAACCCCAAGCTTTTGCTGGCGGTTCTGAGAAACGCGACGATCCGTAACCCAAGGGAAGTCGAGGGCTCGGCGCCGCCTCAGTCCAATCCTGACGAAGCGGACGAAGCGTCGGTCAACGTAATGGGCTCCCCCGTTCCCTCATCCGTCAGTCCGGGGATCCAGGAGGTCGCCGACTCGGCCCCATCTGCTTCGGCGGCTAGCGCCAGCTCCGGTGCCGGCGCCCCTACTCAAGGCACCTCCGGAGAGGCAGCCGCCATGGCTCAGATGGAAGCGATCATGAATCAATTCCAGGGGCATCAGAGCGCCTTCTTCCAAGTTGACCGCGTCCAGCGGACCCTGGACGCGTTCATCGCCATTGCAAACTATCTGTCGCACTTTCCCGGACGCAAGAACCTGATCTGGGTATCGAGCAGCTTTCCGATTTCAATTGGCTTTGATACCCCCAGGCAGCCCGGCGACACACGCGACCAAATCCACTTTTCGTCCGATCTCGAACACGCGTACAAAGCTCTCAACGCAGCGTTGAATAACGCCAACATCGCTATCTATCCTGTCGATGCGCGCGGGTTGGTCGCGGGGGCCCCCGGCACAACGAACTGGAACAATCTCTATTCATCCCAGGATACGATGAAGGACCTGGCAAACAAAACCGGAGGCCAAGCCTTCGTCAACACCAATGACATCGCTCGCGCCATACGCGCCGCTGCGGACGATTCGCAGGCCAGTTATGAGCTCGGTTCTTACCTTCATAACATACGCTGGAACGGTCAATACCATACGCTGAAGGTCAAGGTGTCACGGCCCGGGGTCCACTTGCATTATCGGCAAGGGTACTTCGCCACGAAGCGGCCTCTGAACACAGTGAAGACCGGAGACGAGGACGAAACCGATTCCCAGATCGATCAAGCCCTTTTAAGCCCTCTTGACTTGCCCGGCGTGGGGCTGAGGGTCACGCTGGACAAAATCACCCACTACTCCGGCACCCGCCAGGTCATGGGAACCAACAAGATCATACCGTATCATCGGGACCGCGCCCTCATCGCGATCGAGGTCGACGCGCACGACATCGTGCTTCATACCGGAAGTGGCGGCGACAGTGTACGTCTGGGTTTCGTGCTTGCTCAGAGTGGAGCGGACGGCAAGGTTCTGGATGCTACGCGTTACGACATGAAAATGCGCGTCGCGGCGAGCGGAGTGCAACGCCTGCTGCGGCAGGGTTTGCACTTGGAGAAATGGGTAGACTTGGTCCAGGGAGCGACGTCGCTGGAACTGGTGGTGCGCGATCCAAACACCGGCCTGCTCGGTTCCGTGCGAATCCCGGTGGGCGGGGCGTGAGCGCGATTAGCAACAGCTTGACCTTACGGCTTCTTCGGCCGCCGCGCACCGGAGCGAGATCTCACAGGCGGTGGAGGCTTACCCCGTGGATGGCGCGGAGGAGGTTACGGTAGAGTGCTGGCGAAAACGGAGCGGCGTCAATCCCTCTTTCTCGCTAAAAGCGCGGTTAAAGCTTCTCAGGCTGCCGAAGCCGGAATCTGCGGCAATCTGGTAACAAGGCAGGTCCGTTTCCACCAACAGTTGCCGGGCTCGCGCTAAATGGCACCGTGTAATCTCATCTAAGACCGTCCTTCCCAAGGCCGCCAAGAAACGCCGCTCAAGGCTCCGGCGGGAGATGCCGAGGGCGGCTGCCACTTCGCTGACGCTGACCGGTTGCCGGGCGCGCTCGCGAATATACCGCAAAGCTCGACCGACAGCTTCGTCTTCCTGGATGATGACGTCGCTCGACCGGCGGTGCACAACGTGCGTTGGTTCTACCCGCACCACGCGTTCCGACACCGTCTGGCGACGCATTAAGGCGTCCAACAACCGCGCCGCCTCGTATCCTGCCTCGTCCAGATCGAGGGACACGCTGGAGAGCGGCGGCGTCGATAGCTCGCACATCATCTCGTCGTTGTCCACTCCGACAACCGCCACTTGGTCGGGAGCTTGGATTCGCTCCGCGGTGCAAACCTGGAGCACTTCGCGTCCACAGGCGTCATTGGCGCCCATCAGGCCCACTGGCTTGGGCAGAGACCGCAGCCAGTCAGCCAAGATCGGCCGATCGTGCGCCCAGCTTTTTATCCAGTTGGGGCGCTTCATCCAGTTCGCCGCACCAACCTGAAGCACCGAGCACTCGTACCCTGCCTCCGTCACCATCCTGGTAAAGGCTTGCGCGCGCGCCGCCGACCATTGATGGTTGGCGAATCCGCAAAACGCGAAATTCCTCAGACCGGCGTCAAGAAGGTGCTTCGCTCCCATGCGACCGATGGCCTCCGAATCGGTACGAATCTCGCCGTACCTGCCATTTAGCAAAAGCGGTTGGGACTCAAGCAGGGAGGATACTACCAACGGGAGCCGAGTGGAGCGGACCCACTCTGCCATTTCTCGTGTGCGCACACGGGCGATGATGCCCGTCCCTTCCCACGACGCCGCGGCGGCCAGCGATTGGTCCAAGTGACCGGGCGCCACGCTGAGCGTCCACGGCCCGTGCAGTCGGACGTACTTCAGAATGCCCCGCAGCAGGCCGCGGCCATATTCCGTAGAGGTTTCGAGCAGCAGGGCGACTTCGGGGATTTCCGCCCATGGCGGTTTCGCGGCCCAGTGGCGCACCCTCTTACCGCCTTGTCCTTGCCTGCCAGATTTCAGGGA
>JBOGNC010000294.1:0-4816 GCA_050747045.1 Candidatus Acidiferrales bacterium | reverse complement strand
GCGCGCGAGCTGAACCGCAACGCTTGCACTTCGCCTTTGTCGTTGAGCCCCGCCTTCATATTGCAGATCACCGCCGGGCCTTTGGTGCCCCAGGCCGTCATGTCTCCGCGCATCCATTGCACGCGAACCGGCTTGCCCACCTCGCGCGAGAGCAGCACCGCATCCGCCGCGGTATCTTCGAATCCCGGCCGTCCGTAGGAACCGGCGTCTTCTACCCAGATCACGCGCACTTTTTCCGCCGGCACTTTCAGAAGCTGCGCGAACCCCTGCTGCAGGGCGTGGGGCTTTTGCCCGCCAGACCAAACCGTGGAAATGCCGTCCAGATGTACATCCGCCACCGCGCAACCCGGGCCCATCGTAGCGTGCGATTGGAACGGCCATTCGTAAGTCGCGTCCACAGTTTTTGCTGCGGCCGCAATCCTCGTCTCCGCATCGCCGGTCTTTAGGGTATCTTTGCTTGCCTTGGGCGCCACGCTTCGCATGTGCTCATACAAATGTGATTGCTCGGGAAACGCCGGCTCCGGTTTGCTCCACGTGACCTTCAGGGCTCGCGCCGCGCGAATCGCCGCCCATTCGTTTTCCGCTACCACTCCCACGAAATTTCCATCCACCACCGTCCGCACGTACCCTCGAATCAACTTTGCCGACTTGTCGTCTACGCTTACCAGATCCGCGCCGGCGCTCGCCGGACGCACAACGCGACCGTGCAGCATTCCAGGGACTCGCACGTCGGTCACGTATTGCCACTGGCCTAAAAGTTTCGGCGCGATATCTATCCTAGGCACGGGCCTTCCGACTACCTTGTAGCTCGACGGATCTTTCGGCTTTCCTCTGCCGACCACATTCAGCCCGAAGCCGCGGCCGGTCACTTTCATGATGTCGTTCAGGTCGGTGCCTCCGGCCAATTCACCGTACGAAACGCTCTTCGAATCGCCGGCTTTTGCGCTCACGATTCCGCGCGTCACTTGCAGTTGATCCGCGGGTACTCCCAGCCGCTGCGATGCGATTTGCAGCAGCAACGAGCGCGCCGTCGCGGCCACGTTTCGTAGCGGTTGCGCTCCCAGCGCAATCGACGTGCTTCCGCCCACGCCGCCCTGGTCTGGTGTCAGCGAAGTGTCGCCCATCACGAAGCTAACGCTCGCGGGCAGCAAATCCAGCTCCTCAGCCACGATTTGCGCGAAGCCGGTTTCCACGCCCATTCCGATTTCCACTTTGCCGGTGAAAATGCGGATGGTTCCGTCCTTTTCCACGCGCAGCCAGGCATCCAGCCAGCGTGGCGAGCGCTCCTGCTCCGCACCAGCGAGCGGCGCCGCCAGCACGCGCGGCAATATCGACGCATCCAGCATGCTGAATCCGATCAGCAGCCCGCCGGCATCGCGAACGAATTCTCTGCGTGTAAGTTTCGCTTTAGGAGCCATGGCTACGCGCTCCTCTTCTTCATTTCGGTGGCCGCTTTTCGCACCGCTGTGAAAATTCCCACGTGGCTTCCGCAGCGGCAGATCAGGCTTTCAAACGCGCGCCGCATCTGCGCTTCCGTCGGATGTGGATTTTCGTGCAGCAGCGCTTTCGCCGTCATCACCCAACCGTTTAGGCAATAGCCGCACTGAAATGCCTGCTCGTCGATGAACGCCTGCTGCACTGGATCGGGCTCGCCGTCGGCGCCGAGACCTTCGAGCGTGACGATATGCCTTTCACGCACGGCGGAAAGCGGGACGGTGCAGGAGCGTATCGCGCGGCCGTCCATCAATACCGTGCACGCGCCGCATTGGCCCAGGCCGCAGCCGAATCGAGGGTTCTTCATCTCCAGATTGTCGCGAAGCACGTAAAGCAGCGGGCAATCGAGCTCCGCTTCCACAGTGTGAGTCTTGCCGTTGACCTTCAAAATCGTGCGGGCCATTTATTGAGTCCTCGTATGAGATGTATTGTCGTCGTGCATCGCCGGAAGGAGAAGACCAAAGCCGGAGTGGAAGTGGCGATTCCGAACAGAACTATGGAGGCGCGGGTGAGAATCGAACTCACGCGTGAAGGTTTTGCAGACCTCTCCCTTGCCACTTGGGTACCGCGCCGGGAGGAAAGTATAGCGGAACGCGAGCGCAGTTTCAGCGCGCGCAATCTGGCCCCGGAGGTAAGCATCATGGGCATTCACCGGATGTGTAGCACGTAGGGAACGCGTGCTTGCACCGGCGCCATGGTGCCCACGATTTGCCGCAGCGCGTCTGCCAGCGAAGGAGTGCGGCCGCTGATCTGGTTTTCCTCTAACTGCAAGAGCTGGTCGAACAAGCTTTTTGGGCGCGGCAGCCGCACGATGCTCACCGATTGCCGCGCGGGAATATTAGCGAGTTTCTTGGCCACGGAAATCGCTCGGTCGAGCCCGCCAAGATAATCTACCAGCCCTAGTTGCTTGGCTTGCGCGCCGGTCCACACGCGGCCCTTGGCTATCTGATCGATGTTTGCGACGCTCATGTGGCGGTCGGCGGCCACAGTGCGCGTGAACGTCTCGTAGGTGTCCTGCAGGCTTTTCTGAATGTACGCCGCTTGCGCGGGCGTGAAATTCTGCTGATCGGAAAAGAGCGTGGCGTTGTCGCTGGTGGCCACGGAATCGGTGCTCAGACCGAGCAGGCTATAGAGTCCGGCGAGATTCATCTTTCCTGCCAGCACGCCGATTGAGCCGGTTTCGGTATCGGGCTCGGCCACGATTTTCGCGGCCGGGACGGAAATCCAGTAGCCGCCCGAGGCCGCCAGATCGGCCATCGAGACGACCACGGGTTTGCGCAGCTCGGCAAGCTCCACTTCGCGCCGAATCACTTCGCTGGCCACCACCGAGCCGCCGCCGGAATCGACGCGCAGCACGATGGCTCGTATCCCATTGTCCTTACGCGCGCTGCGCAGCGCTGCAGCTACCGTATCGCCGCCCATCACCGTGCCACTGGTAGGACTGGTGCCGGAATCTCCGGACACGATTTCGCCGGTAGCATAAACCACAGCGATGCGCGGCCCACCGGAAAGGCCCGGCACGCGCAGAGAATTCGCATAGCGACCCATGGAAATCGGATTCCAGCCGCCATGACTTCTGAAATAGGCTTGCACTTGGTCCCAGTAGGCGAGCCGGTCAACCAGACCATTGCGCACCGCGTCGCTTCCCGAAAACGGGCCGCCAGCCACCAGAGAGGCGAACTTGGCGCGATCGATGTGCCGCGCGCCGGCGGTATCCGTCAGATACTGGTTGTAAACGCCGTCGAGAACCGATTCGACTTCCTCGCGGTGCGCGGGCGTGAATTTTTTCTCGGTATAGGTGTTGTAGGCGGTTTTGAACTCGGCGATGTGGTAGACCTCGGGCACCACTTTCAGCTTGTCCAGCGTGCCGCGAAGAAACAGGGCCTGCGCCATCATGCCCGTGATGCTCACCGGATCCGTGGGAACCAGCCAGACTTGCGAGCAGGCGCTGGCGAGATAGTATTCGGGATTGCCAACGCCATCGTAGCCCAAGTAGCAGACGTTGGGTTTGCCGCCGGCGCGGAACGCGAGCAGATGCTGGCGCAACTCCTCAAGCTTGGCCCAACCGCCGCCAAGAGGGCCGATGCGGACGACGAGTCCGGTGACGCGCGGATCGGTGCGCGCGGAATCCACCGCATCGATGTAGTCCTGGAGCGTCGAAGAACCGTTGCCGGTTAGCGCCGCCAGCACGTTGAGCGGCGCTTGATCTTCGATATCGCCGTTCACGTCCATCACGAGGACGGATTTGCCCATAAAGCTTCGCGGCCGAACCACCGCCCAGATGATCGCGGCAATGAATAGAACTACAAACGTGATGATGATGGCGCGGCGCTTGGCCCATGTCATTGCGATGCGCTCCTTGCCCGCAGAAATTCGCGCGAAAGAACAGGCGCGGAATTCGCGTTTACCCTAGCACGCCCCGGCTTGCAGCGCCAATCATCCCGGCGGTTTGGAGAGCGACGCGAATCCGCGAAAAAATGCGTCTGTGCGTGCAATGGATCTGTAGCGATCTGGGCGATGACTCGGTGTGTGTTTTCAACAAGTTGCATCGTCTTCTACCCGAACGTGTAGCGATCTGCGATCTGAACTCGGAGAGGTAGGCGGTTCGTCGGGGAGAGGGCGGGCCTGGGCGGGACGCGGAGCCGGGGTCATCAGTTCGCCGTCGTCATTGAGGCGGGCGAAGAGTTCGACGGCGCGAACGATGGCCATGGCGTCAGGCTCGGCGTCACAGGCTTTCTCGATAATGCGTGCGAGAGCGCCGCGCAGACCTTGATTGCGATTGCCGAGAAGGCCGACGGCGCGGGCGTGACGATAGAGCGCAGTTCGTCCAGGAAGCTGAAATTCAGTAGTGATCGAGGAGATGCATTCCCAATCGAGGAAGGCCTGTTCGATTTCACTGCGCTGCGGATGGCGGCAGATGCTGCATTTCCGGCAGTGGTAGCTGATCTGGCGGGTGCTGCGCTCCGAGGCGGTGGGCCGAGATCGCGAGGGCGGGGCTTGCCGGGGCATGTTTTCGGTTCCTTTCCTTTTATTTGTAAAGCCTCCTCATTTGCTGCGAATCTCACGGGCCCGCTGCTGAGCGGCGGAGCTCCCGAATGGGTCGCCCGACTGGCCGATGGCGAGCCATCGAACCAAAGTATCAGACACCACCGAAATTTCTCTACTGGCCGCGGGTACAGTGTTGGTACAGGCGGATGGACGGAACCCCTATTTTGAGACAAACGGTAATGGCACACTTTGCAGGGAACGGGGGGTGCCAGTGGCGCGGAGACGAGGTCAACGATATCGGAAGGAGTTCCGTCGGATGGCTGTGGAGCGCTTG
>JBOGNC010000293.1:0-4823 GCA_050747045.1 Candidatus Acidiferrales bacterium | reverse complement strand
GACAACCACCCGTGGAAACAAGCGGCGCGAGAGGCAGCGGCACGCAAGGCGCTCCAAGAGGCTGGGCTGACGAGGTCGCCGTCGTTGACCTGGCCCTGCACTTCGCCCTAAGCGCTGCGCCCTGCGGACTCCGCAGGGCTGCGCTCCGGTCCAGGTCAACGAAAGAAACAACAAAACAAACCAACAGCAAATCGAAAAAAGGGGACACTTCTAACGAGCTAAGTAAGGGGACATTTCTAACGAGCTTTGACAGCCATGCTGCTGACCGATTGACTCGCGTGCTGCCTCGGCATAGCATGCCGCACAGCTTTTCACGGGAGAAATAAGCGATGGCGAGACATTTCGATTTGCTGGCCTCCTACTGGACCATTTCAGGTAGTGCCCAGCCCCACACCGACCGCGAGTACAGCACGTGGGACTTCAAAGACCGCGTGGCCGCCGCCGCTCACGCGGGTTTCACTGGCATGGGAATCTGGCACGCCGACCTCGAGCAAACGCTCCAGAAGCACAGCCTGAAGGAAATGAAGCAGATCCTCGATGGCCACGGCATCCGGCACATCGAACTGGAGTTTCTGGGCGATTTTTTTCTCGATGGCGAAAAGAAATTTCAATCGGACATTACCAAGAAAATGCTGTTGGAAGCTGCCGAAGCGTTCGAAGCGCATCATGTGAAGGTCGGCAGCTTTGAGCATACAGATGCACCAACGTCGAAGGTGATCGATGCCTTCGGCGAACTCTGCCGCGAAGGCGCGGAGCACGGAACTCGCATCGGGTGGGAACTGATGCCATTCTGCGACATCGATTCCGTGGAAAAGGCCGTCGAGCTGGTAAAAGGAGCAGGCGAACCGAATGGCGGCATCTGCCTCGACCTGTGGCATCTCGCCAAGCTGAAAATTCCCTACGAAAAAGTGGCGCGCATGCCGCTGAAGTACATCACCTCGATCGAAATCAACGATGGCACCCGCGAATGCCCCTGGCCTCTGCACGAGGACACCGTCAATCACCGCCTCTTTTGCGGCGAAGGGGAATTCGAGCCGAAGCGCTTCGTCAGTGCGATGCTGAAGGCAGGCTACGATGGCCCGTGGGGAATCGAAGTCCTAAATCAGGATGCGCGCAGTTGGCCGCTCGCAAAACTGGCATCGCACGCTTTCAAGACCACCATCGCGCAATTTCCGGGGCAGGGAATCGAAGAACGCCCGCGCAAAAAATCCGCCGCGCGAACCAAGAAAGCGAAGCGTCCCGCGAAGCCCAAAGCCCGCAAATCCAAAGCGCCCATGCGCACCGCGCACCGAAAATCAACAGCCCGCCGCCGTAGATGAGCTTTGTCCAACCAGGTCAGAATCAGAACGGAGCCCCCGGGGGCGCGCAAAATGCGTAGCCGATGGCTTTCCCGCCCGTATGTTAGCCGGGTTCAATTGGCGGCAGTGTTGCTGATGTCCGCTGTCGCCGAGGTTGACGTAGTATTTTTATATGTTGAGGTGCGAAAGTTCCGTCCGTCGTCTGGATTGGGCCTTTACGTTTTAACGATGACGATTATTCTTCTCGGCATTGGTGTAGGGGCTGTTCGGGGCTACCGCGCGCTCAACCGGCTGCGGTCCCTGCCGGACGCAGGTGAAAAAATTGTCAGGACGTTCTCGACGCTTATGACAGCTATGGCTGGGGTAGGCTGCATAGCGATCATCGTGAGCGTCACCTATCTGACCGAGCTGCTAAGCCAAAAATAACGACACAGTTCGCACGACTCGATCGATTGGCGCGGTAGGTATTAAATCGCTGCTGCGGAGCGCGCCTTTCCCTCGATTTTCGCGATCATTTCATCCACGGTGAGCACCTGCGCGAATAGAAATCCCATCGTGGCGCAGGTGACTTTCTGAAGTTCCGCGGCAGGGACGCCGCCCATGTCCGACGTCGCCGTCCCATCGCTCAGAAAAAATACGTGGAAATCGCGGACGGTAGCCTCGCGCGCCGTCGTCTCGCAGCATATGTTTGTCGCCACGCCGCTGATAATCAACGTGTCGATGCCCCTGCCGCGCAGTATCAGTTCCAGATCGGTGCCGTAAAATGCGCCAAAGCGCGGCTTATCGATCAAAATATCGCGCGGATCGACGACCAATCCGCTGTGAAGCGCTGCCGAATTCGTGCCCTTGTGAAGAATCCCTTCGCGAGCCGGTGGGCTAAATTGCCCCAGCACGCCAAGATTGGAACCATCCGGCCGCGTGACGATGCTAGCGTGGATCACCAGAATTCCTGCGTCGCGGCATGCCGCGGCCAGCCGATTGATTCGCTCCAGCACCACCAGCCCTTCGGGAGCCGCAATTGGCGAGTCTTGGACGAAGCAGTTCTGCATGTCGATGTTAAGGAGTGCAGTCCGCTCGGGCACAGCCGCGAAGTCGACCATGTCAGCCTCCGTCGAAATCAAAACGCTTCAGCAGCTTTCAGAGATCAAGCCGAAATCGCGCTAGATCGCGGCCGCGCGCACCGGCAACACCGATTTCACGGCCTTGATGATTTTCTCTTCGTTGGGCAGGACGTAGCTTTCCATCGGCTCGCTGTAGGGAACGGACGTATTCAGCGCCGTCACCATCTTGATCGGCGCTTTCAGATACTCAAATCCGCGCTCGGCGACTTCGCCGGCGATTACCGCTGCCGCCGACGCATGCTTCGGCGCCTGGTCCACAAGCACCAGCCGTCCCGTCTTTTTCACCGACTCTACGATGGTGTCAACGTCCAGCGGCGCCAGCGTCCGGGGATCGACCACTTCCGCGCTGATGCCTTCCTTCGCCAGCATCTCCGCCGCAGCGAGCGACTTTTTCACCATCCAAGCCGTCGCAACGATAGTCACATCGGTTCCCTCGCGCTTAATGTCCGCCACTCCAAACGGCACGAGGTGTTCGCCGTCCGGCACCGGGCCCTTGTCAATCGTCAGCATGTAATGATGCAAAAAGACCACCGGGTTATCGTCGCGAATGGCCGAGCGCATCAGCCCCATCGCGTCGGCGGACGTGGAAGGAACCGCCACTTTCAGTCCCGGAATTCCCATCATCGTCCCGTAAATGCAGTTGGAATGCTGACCCGACCATCCTGCTGCAAATCCAAAGCCTGCCTTGAACACGCACGGCACTTTCACCTGCCCGCCGGACATGTAGCGAAGCCGTGGCGCCTCGTTGATCACCTGATCGAAGGCCACTAGCATGAATTCCGCCATGTAGAGCTCGACGATCGGCCGCAGCCCGTTCATGGCCGCGCCGATGGCGATGCCCAGCTCGGCCGTCTCCGAAATCGGCGTGATGCGCACGCGGTCTTTGCCGAATTTGCGCACGAACGGATCGCGGTCCGTCATCGCCATATTTTGGCCATAGAACACCACGCTCGGATCGCGCTGCATCTCTTCCGTGATCGCCACGGCAATCGCTTCAGCGAACATCATATCGCGCGCCATAAAGGCCTCCTCGCGTCGTCAGAAAAGCAGATTCCTCGTCGCCTTCGGCTCCTCGGAATGACAATTTATAGGTTCTCTCATCCGGTTATCAAACTTTACGCGTACACGTAATTCAGGGCGTCTTCGGGTGCCGGCATGGGGCTCGCCAGCGCGAACTTCACCACTTCATCCATCTCCGAGCGGACGAAGTCTTCGATCTTCGTCGCGTCCGCCTCCGTCAACACACCCGTACCGATCAAATGCGAGCGGAATTTCTTGATCGGATCGTTCGCTTTCGCCGCCGCGAATTCCGCCTTGTTGCCATAGACCTCGATCGCTTCGTGCTCCTGGAACTGCGTGGGCACGGGCGGTACGGTGATGGCGTTGCCATGCGGGCTGAACCGGTAAAATTTCGACTCGATCAGGCTCGGGCCGTTGCCTGCACGCGCGCGTTCGGCTGCCTCGTTCACCACGTCGTAAACTTTCAGGGGGTCGGTGCCGTCCACCGTCACGCCGGGAATACTGAAAGCCTTGGCCTTCTGTGAAAGCGGATCGCCGGCAATCGCGTTGCCGTCTTCCAGTTTGACGTGCGTGTACGCCTGGTATTCATTGTTCTCCAGGACGAACACCACCGGCAGCTTCCAAACGGCCGCCAAATTGAGCGTTTCATGAAACGCGCCTTGCTTCGACGAACCGTCGCCAAAAAATGAGTACACCACCTGCCCGGTCTTTTTTACCTGCGCTGCGTATGCCGCGCCCGCCGCATGCGCGATTCCTTGTCCGATAATTCCCGAAGCGGTGGGGAAGTGGTGCGCCGGATCGGCCAGATGCATCGATCCGCCGAAACCTTTGCAAATTCCGTCTTTCCGCTGATAAATCTCCGCCATTAACGACTTCGCCGGTGTTCCCAGCACCAGCGGATATCCGTGGCAGCGGTAGCTAGGCATTACCAGATCGTCTTCCTGCCGCGTTGCCAGCGAACCAACGATGCTCGCTTCCGCGCCATCGCCCAGATGGGCGTGCCCGCGGATCACGCCCGGATGCTCCACAAACGTGCGCTTCACCCGCTCCTCGAATTCGCGGATGCGGCACATCTGCGTGTACATCCAAGTGAGTTTTTCTTTGCTAAGCGCGCTGCTCGCTCCCATGGCTAAATCCTCCACTTTCCTGTCCCGACTGACGGCAGCACTTCGCTCTGCTGCTTCGCCGATTTCTCTTGTCGCCCTTGCGCTGTGTGCGCGGAGCCTCTAGGCAGCCGGCGCCTTGTCGCCTGGCCCGCCCAAATACGCCAGCAGCCCGCCCACTTCCACCTCCGTCGGCTCCGCGATCACGATTTTCAGCAGGACGCCATCGACCGGCGCGTCCAGTTCGTAGCTGATTTTTTCCGTTTCCAGTTCGACCAAGC
>JBOGNC010000292.1:0-4843 GCA_050747045.1 Candidatus Acidiferrales bacterium | reverse complement strand
CGGAGTACGCGGAGATCGTAACAGACGAGGCTCGCAACGGGCCTCTGGCGCGCCGCCAGCGCATCTACGAGTATCTGCGGCGGTACGACGCGGCTGTCAAAAACGCCGATGAGACGCCCATCGCGTCAACCACGGCGGACAGTCCGTTTGCGCAGCGGCGGATCGCGTTGGCCAAGGCGCCGCTCTTCTACATCGAACTGGAAGACGCGTGTGGTGAAGCGCCGGTGCGCGCCGGCCTGGCGCACCTGGTAGCGACCATGCGCGGGCAGGAAGTCGATTACAACCTTCTGCGCTCGGCGCTTGAAGAGTCCACGGGCCGGGAGCTGGGAAAAATCTTTCGCGAGTGGCTGCACCAGAAAGGCATCCCGAAAACTTTCCGGGCACGCTATCCGTATGGCGAAGGCTCGGAGCGAACGGGAAATTGAATTTTGCATCGCGCACAGCGGAACCACTTTCTTTGGGACAGGTCGTGCGCCATGGCGTCGAAAACAGATGGGAGGCAGCATGAAGGAAATTATTTCTACTGAAAAAGGCCCGAAGGCGATCGGCCCGTATTCGCAAGCGATAAAAGCCGGCGGGTTTATTTTCACCGCCGGGCAAGTGGCTTTCGATCCGGCCACCAATCAATTGGTGGAGGGCGGCGTGGCGCAGCAGACAGCGCGCGTGCTGGACAATTTGAAAGCAATCGTGGAGGCCGCCGGCTCGTCGCTCGACCGCGCCGTGAAGGCCACCGTCTATTTGAAAGATATGAACGAATTCGCGGCGATGAACGAAGTCTATGGGAAATATTTCCCGGCGAATCCACCGGCGCGCTCCACGGTAGAAGCAGCGCGGCTGCCGCGAGACGTCCGCGTGGAAATCGATTTGATCGTGCTCGCGTGATCGCGAGAACGCCAATCACGGCGTGGAAATCGCGCGGCGCTACTTCGCGTGGAAGACTTCCTTGCCGCGAAGCCCGTCGTGTGAATGATGTAGAGGCAGCGTGCCCGCGGGAGGGCGGCGCAACTCGTCCGGCACAAATTCGCCCATCGGTCCCTTGGCGGGTGTGACACCACCATCGGCAAGCAGCAGCGCGCCAGTGATGTAACTCGCCTCATCCGAAGCGAGAAACGCGAAAATGTTGGCCATCTCTTCCGGTGTGCCCCGGCGGCCCAGCGGGACCATGCCGTCGATCGTGTTTTGAATTTCGGCATTCAGCGGACCGCCGGGTCCGCGCGTCCACGCTGTGTCGATGGCGCCGGGGCAGACGCAATTCGCGCGCACGCCGTATTTCGCCTGTTCCAGCGCCACTCCCTTTGCGAATGCGTGGAGAAAACCTTTGCTCGCGCCGTAAGGGGTGAAGTTCGCGGAGCCATTGATCCCCGCTTCCGAACCGGTGAACACAATGCTCCCGCGCGTTTTGTGCAGGTGCGGCAGCGCGAATTTGGTCATCAGAAAGGCGGTGCGGATGTTGGCGCGAATGGTGCGGTCGAAATCTTCGATGCGGTAGGCGTCCGTCTCGGCATTGGCGATGAAAATTCCCGCGTTGTTCACCAGCACGTCGATGCGCCCGAAGCGGCCCAACGCCGCTTCCACGCATTTCCGCGCCTCGTCTTCTTGCGATAAATCGCCCAGGAACGCTTCCGCTTGGCCGCCCGCCGCTGCGATGGCCGCCGCTACGTCCTTCACCGGATCGCTGGGCAGTCCGGCCAATAGCACGCTCGCGCCCTCGCGCGAAAATTTATGGGCGATGGCCTCGCCGATTCCCGTCCCCGCCCCCGTGATCACCGCCACTTTGTCTTTCAGCCGCATCTCCGCCTCCTCGTCCTCAGGCGCGATTGTCCCGCATCCCCATCGCCCCGCACAAGCCAGCCGCAACATTTGCACCCGTCGCTTGACGCTCCCGCAGCGTCAGTTACGCGGAGATTGTTCCGCGCGGGGCGCGGTGAGCTTCGCCAACACTTGCTGATAATCGTCCGGGTATCTCCGCCTGATAAACTCCAGCGCCTCAAGTCCCGAACGAATCCAATCCCGAGCTGTGTCACTACCATCGCCGGGAAGGTTATCCCAATCGATCAGTTCAATCTCGTAGCCTTTCGGAACCCCCACCCCGTTCTGAGCCGCAATTACTTCAGTTCGTCCCTTGGTACGAGCGCCAAGACTCACGCGAAGTGGATGGTAACGCGGCCCTGCGCGCGCCGCGTCGGGGTCTTTTTCACCACGATCTGGACGTCCCGGCCCAGCCGCGTCAGGCAGCTCAGCAGACGCCGCTCTGAAACGCCCCGGAATTGGCCCCGAAGCAGTCTCGATATCTTCGGCTGCGTGAGCCGTAGGATTTTCGCCGCTTGCTCTTGAGTCAGCCGCCGATGTTCGATGATCTCCGCAATCTTTGCCACGATCTGCGCTTTCACCAGCATGTCTTCGCTGTTGCTGTACCCGAGGTCCGCGTAGACGTTTCCGCTGCTCCTCTCAATTGGAATCCTGCCTTGCATCCCTCGCTTGCTTTTCATGGCTTTAACTCCCTGGCAACCCGTTCAACTTGCTTTAGCCGCTCACGAACCAAATTCAAATCTCCTCTTGGCGTTGCCACTCCGTGCTTGGACTTCTTCTGAAACACATGAAGGACAAAGACACGCCCCGGGAAGCGCACCGTGTACACGCCTCGATACGTGTTCCCCTCTCGGTCTTCTACAACCTCCAAGACGCCGGCAGAACCGAACCCTTTCAATGGCTTGGCCTGGTCGTGCTTGCCTCCGATTTGAGCCAAATAGAAGGCGTAGCCGAAGACATCCACCACGGCGCCTGGCAACGCCATCAGTTCCCGCTTACTGCTGCCTACCCAATAGAGCGCGCGTGTCGCCGGCGCTTCTTTCATAGCAATTCTCACGCTATACCTATAATGGTATAAACGCAAGGGTCGGGCGGAATTTCGTCGTCCACCCGTTTCAGCCTGGAGTGCGCTGCTCACGCCAAGTACAGGTCGACGGACCTGTACCTCCGGCCAGTAGAAACCTGCCCTGCCACATGTGCTACCGTCGATCTGTAGCCATGTGCGCGGACCAACAATTCGGCAGAAGCAAGCCTCCCGACGGAGAAACTGCTACTCGCCACCATCCACTTCTACCCGAGACTGCCGAACGAGTAGAAACGCCCGTAAGTCACAGAAAACAAACGATCGGGTACACCTTTACCCGAGACGGGGCGCAACAGACGTCGCATCGCAATTTCGCGTTGGAAAATCCGCAGCTACATGAACGAGCCGACGAGGTCGGAGCCGCCCCAGCCGGGAACCGCAATGCGATCGTTGGCGTCGCTGCCCACGGCCAAGCACGCGGGAAATTCCGGCCACAGCGTATAATTCCGCGAATGGTCACCATCGCTGCGGAACCCTCATCTCGCGCGACGCATGAGAAGCGCATGGCCGCGCTCGGCTCGGTCGCGTCGGCGGTCGTGCTGGTGCTGCTGAAGGCTTTTCTGGCGTGGACGACTGGCAGCCTGGGAATTCTCTCCGAAGCGCTGCACTCGATGCTCGATTTGGTGGCAGCCGTGATCACGTACTTGTCGGTGCGCGTGGCGGATAAGCCCGCGGATGCGGATCATCTTTACGGGCACGGCAAAGTGGAAAGCTTTTCGGCCTTCGTCGAAACCGGACTGCTGCTGCTGACCGCCGTCTACATCATTTGGGAGGCATTTCAGAGGCTGCTTTTTCGCACGCCGGAAATCCGTCCCAGCATTTCGGCAATCGTGATTTTGGCGCTGGTGATGTGCATCGACCTGGTGCGATCCCGCGCGCTGGGCCGCGTGGCGAAAAAGTATCCAAGCGAGGCGCTGGAGGCGGACGCGCTGCATTTTTCGACGGACGTGTGGAGCACGTTCGTGGTGATTTTGGGCATCTCCGGAGCGTGGCTGGGAGTGAGGCTGGGCATGCCATGGCTGCGGTCGCTCGATCCAATCGCGGCGCTGGGCGTAGCCGGAGTGATCATTTGGGTAGGATCGCGGCTGGGACGGCGGACGATCGATGCGCTGCTGGACGTGGCGCCGATAGGATTGCGCGAGCGCATCGTCAACGCAGTGGACGAGACGGAAGGCGTGCTGCAGACGGAGCGCGTGCGCGTGCGTCGCGCCGGGCAGCGCTATTTTGTGGACGTGACCATCAGCGTGCCGCGTACGGCTAGCCTGGAACAGGCGCATGCGGCCAGCGATGCCGTGGAACGCAATATTGAGCGAATGATTCCGGCGGACGTGGTGGTGCACGTGGAACCACGCGCGCAGAGCGGCGAGCATCTGTTCGACACGATTCGCGCCATCGCGCAGCGGCATGGCATGCCCGTTCACGAGCTTTCGGCGCATCAGTATGACGGGCGATTGTTCGTGGAGCTGCATTTGGAAGTGGACGAAACCGCCAGCCTGAATGAAGCGCACCGGCGCGCCACGGAGCTGGAAGAAGAAATTCAGCGCGCCACGCAGCCGGGAACCCTGGTGAACATCCATATCGAGCCGCTCGGAAAACAGATCGCCGGAGCGGAGGAAATGAAGGACCTCTCGCGTGCGGTGCAGGACTTTCTAAATTCTTTGCCGTCGGAATTTGCGGAGTTGGCCGATTGCCACGACGTGCACGTCCGGAGCGTGGAGCACCGCATTCTGGTCTCCTGCCACTGCGCGGTGGACGGCAGTTTGCCGGTCACTGTGGTGCACGATCTTACGGCTGCGCTGGAAATCCGCGTGAAGGAACGCTTTCCACAAATTTCGCGGATGACGATTCATCCCGAGCCGGTAGACGAGAGCTGACGCTGCGAGAAAACGCGATTGCGGCAAGAGCGATTAGCGCCGGAAAACATTCCAGCACGTAGCGCGGTTCGGGAGT
>JBOGNC010000291.1:0-4934 GCA_050747045.1 Candidatus Acidiferrales bacterium | reverse complement strand
CCGCGGCCTGGGCATGAATGTGATTGGCCGAACTGACGCTCACGCTTGCCATAAGGATGTCTACGAAACTCATCCGGATTGGATCATGGTTGACGAACAGGGCAGGAAGGTGCGTCATTGGTCTGACCCGGACTTCTGGGTGACTTGTGCCCTCGGCCCTTACAACTTTGAGTTCATGACGGCGGTACATAAAGAAATCATGGCGCTCTACAGGGTTGACGGAATTTTCACGAATCGTTGGGCTGGTTCCGGCATGTGCTACTGCATTCACTGCCGGGAGGACTTCCAGGCGTTCTCAGGAATGGATCTGCCACGAACCCCGGATCCCCAGAACCCGGCCCGGCGCCAGTATATCGTATGGCGCCAGAAGCGTCTCTTTGAACTGTGGCGCGTTTGGGACTCCGCCATCAAAGCCATCAACCCGGACGCCAGCTACATCGCCAATGCCGGAGGGGGAGCTCTCAGCGCGCTCGATATGAAAGCCATCGGCGAAATAGCGCCCACATTGTTCGCCGACAGGCAAGGGCGCAGCGGGCTCATGCCACCGTGGGCAAACGGCAAGAATGCAAAGGAATACCGCGCCACCTTGGGACGAAAGGCGATCGCCGGGATCTTCAGTGTCGGCATCGAAGATAAGTACCGGTGGAAGGATTCCGTTCAAAATGGCAACGAGATCGGCACGTGGGTTGTCGACGGCATCGCGCAAAATTTCCGCCCATGGTTCGTCAAATTTAATGCGAAGCCGATTGACCGGCGGTGGCTTCCGGTTGTGGAAGAACTCTATGATTGGCACTACCGGAATGAGCGATATCTTCGGAACGAGGCTTCGCTTGCCCGGGTTGCCATGGTGTATTCGCAACAGACCGCCGCATTTTATGGCGGCGTGCAGGCGCGCGCCAGGGTGGAAGACCCCGCCCTCGGCTTTTACCAGGCGCTTGTTGAAGCCCGGATTCCGTTTGAGATGGTCCACGACGAGCTGCTCGATGCTGAGCACGTCGAGCCTTTTCACACGCTGATCCTGCCCAACATTGCGGCGCTCTCAACGAAACAGTGCGATCAGATCCGCGAATACGCGAACAGGGGCGGCAGTGTTATCGCCACCTATGAAACATCGCTCTACGACGAATGGGGCGTACGCAGGAACGATTTTGGTCTTGCATCCCTATTTGGTACTTCGTTTGCCGGGCGGGTGGAAGGGCCGATGTTGAACTCCTATCTGACCGTAGAGAAGGACCCCGCGACCGGCCATTTCCATCCCCTATTGTCTGGGCTTGAAGATGCCACTCGAATCATCAACGGCGTGAATCGTGTAATCGTGAAACCGGCGGTCGCAGGCCCGTCTTCTCCCCTGATCGTCGTGCCGTCGTATCCCAATCTTCCGATGGAAGAGGTTTACCCGCGGCCAGACAAGATAAAGGAGGCGGGGGTGTTCATCCGTCAAGTTGGGCGCGGGCGCGTGGTGTACTTCCCTTGGGACGTGGATCGTACCTTCTGGAATGTGCTGAATGTGGACCACGGGAAGTTGCTGCGAAATGCGGTGCTGTGGGCTACAAACGAGCCGGCGCCTGTTTCCGTAAAGGGCGCGGGTATTCTTGATTTGTCAATATGGACGCAAAACAACTCTATGACAATTCATCTGGTGAATCTGACCAATCCAATGATGATGAAGGGCCCCGTGCGGGAGATTATTCCAGTACCGAGTCAGCAGGTGCGTGTCCGAGTCCCCAACGGCCGGCGTATCGCGAGGGTCCAACTGCTCGTTGGAAAGCTGGAGATCCCGTACCGGCAAGGGGATGGTGCCATTGAGCTGGAGGTCCCCTCGGTTGGGCTGCACGAGGTGATCGCTATTGATTTTGCAGCCTAGCAAAGAGCTTGTCGCTCGGCGAGCAGCAGCAACCCAGGGGGCAATATCGGAAGTCGCTGATCCTATGGAACAACGGCACGATTGTACGGGCCTGGATCCCCGAAAAACATTGACGTTTCCGCGGATCTGCAGAATGACCGTGTTCAAACCAGCCTTGATTCTGAGAGCGTCCCCGCTCTGACCCCCGAGTTGCTGCTGCTCTCCGATGTGCGTACAGAATTCCCCAGTCTCACAGCCGAATGGGCCCCTCAGTTGACAATTCGAGGCTTTGGCGGCGAATTGGAGACGGTTTTTGAGGAAGAGTATCAAGAGAACTGCCGAAAATGTTTGTATCAGGGGCGAAGCCGCCAAACTGGGCGAGATTACCGAGCAGCACTTCGATGCGGCCTTCGGCCTGAATGCGCGAGGACGGTTTGGGCCTGGGCCGCCTGTCCTATCTGTCGGTACGCCTGATAAAGTGCATAGTGCAGCTCGCCGCGTCAACGCCCGAGTAACGAGGTCCGTACTTCCCTCTTGTCAAACTAGGAGAGCTTTCTTATACTCCTAGATAGACGAGGAGAAAAATGGAATATGGTGAACAAGGCCGCAGAACTACTGCCAGGAACTCTGGACATGCTCATCCTGAAGGCGGTTTCGCTGAAGCCTCTGCACGGCTACGGCGTTTTGGTGCGCATCCGTCAGATCTCTCGGGACGCGCTTAAGGTTCCGCAAGGATCGTTGTATCCGGCGCTTTACCGCTTGGAGCATCAGGGCTTAATCACGTCGCGATGGGGGCAGAGCGAGAATAACCGCCGGGCCAAGTATTACGTCCTGACGGCGGCTGGACTCCGGCGCCTTCGTGAGGAGACAGCAAGCTGGAGCCGGCTTGCTTCTGCGATTGCGGCGGTGATGAACACGAAACCGGAGGAGATGTGATATGTTTGCGCGTGTTCGTTCGCTGTTTCGTGCGCTCACCTCGCGACATGATTTTGAGGCTGGAATGGCCGAGGAGATGCGCTTTCATATTGAGCAATACGCCGAGGAACTCGTGCGTTCCGGCGTGGCGCCGGACGAAGCGCGCCGCCGCGCACGCATAGAGTTCGGCGGCCTTACCAGCGTCAAGGCAGACTGCCGGGAGGCGCTCGGCCTTCGTATGTTCGACGAGTTTGGCAGGGAGATCCGCTATGCTGCCCGATTGTTCCGAAAGACGCCTGGCTTCACCGCAACGGCTTTGCTGACCCTTGCTCTATGCTTTGGCGCAAATCTGACGATCTTCGCCGTAATCGACGCAGTTCTGTTGCGTTCGTTGCCGTTTCCGCAGGCCGACCGGCTCGTAACCATATTCAACACCTATCCGAAGGCTAATGTAGAGCGGGATGGAGCTTCCATAACCAACTACTACGAACGCCGCGGCCGTATTCCGGCATTCAGCTCACTTTCGATTTACGCGTTCGGCACGGCGATCGTTGGAGAGAACGGAACAGCGGAGCGAGAGCAGATTACGCGGGTGTCTCCGGATTTTTTTGCTACGCTCGGCACGGGTCCTATTATCGGACGCAGCTTCACCGACGCCGAGATGACCTATCAAACCGATGATGTCGCAATTCTTTCGAACGCTTGCTGGCGGCAACGATTCGCCGCCGATCCTCACGTGATTGGGCGGAAGATTTGGGTTGATACGCATCCAAAGACCGTGGTCGGCGTGCTTCCTCCCGGCTTCCGCTTTCTCTCCTCCGAGTCCCAGTTGTATCTCCCGCTTTCATCCAACTCCGAACAGCGGGCGCCCCAAAACCGGCATTCGGGCGGAAATGTTATCCAGATGATTGCGCGTCTGAAACCGGGAGCGGCTCTCGCGCAGGCCCAAAGCGAAATTGATGCACAGAATGCGGCACTGGAGAGAAGCGACCCGAGAGCCAAAATGGAGGTCGACGCGGGTTTTCGTTCCCTCGTGGTGCCGCTCCATGCCGACCAAGTAGCCGCAATCCGTCCTCTCCTGCTGTTGCTTCAGGGAGGAGTGCTACTGCTTCTGCTGATCGGCGCGGTCAACCTGCTCAACCTGCTTCTGGTCCGCGCCAACGCGCGGGTGAAGGAAATCGCCGTGCGGCAGGCGCTGGGAGCGAGCCGGAGAAACATCGCCTTTGACACAGGCGTGGAGACTATGTTTCTTTGTCTGATCGGAGGACTGCTTGGGCTTGGCGTGGGAGCCGGAGGAATTCGCCTCGTGGCCGTGCTGGGAGCCGATCGTTTACCGTTTGGCGCGCACATAGCTCTCGACGCGCGAGTCGCAGCGGCAGGCGTGCTTGGGGCAGTTGTCCTGGGTATCTTGCTCGCAGCGCCCATCGCCTGGTTCAATCTTCGACTTCCGCTGGCAGGCGCGCTTCAATTCGGGATTCGCGGCGCGACGGCAGGCCGCGCCGCGCAGACGCTGCGCCACGCCTTTATCGTCGCCCAGATTGCCCTGGGATTCGTCCTTTTGGCCGGAACAGGATTGCTCGCACTCAGTCTCAAGCACGCGATGGAGGTCTCGCCCGGATTTGAATCCGACCACGTGATCACTGGACAAGTTGCGCTAGTTGGAAACCGGTATCCTTCGCTCTTGGCCGCCCTTGCGTTCAATGAGAAACTGATGAGCGAACTTGGCCGTCAACCGGGAGTACTGGCCGTCGGCGTGGCCAACAATATACCTTTCAGCGGTAACAACGGCAAAAGCGCCGCGACGGTGAAGGGCTACGTTTTGCCGCGCGGCGAATCGCTGCGCGGACATTACTCTTACGGTGTTGGTAGCGATTACTTCCAGGCCATGGGTCTTTCGCTAATTGCCGGGCGGTTTCTGACCGGCGCAGACTCACGCCGCGGGGTGCGAACTTGCGTCGTCGACGAAGATTTTGCCCGCTACTATTGGCCGCACAGCAGCGCTATAGGACATCTTTTGTTTCAGGGTTCCGACTCCGGCCCGGATTCCGAGGCATTTAGTCTGCATTATTCATGAACGCGCCGCGAATCGCGGATTTGAGAAGTTTGGAGCCGCATGCGCTTGGTCTTGGAGGTCGACCGGCCGCCGGGGGCGCCTTTCCTCAGTTGAGGGCGGGAT
>JBOGNC010000290.1:0-4994 GCA_050747045.1 Candidatus Acidiferrales bacterium | reverse complement strand
CCCGGCAAGCCCACTCTAATTTATATCGACCGCCATCTGGTCCACGAAGGCACTTCCCCGCAAGCATTCGCGGGGCTGAAAGCCGCGGGACGGAAAGTCCGTCGTCCCGAGCTCGCCTTCGCGGTGATGGACCACTCCGTCTCCACGAAAAATCGTGCGCTGCCTATCGCCGATCCCGATGCGCGCATGCAATTTGACGCTCTGGCGCAAAATTGCAGCGAGAATGGAATCAACCTCTTCGACATGCAGAGCCGCAATCAGGGCATCGTGCACGTGATCGGTCCCGAACTGGGCATCACGCTTCCCGGCTGCACGATCGTCTGCGGCGATAGCCACACTTCTACGCACGGCGCTTTGGGCGCTCTGGCCTTCGGCATTGGCACCAGCGAAGTGGAGCACGTTCTGGCCACGCAGTGCCTCTCGCAATTCAAGTCGAAAACCATGAAGATCGACGTGCAGGGCAAATGCCCGCACGGCATCACCGCGAAAGACATCATCCTCGCGATCATCGGAAAAATCGGGATCAGCGGCGGCAATGGACACGTCGCCGAATACACTGGCGAAGCCGTCCGCGGCCTTTCCATGGAAGGCCGCATGACCATGTGCAACATGACCATCGAAGGCGGAGCGCGCGCCGGAATGGTCTCGCCCGATGAAACCACCTTCGCATATGTGGAAGGCAAGCCGTTCGCGCCGCAGGGCAAGGATTTTCAGGAAGCGGTCCAATATTGGAAGTCGCTCGCGACCGATGACGGCGCGAAATACGATAAGACGGTGACGCTGCTCGCTGCGGACATCGCTCCGATGGTCACGTGGGGCACAAATCCCGGCATGGTCGCGCCGGTCACCAGCCGCGTTCCCGATCCAGGCTCGTTCTCCGATCCCGTGGACCGCAAAGCGGCCGAAAGCGCGCTGGTCTACATGGGATTGAAGCCTGGCACCGCGCTCGAAGATATTTCGCTCGATCGCGTGTTCATCGGCTCGTGCACCAATTCGCGGCTCGAAGATTTACGCGCGGCCGCTCGCGTGGTCGCCGGGAAGCATGTGGCGAAAACATTGAAGCAGGCGCTCGTCGTTCCCGGCTCGCGTGCGGTGAAGGCCGCAGCCGAGCAAGAAGGTCTCGACAAGATTTTCCGAGACGCCGGATTCGAGTGGCGTGACGCAGGCTGCAGCATGTGCATCGCCATGAACGACGACGTTCTGCTCCCCGGCGAGCGTTCCGCAAGTACCTCGAATCGAAACTTCGAAGGGCGCCAGGGCAAGAACAGCCGCACGCACCTCGTCAGCCCGGCCATGGCCGCAGCCGCCGCAATCGAGGGCCATTTCGTCGATGTCCGCAAGTGGAACGGCGCGGAAGGAGCGGAGTGACAAAATGACAGCCGAGGCGAACACGCACACCCTCAGATGCAGCGCGTGTGATTTGACAATTGAAAGGGACGGCGCAGGATATCGTCACAAGAAGCCTGGGCTCGTAGCGCCGACCAAACTGAATGATTTCGAGACGCTCAAGCAAGCCTATCTTACGGGAAGATGCCCCTTGTGCGGCTTCGAAATGACTAAACAGGAGAAGCGCTAGCCTACCGAGGAAATCGATACCTATGCAGCCATTTACCAAGCACACCGGGCTCGTTGCGCCGCTCGATCGCGTCAACGTCGACACCGATCAGATGGTGCCCAAACAATTTTTGAAGCTGTGCACTCGCGAAGGATTTGGCCGCGCGCTTTTCTATGACTGGCGCTACCTGCCCGGCGAAAAGCCGAATCCGGATTTCGTGCTGAATTATTCGCGCTACAAGGGAGCGAGCGTGCTGCTGGCGCGCGCGAATTTCGGATGCGGATCGAGCCGAGAACACGCGCCGTGGGCCATTCTCGATTACGGCTTCCGCACGATCCTGGCGCCCAGCTACGCCGATATTTTCTACAATAATTGCTTCAAGAACGGCATTCTGCCCGTCACGCTTTCGAACGAGCAAATGGACGAACTCTTCAAGCGCGTGCAGGCGAACGAAGGCTATCGAGTGACCGTCGATCTGGAGCAGCAAATCGTCACTGACGATAAAGGCCTGCGCTACTCATTCACCATCGATCCGTTCCGGCGCGATTGCCTGCTTAAGGGACTCGACGACATCGGGCTCACCCTCGTCCACGAACCGGACATCTCCGCCTACGAAAATAAACACCTCCACGTACCCGCGTTGCATCAATCGCTCGACGTGAAATATCACCACAACTGAAATTTTCTCGCTTGGCGCGCCGTCGTCGGTCCTAAAGCGGCATTCTCCAGCGCGCACTTGAGCGAACATAGGGCGAAGACAACCTGCGGCAAAACATGCAAGGACCATGCTACAAAAAGCTGCCTTCCACGGCCTTATAACGCCACAAAACCGCCAAAACTGCGCTCGAAACCCGCGTTTGCACGAGGCATGCGTTTACGGCGCGACGTCGCGCAAGTGCGTGGCGATGAACCAGCGATTGCCGAATGGATCGGTTACTCCCGCGCTGCGATCACCGTACGGTTGATCGGTCGGCGGCTGAATCGACTGAGCACCGGCGCGCAGCGCCTGCTCATACAGCGCGTCGGTATCGGGCACGTACAGGTGCAGCGTGGTCGGCTTCGGCCGGTACTCGCCTTTGCCACGTCCACCGGCCAAGGCGATCAGCGAATCGCCAATCCGAACCTGTGCGAGCGGAATGCCGCGACCTGGAACCTCCGCCCGATAAACTTCCTTGCCGCCAAATGCTTTCTCGAGAAATTCGATAAGCTGCACGCCATTATCTGCGTAGAGTTTAGGCGTGATGCTGCGAAAATCCTGGAAAATCTTGTCGCCGGGACGCGGGGTGAAGATATGCAAATCGTTTCCGGACGGATCTCGGACTGTGCCTCCACGCGTTCCGTATGGCTGATCCGTAACTGGCTCGAACTCCGTCGCGCCGGCGGCAATCGCGTCGTGAAAAACCAAATCCGGGTCGGTGACGCGCACCGACAGCGTAGCGGGCATTGCCGGAAATTGCGGATTGGCGTCGGCGAGTTCGATCATGGAATCGCCGATTTGCAGTTCGGCGTGCATGATCGTGTCAGCGCCAGGACGCTGGGCACGGAATTTTTCTTCCGCGCCGAACGCCTGTTTGGCGAACTCGATCCACCGCGCCGCGTCGGAGATAATCAGGTACGGCGTGACGGTATGGAAACCTTCGCGAATGTATTTCACGGTTCTTGGCTGCTCGGCAGCGGATTCTGATCCGACGTTCTGCCCTGAAGACATGGCGTCGTTGCGGCGCTGCATCTCATCAGGCGACACCGCCTCCTTGTGAGTCGAAAGCGTCCAGGTGTGCCCAAATGGATCGCGGAATTGGCCGGATCGGTCGCCGTAAAATTGATCCGCGACGGGCCGCACGACAGTCGCGCCGGCCTGAGCGGCGCGCTGCCCGAGCGCGTCGACGTCCGGAACGTCGAGGTGAATGACAACAGGAGAGCCGCCTAGCGATTCCGGGCTCCTGAACCCGGCTTCGGGGAATTCGTCCGCCAGATAAATTCTCGCGCCGGCAATGTTGATCGTTGCATGGCCGATTCGCCCATCTGGCTGATTCAGGCGGTATTCCTCTGTTGCGCCGAAAGCCTTCTTGTAGAAGTCAATCGCCTCCGCCGCTCCACGAACGCTCAAATATGGCGTGACCGTGGCACGAACTTCCCGAACCGTTTGCGTGCTGCTGGCCATAGCTGCTCTCCTTTCCAAATTCGCTTCTAGACGCGCCCTGAATCTCGGCAACGGAAGGTTCCTTAAGATATCATCCAATCTCACGAGCGCCGGAAGAGTGGACGACGCCGCCTCTAGCTCGATATCTGAGTACTGCGAGCGCGGCCGCGCCAGGATTTTCTCGATTCTCTTATCGAGTTGTTCGCTCAGGGTCTTTCTAGCCATTTCTTCCATCCAAGCTGTCGCGGAGGTCCCGACTAACCTGTTCTCTCAACTTTTGATAGGCTCGAAACTGAAGCTGCTTTACCGCACCAGTGGTCTTGCCCAGCTCCTTCGCGATTTCGCGGATACTCTTTTCTTCAGCAAAGCGCATTTCGATGACGCGCCGCTGATCGGCCGGCAAATTAGCGACACAGCGGAAGATTTGCGCCCT
Source organism: Candidatus Acidiferrales bacterium (assembly GCA_050747045.1). Lineage (GTDB taxonomy): Bacteria > Acidobacteriota > Terriglobia > Acidiferrales > UBA7541 > Palsa-295. Next base: position 866 of record JBOGNC010000290.1, on the reverse strand, counting down.
CTGCTCCGTCTTCTCGATTTCGGAGTTGTCGAAATCCGTGGAAGGGGCGACAGTTGCAGGCTTGCCGTTTTCGCGCGAAAGGGCCTCCCATCGGTCGGCAATGGCGTTCGCAGCCATTCGGTAAAGCCACGCAACAAAAGGAACGCCCCGCCACTCGAATCGGGGCAGGTTCTCGAACGCGTTCTGAAATACCTCTGCGGTAATGTCTTCTGCATCTGCCTGCCGATGAACGCGCCTTGACACAAACGCGTATACGCGCTCGAAGTTCTGCTCGTACAGATCGACGAAACGCGCAGGATCTTTCTGCGCCGCCTCGATCAGGAGCCGGTCGCTTACGTCGGTGTTCGTCTTCATCGAGCTGCTGGTAAATTTCAGGTCCGCACCTTAGCGCCGACGAACGGTACTTCGCGCGGGTGATGCTGCGCGAAAGGTAGCGCGCATGACGCGCGCTGAACTACGGCAGGGGTAAAGCGCCCTGCCTCCCCCGACTGAAGTCGGGGGCTTTCACAGCCTGAACCCGGAGCCACGGCCTTCCGCAACCTGAACCCGGAGCCACTTCGCGGGATTCCACAGCCCCCAAAGCTGCTTCAGCTCTACCCGCGCAGGTCGCAGCTAAAGAGTCTGTGTGGGAACTGCGAAGTCTGCACTTCAGCGGCTAAAGCCGCTTGATATTGCAGGCTTAATGTCGCAGCTAAAGCTGCAACCCACAAATCTCTCTTAGTTGTCGCACAGAATCTAAAACCGCCATCTCCAAAGATTCCGTCTTCGTAACACGCGCAAGCCTTCGATTACGACAGGTGCGGATCATAGGTTCGCTTCGAATTCTTTCGCCAGGTGCTTCGGGGCGGTATTGCACCAAGCCGCCG
>JBOGNC010000289.1:0-5086 GCA_050747045.1 Candidatus Acidiferrales bacterium | reverse complement strand
TAGAAAAGCGGCGCCTGCCAGCTTTCGGTCCACAGGTAAATTCCGATAAGCTTTCGGTCGCGCGCATGTTGTTCGGCGGCTTTCATCACTTCGGTACCGATGCCTTCGCCACGAAGTCTTTCTTCGACCCAGACCAGGTCGATGTAGAGCCACTTATAAAACACCGTACCAAGTACGCCACCTACAAGCTTATCGTCCTTAAACGCCAAGACCGTGATCGGATTGTCTCCAAACGGATGCCCTTGAAGTTTTAAGGGACCTATCAAGGTTTCGGTGTGCCTGCGCAACGAGGCAACGGCGCTGTCTCTTACTTCTTCAGCGCAAGAATCGTCCGAAACGCTTATGGATACACCGGACATCTCCAGCCCCTTTGCACGGAAAGCGTAGGAAACGTACCTCACAAAGTCAATTACGGCTCTGGCCTCAGCGAAATTGGGCGAAGCGGCGGGAGGTTTCGTTGGCGGCGAGGGTGACGAACTCCACATATGAATGAAGAGCCGCTTCGAGATCGATTTGGCGTGGCTTGCGCTTCCCTTCTTTGCAATCGAGAATGGCTTCGAATCCGGAGGGGTCGGCGCCGGTCCACGCAGCCATGGCGGCGACGGATTCTCGCTTGGTATTTGGCGGCCGCTCGCCAGCGGCCATCACGGCGTGGCGAAACAAGGTGCAGAAACGACTAGTGGACGACAACATCACTTCGAGGTACGCCTTGGGTTTTTCGGGCGCGGCGAGAATCGCCTGGCGAAGATTGAGGCGTTCACGATGCAATTGGCGTTCGACCTGGAGGCGGTGCAGCTGCAACGGAGGCTGGAAATTGTCCAGCCAGTCAGGGCCGAAGAGAATGCGGTGATGGGTTTTGATATCGAACATTTCGATGGCCGAAAGATGCGCCGAGCGGGTCAGTTCTTCATAAGTGAAAACGAGCGGCGCTGGATTGCCTTCGCCTAGCCACCAGGCGATGGCCGGATGGAGCTGCGCGAGTTCCACCGAGCTGGTGCGGTCGAGCAGGCAGAGAATATTTAGATCGGAGTGCTCCGCGTAAAATTCGCCTGCGACCGCCGATCCGAAGAGCACCACGGACCGGAGGTTTTCTCCGGCGGCTTCCTGCAGGCGATTCACGAGTTCGGCGAGTTTGGATTCCATTTTCGATTGTGGCGCGAGCGCCGTAGCAACGATATCAAATGCTGGAACGGCTTAGAAAAATGATCCCCGGAGAGTCGCCCAATTGCTCATCATTTCTCCCGTCACAGCCCGTGCACGAGGAGTTGGCGCTGTTCCGAATACGGACAGCCATCGTAAAATGCTCTGAGATGAGACTGCGGCAAACTTTTGTTGCGGTAATCCTGCTGACGGCTGGGAGTTCCACACTGCCGCGTGTTGTTCACGGACAACGAACAGCGGACGAGACGGAGCGCGGCACAACTGCGCGGGCGGGCGTGGAAGACCTGATTCGACAGAGCGGCGCGCGGGCAGCGGTAGCGTTCCGGTCGCTGGATGGAAGCCAAGAGCTTTCCATGAGGGCAAACGAGGAGTTTCCGGCAACGAGCCAATGGTTGGAAATTCCGGTGATGTTGGAGTTACAGGCAGAGGTGCAGGCACGAGCGTTGAAATTCGACGACACGCTGGTGGTGGAGAATCAGTTTCGCAGTGTGGCCGACGGAAGCGCCTATCGGCTCGACCCGGGTCTCGATCCCGATGCAGAGCTTTATAGGCGGATCGGGCTGCGGATAACTTTGCGGGAGCTGGAGGCACGGATGATGAAGAGAGATAGCCAGCTGGCGACAAATCTACTGCTTCAATTGCTTGGAATTGCGCGCGTTGAGGGGAGGCTCGCCGATCTGCACGCGAAGGGCGTCCAATTGCGCCACGGCTTTCAGGATTTGAAGGCAGATAAGGCCGGTGAGCGGAACACGGCGTCGGCGCGGGGAATGATGCAAGTGCTGTGGGCCCTGGCAACTAATAACGCGGTGAGCGCGGATGCCAGCAAAGAGATGGTCGGTTTGATAGCGAATTCGAGGACTGCGGCGAGTGGGCCATTTGCGGCCAGGCAAACGGCCGGGGCGAACGGCGGCGAAGCGCAGGAATCAGTAATCGTGTATGGCGCGCACTCATTCGCGCTGGCGGTGGTTGTGCGAGGACTGAAATCTCCGGGCGCGGGCACCGCGCTGATGGCGAGGATTTCACACGAGCTTGCAGCTGCCAACTAAGCTGGATCGGCTGTGCGCTCGGGCGATGCTCAATTTTTCCAAGTGATATCAGCCGCCGTGGAATTCTCGTTCGGAAGCGAGCGATGGGCGCAGATCGATCAAGCGCCCCTACATGCGGCGCATGTCGCTGGAAGTACCTCCGGCGGCAGGTAGGTAACAACGCTGGGTGTAGTCCATCACCATGCGGTCGGCGTTAAAACGCCAGCCGAGAGTGCGGATAGCGCGCTTCATGCGTTTGATCCAGCCGCGAGGCAAGCCATCGCGATCCCGCTGATAGAAGAGCGGAATTACTTCGTCGTGGAGAACGCGATAGAGATTTTCCGCGTCGCGCGCGTCGTGGACGTGCAAATCGGAGTGGGTGCGGCCATTGCCGATAGCGAAACCGTTCAAACCATCGTAAGCCTCCGCCCACCAACCGTCCAAAATGGAAAGATTCAGGCCGCCGTTTAGCACGACTTTTTGGCCGCTTGTTCCGGAAGCTTCGAAGGGGCGGCGCGGGTTGTTGAGCCACACGTCCACGCCTTGCACGAACTGGCGACCTAGGTTGATGTCGTAATCCTCAAGGAAAATGAATTTATCCGCGAACTGAGGGTTGTGCATGAAGCGCATGATGTCCTGCAACATGCTCTTACCGGGCTCATCGCCGGGATGCGACTTGCCAGCGAACACAAATTGCACCGGCCGCTTTGGATCATTGACCAGTGAAGCCAGATTCTGAAGATCGGACAGGATCAGATTGGCACGCTTGTAAGTGGCGAAGCGGCGCGCAAATCCTATTGTGAGAGCGTCGGGGCTGAGCGCGCGAGGGAGCAATTGGCAAAAATCTTCCGATTCGCCGCGGCGCGTCGCTTGTTCGACGGCGGTATGACGGACGTATTCGAGCAGACGCGCTCGCAAGTTGAGGTGCGCTTCCCAGAGCTCGCCATCGTCAACTGCCTCGATGCGCTCCCAGATGCGCGCTTCGCTGCTGCGTTCGTGCCAGCCAACACCGAGATGCCGATCGTATAGACGGGACATTTGCGGCGCAAGCCACGAAAGCACGTGCACTCCGTTAGTGATGTGGCCGATCGGTACGGCATCTTCGGACCGGCCCGGATAGAGGTCCGCCCACATGGCCCGCGAAACTTCGCCGTGCAGCGCGGAAACGGCGTTGGCGCGTCGCGAGAGCTTCAGACACAACACCGTCATGCAAAATTCTTCCTGAGAATCGGCGACGTCCTCGCGTCCGAGGCCCATTAAGGTTTCATGCGAAATACCGAGTTGATCGCGCAGCGGGCCGAGATGCTCTTCGATGAGCTCCGAACTGAAACGGTCGTGGCCCGCGGGAACGGGAGTGTGAGTGGTGAACACTACTTCGCGAAATACGCGAGGGACCGCTTCGCCGAAGGACAGGCCTTCGTCCAGCATGCGTTCGCGGACGGCTTCCAGCGCGACAAACGCGCTATGGCCCTCATTGAGATGAATCACACCAGGAGTGATGCCCATGGCGGTCAAGGCGCGATAACCGCCCACGCCAAGGATTAGCTCCTGGCGAATTCGCAAGCGTCGATCGCCGCCGTACAAACGAGATGTAAGTTCGCGATCTTCGGGAGCATTGCCTTCGACATCGGAATCGAGGAGCAGAAGATCGCAGCGCCCAACGTTGACGCGCCAGACTCGCGCGCGCAGAGAACCGCGGCGGGTTTCGATTTGCACCATCACCGGCTGGCCGGACTTGCCAATCGCGGGCTGCATCGGGAGCGAACTCACATCCGATGGGACGTACTCTTCCTGCTGCCAGCCGTTCAGGTCGATGCGCTGACGGAAGTAGCCCTGTCCATAAAAGAGACCTACGCCGATGAGCGGAATGCCCAAATCAGACGCGCTCTTGATGTGATCGCCCGCGAGGACTCCGAGGCCGCCGGAATAGATGGGAATCGATTCGTGCAGCCCGAATTCGGCAGAAAAGTACGCGACCGGCCTCGGCCGCAGAACGCCCGCGTGCCTGGCGCCCCAGGTATGGTCGGCATCCACATATTCGCGAAGCCGGCGGTAGGCGTAGTTGACTCGGCTGTGGAGAGAGAGTTCGCGGGCTCGCCGCTCGAGCTGCTCAAGCGGAATTTCAGCAAGCAGCAGAATCGGATTGTGACGAAGCTCAGCCCATCGGACTGGGTTCAAATCTCTGAAAATCGCTGCGCAATCTTGATCCCAGGTCCACCAGAGGTTGCGGGCAAGCGTCCAGAGACGTTCCTGCAAGGGAGCAATGAACCGGCCAAGAGTCCGCGCCTCGCTAACGATGGGCGCAACCTGCGCCGCCGCTTCGGACAACATGCGGATTTCAGAGTCACTAAACGCTCGCTGCTCGATCGTTTGGACGTCCAAGACGCCGAGCAGCACGCCGCGGTCGATCAGCGGCACGCCGAGGAAAGAGTGATAGCCTTCTTCGCCTACCTCCGGAAAATATTTAAAGCGCGGATGGCTGGTCACTTCCTCGACAGCAATGGGGCGGACCAATTCGGCTACCGAGCCGACGAGTCCTTCAGAAACGGCGAGACGAAGATTGCCGATGCTTTGGGGGCGCAGACCGACGGTGGCGGCGAGGACGAGATGGCTGCGATCCGGCTCCAGGAGGTATACGGAGCAGACGTCCGTCTGTGAGCGGCGGGCGATCAGCGCGACAACTTTCATCAACGTTTCCGCGGGTTTGCCGCTTTCCTTGGCTACATCGCGAATTTCTTCCAAGGTGAGGACGTGGCTGGCGTGGTTGACAGATGGCGAAGCGGCAGCATCAAGAGCCTCTTGCTCGGCGGATTTGACTGAAAAATCCTGAACACTCATTCCGAATCGCCTTCGTTCCCTGATGTTTGGCGCGAATGTTTTGAGCCGGTCGCGCCGCTGCC
>JBOGNC010000288.1:0-5132 GCA_050747045.1 Candidatus Acidiferrales bacterium | reverse complement strand
GGGTGTGGCCAATACATGGTTCATCGATGCAATACCAGCGTTGTTAACCAGAACGTCCAAGCCGTCGTACGCCTTTCGCAGTTCAGAAAACATCTGTTCGACGGAAGCTTCATCGCAGATATTGAGTTCAAAGTGCCGATATCGGCAGTGCGTTAGGTCGCTCGGTGAACGGCTGCACCCGATCACCTGAAACCCGCTGTTGCAGTAATAGTCCGCTAAATACCTGCCGATTCCTTTGCGTGTGCCCGTGATGAGGATTCGCCGGCTGCTGGCGATCGGATTTCTCCTTTCTCAGCAAGCAGTGTCTGAACGTAATCAGCCATGGTCGCGAGGGTTCTAAAGGGGCTTTTTTCCTGCGACATCGCTCGCTCGTCAGCCAAGCTGATCGTAACTTCAAACCTGTCCTGCAATCGTTGCTCGGCGGTCACTATAAAATTCACTAGCCCCAGCGAATCCAATTTCCCGGATTGGCCGAATAGAACCGCATCTTTGCTTTTGATCAACCGCTGCTCGGGAGGTAGCTCTTTATTCAGTTCGTCGACAGTTGCGAAAAGTACATCCAGTATCGTCGCTGTATCTGGCATTCGGATCTTCCGATGTGACCATCAGGCCGTCCCAACCGAGTCGAACAGCGTGACCATTGTGGCGGACAATGACAGCCAAAAAAGATTATCCAAGACCCGAGGGGCCTTCTATGCGGTGAATACCTTCAATTGCAGGCAGTACAACAGTCCAGCCTGCGAAGAAGGCTAACGCTCCATCAGCCTAGCCCTGGTTCTCGAGTCGCGCTTATGCCACGGAGGTCAGGGAGCTGTTACTTGGCCAACCCGAAGATAGTCGAGTGTTGTCGATCCGGCTTACAATAGGACCAGGATTAATTTAGATATTCATGAACGCGATTAACAATCCCGCGATCAGCGTGGCGGCGCGCCGCAATGTGGACCTGCGCTTCGTGGAGCTGATGGACAAGGTGCATCGCAACCGGCCGGGCGATGACATCGACCTCCTTCGCCGGGCCTACGATTTCGCCGCCGAGCAGCATAAATCTCAGCTGAGGCTTTCCGGCGAGCCGTATCTTTCGCATCCCGTGGAAGTGGCGCACCTACTGGCGGACATGAAGCTGGATGCCACGTCGATTTGCGCCGCCCTGCTGCACGACGTGGTGGAAGACACGAAAATTCCGCTGGGGAAAATGTCGGAGCTGTTTGGTCCCGATATCGCGCGGCTGGTGGAAGGCGTGACGAAAATCAGCCGGCTGGACTTGCTGGCGCCGGAGGACCGCCAAGCCGAGAACGTCCGCAAGATGCTGCTGGCGATGGTGAACGACGTGCGCGTGGTGATGGTGAAGCTGGCGGACCGCCTCCACAACATGCGCACGCTGGAGTATCTGGACGCCGCGAAGCAGCAGCGCATCGCTCGCGAGACGCTCGATATCTACGCGCCGGTGGCCAACCGCTTGGGCATGGGCTTGATTCGCGGCGAGCTGGAGGATTTGTCGTTCCGGTATCTGGAGACGGAATCGTTTCTGGATTTGCAGAAAAAAGTGGCAACGAAGCAGAAGGTGTTCGACAAGTTTTTGCAAGAAGTGCAAAACGCCATTCGCGAAAAGATGGTCGAGAGTGGCATCCCTGCCGAGGTGCAAGGGCGCGTAAAGCGTCTCTATTCGCTGCACCTGAAGATTCAGAAGCAGCAGCGCATGTTGGACCAGGTTTACGACCTACTGGCGGTCCGCGTGGTCACGGACACGGTGAAAAATTGCTATGCAGCACTGGGCGTGATTCACCAGATCTGGCGCCCGGTGCCGGGGCGTTTCAAGGACTACATCGCCATGCCGCGGCCGAACTTGTACCAATCGCTGCACACCACGGTGATTCACTCCGGGCAGCCCTTCGAGGTGCAGATTCGTACGCAGGAAATGCACCGGATCGCGGAGCAAGGCGTGGCGGCGCACTGGAAATACAAAGATGGGCACGCGGCGGCCTCGACTGCGGACGATCAGCGCATCGTGTGGATGCGGCAACTGATCGAGTGGGTGCAGGAGATGCAGGAACCCAGCGAATTCCTTTCCACTCTGCGCGTCGATCTGTATCCCGAAGAGGTATACACGTTCACTCCGAAAGGGCGCGTGGTGGTGCTGCCACGCGGCTCCACGCCGGTTGATTTCGCCTACGCGGTGCACACCGAAGTGGGCCACCAGTGCGCCGGTGCGAAGGTAAATGGCGAGATGGTTCCGCTGCGGCACGTGCTGGCAAATGGCGACGTGGTGGAAGTGATCACCCAGAAGGGGCACACGCCCTCGCGGGACTGGTTGGCGTTAGTACACACATCAAGGGCCCGCACGAAGATCCGCCAATGGATTCATCTGCACGAGCGCGATGAAGCTACGGACGTGGGGCGTCGCCTGCTGGAGAAGGAAGCTCGGCACGCGGGCGTCAATTTGAAGCGAATCTCCAGCGAGGATTGGCACCGGGTGGCTTCCGAATATGGATGCTCGCGAGTGGACGATCTTTACGCCGAACTGGGATACGGCAAATGGTCAGCGCGGCAGGTGTTGGCGAAAGCCACTGGCGAACCGATCGGAGAATCGGCGGAAGAGAAGCCGCCGAAACTTGCGTCCACAGTGAAGCATTTGCTGGGCATGGACGAAGCGACCATCGTCGTGCGCGGGCACGACGATCTGATGGTCTACCGCTCGAAATGCTGCAATCCCATACCTGGCGACGACATTATTGGGTATGTGACCCGCGGTCGCGGCATCGCCGTCCACAGCAAAATCTGTCCCAACGTGCAAAACCTCTTGTACGAACCGGAGCGGCGCATATCGGTGGAGTGGGCAGGAAGCACGCACTCAACTTTTCCGGTGCGCCTGCGAATCTTTACCGAGGACCGTCCGGGTATGCTGGCAGCCATCACCAACGTGATCAGCGACGCGGGCGCGAACATCCGCACGTTTGAGAGCGGCGGTGTGGATATTCGCGCGCGCATCGACGTAGGTCTCGACGTTCGCGACCGCAAGCAGCTCGAACACATTCTGGCCGGGATCAAACGCATTCCCGGCGTGTTCGATATCGAGCGCGTTTACAACGTGTAACTTTTCGCGCACTTCCTCAGCAAATTCGCCAAATCGTCTCTTTTCGCCAAAGCGCGAAGCGTAAAATCGACGCATGGGTAGCATCCTGGCGCGGGGTTCAGCGCATGCTGTGAGGAATGGTCGGCTGCGCGGTGCTTGCGGCATTGCCTTCGTGGTCGCACTGGCAGTTTCCTGCACCGGCTGTAGCCGGCTGAAGCCCGTTGATACTTCGCCGCTCGAAACCAGCGGCATGGGCTACAACGCGATTCAACAACTAAATACTTTAAAGATCACCGCGGCCGAAGTGAGCGAGATCGCGGAGGCACGGCAGGGCGGCTTTTCCGACGACGATTGCGTGGAGATTCTAAAACTTTACCGAATCCGAAATCACCCGTTCGACGCCGGAGATGCCGTCGCGGGCCTTCTCCAGGTTGGCATGACGGATGGCAATATTCTCGATCTTGCCAGAATAAACGAGCTGGGGCTGGGCTGGGGCGAGTTACAGGCAATGAAACTCGCGGGGATGTCCAATGCAATCGTGATGGAGGAGGCGCGTCAACGGGCGAGTCGAACGCCGGTGTTTTCAGGCGCGTCATTGGCGCGCCTCAAAGACGCCGGAATGCACGACTCAACGCTTCTCAAGCTCGTGCAGATGGGAGTGCCCGATTCGCAGGCCCGCGCGATCATAGCCTATCGTCACCGCGGCGTGAGCGAGGCGGAGATCGTCAGGCATTTCGGAGAGAAGTGACCCTGTCCTGCACAATTGCCACGGCGATCGCGTTCGAGTGCCTGCCGGCCGTTCGCAGGTACATCGAATTTGCTCTATGCGGATTTTGAGCTTTCGCGGAATCGCGCCTGCCCGTTAAAATCTTGCCATCTTGAAACGCAACCTTTCGCCGCTGCTAGCCGGCATCTTCGCAGTGATTTCGCTGGTGTGCGCGGCTGCCTGTGCCGTTCCACTAGCGCCCGGATATCGAATCGTTCGTGAGAAGCGCCAGATTCGATTCGTGCCGGGTCAAACGCCGGAACTGGCGATCCAAGTTAACTTCACGCTCGTAAATGCGGGCACCGCTGAACTGAACTACATCGATGTTCGCCTTCCCTCTGAGAAAAACTCCGGCAGAAGCGATTTGCAAGTGGAAGTGGACGGGCGCAACGCGGCGGTTACTCCCCTTCCATTACCAGAGCAACAGTCCCAGCCGGCAATGGTTCGCGTCGCCCTAGAAAAACATTGGATGCGGAAAGAAAAGCGCGCGCTCAGCTTTGAGTACTCGCTGCGTGCGCCATCAGATTCGCAATCGTACGTGACCGTCGAGCCGAACAGCTTTCATCTGGGCGCGCGCGGCTGGGCGCCGCAGCTGCAACCTCCGAAATACATACTGTCGACCCATCCTTCGCGGCCACCGAAGGTCTCCTACACCGTTCGCGTGCCGGCTGATTTCGCGATTTGGGCCGACGGCGAGCGGAAGGGACGGAAGAAGGACGGCGACGACATCGAGTATCGCTACGAAGTGCGTGGCTCGGCTCTGGGCGCATTTGCTGTGGCCGGCCGTTACGCGACTTGGCCATCAAGGAGCAAACGGAATTCTGTGGAGTTTTGGACTACTCAGCCGCTGGCCGGAAGTGCGGCGCAATCCGCGCGGCAGATCGCTGGGATTTGGCAAACGCTGACGAGGAATTTCGGCGTATTCGACAAAAGAATTCGCGCCCCGCGGATCGTCGAATCGACTGGCGTAAAGTATGACGTTCAGGGAGTTGCGGGTCCTGCGGCGGTAAGCGTACCGGGCGTGGTGCTGATGAATCCCGCAGCGTTCAAGCTGGGAATTGAAAGTGACCGGTTCATACGAATTGCTAGCGAGGCTTTGGCGCGGAACTGGTTCGACGAAGAAGTGCTGCCAAGCGCGGACGCCACGATCGGAATGGGCGACGGACTGCCGGAGTACGCGGAGATCGTAACAGACGAGGCTCGCAACGGGCCTCTGGCGCGCCGCCAGCGCATCTACGAGTATCTGCGGCGGTACGACGCGGCTGTCAAAAACGCCGATGAGACGCCCATCGCGTC
>JBOGNC010000287.1:0-5147 GCA_050747045.1 Candidatus Acidiferrales bacterium | reverse complement strand
GGAGCAGCGTGTTGGTCGGGAAGCGAGAAATCGGGGATTCGCTCGCCGGGTTCGGGGCCGGTGGCGTATCCGTCATTCGTCGCGTTGACGTGCTTCGCTTGCAGCTCGGCGGGAATGGGCTGGCCGGCGGCTCGCAGCCGTCCGAATTCCCGCATGATCGCCGCTTTTTCCGCCAGGTCGTTCGGAACCTGATTGGTCATTGGGCGCCCTCGACGGCATTAGATTACCGCGAGGAACACGCGACGCAACATTATTGACCAAGGCGGGAAGAGCGGCGGCGGGCGGTGGAGGCGAGCGAATCGGTCGGATCGGGGTATTCGAGCGAGACGAGGTAGAGGCCTTCGGGCGGGACGGTAGGACCGGAGCGGGAACGGTCGCGCGCCTCGAATAATGCGCCGATATCCGCTGGGGCGAGCCTTCCCTTCCCGACTTCCAGCAGCGTGCCCACGATTTTGCGGACCATGTAGCGCAGAAACGATTGCCCGCGCACGACGTAGGCGATTTCGTCGCGCTCGCTCTCGCGAATCATTTCCGAGCTGTAAATCAAGCGCACGCTTGACCGGTCGCGGTCGTTGTCCTCCGAACCTGACGATGCCGAGAACGTGTCGAAATCGCGCTCGCCTTCGAATTCGCGCGCGGCTAGCGACATGGCAGCTTCGTCGAGCGGCCCGGCATAGTGCAGCGCGCGGCGATGCTCGAACGGCGGCAGGACGGCGCCGCAGTAAATTCGATACCGATACGTCTTCGCTTGCGCCATCCAGCGCGCGTGAAAATCGGGGCCGACTTCTTCGGCGGCCATGATGCGAATCGACGGCGGCAGGAGCGCGTTAAAAGCGCGCTGAAATTCCTCGGCCGGAATCGGCGAGCGCGTTTTGAAGTGCGCAACTTGTCCAAGCGCGTGCACGCCCGCGTCGGTACGGCTGGCGCCATGAATAAAGATTCTTTCCTGTGTGATCTGCGAAGCAACGTCATTCAGCGCGCCCTGAATGGTGGCTACGCCCGGCTGGATCTGCCAGCCGTGGAATTCCGCGCCGTCGTAAGCGATGGTGAGCTTCAGGTTGCGCATGCGATGGAGAAATTATCGCATGGCGCAGCCGAATGCGAGCGCAAGCCGAGTTGACAAGCGACGAGCGGGACAAGCAAGCCCTCAACCTTCCTGACCACTGCGAAGGTTGGGCACGATATTTCCCGATGGTGTTGGGACATCACAATTATGACGTTACCTTACCGCCGTTGCCTGCGAGTGTTAAGTTCTTTCTGGGGACTTTTCTGAGGGCGTTTGAAACGACATCCCAAACTGTGAAAAAAACTCTTTCTCGATTTGCTCATTAGTCCAATCGGGATGATCTTTTTCAATCTTGCTCAACGCTGCCTCAGCTTCTTCTGGCGATAGTCGAGTGTTACTGCAAACAGCTCCCAAGTCCGCCGCACGTCGCCCTTTTGGTAACATTAGTTTTCTCCTTTTCAGCCGCCCAAACCGAGTGAATTATAGACGTTCTGTGGGTTGAAGTTTTCGTCTTGGTCGTGCGCGTCGATCATGGCGCACGCGATTCGCTTAGCCGATGCGGATGACCCCGCCGGAAAACTATGCTTTCGGTCCCGCCCCCTACGGATGGTCACTATGAATGATCCGCCGGTTGTTTTAGTCGCAACCAACTCAAATCGCGGTTTAGGTTTTTTATTCATCTTCGCTATCCTCCAAAAGCCCCCACTGTTTCGTCCACATTTGTGTGCATCCTCTGTACGTCGGCAGCGTTCGCGCCCAAGTAAGTTTGTGTCGTCTGTAGGTCTGGATGGCCAAGCAGTTGGCGCACGAGTTCGATGGAATTTCGCCCAGCCCATGCACATTCCGCCGTTCTCCTCAACCTGTGCAGTTCGATCCGTGCGGTCACTCCGACTTGCTTTGCGTCTCGGCGCGCAATTCGCAGTAGGTCCTTGTTTGGCTTGCAACCTCTGTTCGGAAAAATCAGCGCGCATTTTTGAGCCGCATAGCCGTGGAATTCCGCGCCGTCGTAAGCGATGGTGAGTTTCAGGTTGCGCATTCGATGGTGAAATTATCGCACGGCGCAGCGGAATGCGAGCGGTTCGGAAGTTTCGAGCTTCGAGCGGCTATAACGATGATGCTGCAAAGCGGGAAATGTAGGAGGAGGCTCCCGCTTGGGATCGGGAGCCTCCAAAGGCCGCGTTCCATTTGGTTCAACCTAGGCGAAGTTGAACCATGGGGTCATCCATCCAGCTTCCCTCTCAGAGGCAGGTGGGAACGACCCGAATCACCAGCGAATGGGCCCCTTCCTCCCCATTCACCAACGATGCGGACCGTGTAGGAACGCGACCCACGATCTCTCTAATGCACGTCGCATGCCCAAACAAATCTCGCCCTGTCGCACGCCCTCGGGACTGAGTTTTCAACAACTTAGGCCAGCACAGAATGTGCCGGAGCTGGATGTGCCGACTCGAATCGGGAATCCGCGTCCCAGATTGAAACCTTCAGAGATTTCGAATTACGGTCGCCCTGCAGCGTGAGCCTCGGTCCCGAGTTCCGACGGCTCAATAGAAGAAATTCGGTCGCACTGGAGCCTTTGTGAAGCTTCACACGGCCATTTGCGAAGCGGGCCTAGACTCGAAAATACGGATGTCAGGTTCGAGGAACAGAACCCTGACTTTGGTTTGCCACCGTGCTCGTAAATCGCCCGTAAACAGCCTTCCTTTATCTCTTGCGTACCGATTCGCGCGAACCGTTGTGTCCGGCACGCATCTGCCGCATAATCTATAAGACTGGCAGGAATCCCATGAAAAAATCGGCACTCATCATTCTGCTTGTGACCGGCGTGCTGGCGGCGACGGCCATCGCCATCGAAGGCGCGCGCGAATTGCGCGTCTCGGCGGCAAAGCCGAGCGCTGTCAGCGCGGTGCATGCAGTGGCCGCCAAGGCGCAGCCAGCCAGCGCAAAGACCGATGCGGACGACTCCAGCGACGCCGACGTGATCCGCTTCGCCAGCAACGCGCAGCCGATGCCTCCCTTCCTGGTGAACGACCTCGACGGCCAGCTTGTTTCAACCGCGCAACTGCACGGTAAAGTAGTGATCGTGAATTTCTGGGCCACCTGGTGCCCTCCCTGCCAGGAAGAAATTCCGGAAATGATGGAGCTGCAGAAGGAATTCCAGGGCAAGCTGCAGATCGTTGGCGTGTCGATGGACGACGGACCCCCCGCAGGCGTGAAGGATTTCGCCGACAAAATCGGCATGAACTATCCCATCGTCATGGGCAGCGACGCGCTTTCGGAAGAGTACGGCGGAATCCCCGCCTTGCCCACTTCGTTCGTAGTCGATCCAGAGGGCCGCGTGGTTCAAAAACACGTGGGCCTTTATCCGAAACAAGTGTACGACAATGAAATTCGCGCGTTGCTGGGGATGCCGGTACAGGCGAAGATCGAAACATTCGAAGACACTGGGCAAATCTTTCTGAAGAACGCCGCGCTGGCTACGAGCATTCCGGGAGTGAGTTTCAAAGGACTGACCCCGGCGCAAAAGAAATTGGCGCTGAAGCGTATGAACATGAAGCATTGCACGTGCGGATGCAATCTGACCGTTGCTGAGTGCCGCATCACCGATCCAAGCTGCCTCACGAGCCAAAAACTGGCACAGCAAATTGTGGACGAGATACGCGCCGGCAAGGACACCGGCGCTCCTACCCAGCACGTTGCACAGAACATCCGCAATTAGGCGGACGCTTTGTGTGCAAGATTCGGCGACACCTCGATTAAATAGCTGTCTCAAGATATTGCGTGCAGGGGGAATGTGCGCGGCAAGTGCCTGAAAACGGTTGCTTGGCAACGCGCCATGCGAAGCCACGTCCCGGCTTGCGGCGCCCGCTGCGAGGTCGGACGCCGCAAGCCAGGCCGAGAACTTTTGTGCTAGCGCTTGTCGTACTGCATAGCGAGCTGAAGCTGGTGAATGGCCTCGTCGACCGACTTGATGGCAGCCACGCGATGGCCTCCGAAGTCGTGGGCCGCATGGTCCAGGTGCTCGCGCGCCTCGCGCAGGTTAGCCATTGCGGCGCGAATTTCAGGATGCCGCTCACGTTGGGCAGCCGCCGCAGCAGTTTTCGGTTGAGGCGTGCGCGGCGCTGCCGGCACGGCCACGGGGAAACTGAGCGCGAAAACCAGTGCGACAAGAGCTATAGAGCTGGAAAGCCAGTGTTTCACTTGCGTCTCCTTTTGTTTGCGAATTGCGTTTGAGATGGAGTTACATTCCACACGCCTGATCCCTCAGGATGCGCGCGAAGTTTCCAGTGCCCGTAACACGCTCGCTGGCACCAGAATGCGTGCATCATAGCGCGCGCCAAGTGCGTCAACTCTGCTCGTCTCGCGCTTATGTAGCCAATAAATCACCGACGAGTACTATCAGCCGGGTCTTTCAGCGGTATTGAAAATGGCGAGTTCGGTTAGTGGGCGGACCTGTATGGGCAGTTGGCTGGTGCAAAGTTATCCACCCCAAACGGGACATGGCGCTCAATCCGGGCGATCCGGGTAACGGTGGCCCGGAATCGGAAGTTGGAGTGAGGATTACCAAGTCGACCCGGCGGTTCATGGCGCGGCCTGTCTCCGTGGCGTTGGAAGCGACGGGATAATATTCTCCGTAACCAGCGGCGGACAATCGATCGGGCGCGATGCCGTATTTCGAGATGAATAGTTTGATGATCTCCGTAGCGCGTGCCGTCGAAAGATCCCAGTTGGAATCGAACCGGGAGTTGTGGATCGGCACGTCGTCGGTGTGTCCCTCGATGCGAATGCGCACGTGATACGGAGCAATCACTTTCACGAAGTCAGCGAGGGTGCCGCTCGCGCCCGGCCGCAGGTCCGCCGAACCGCTGGCGAAAAAGCCCGCCTCTCGCAGGCTCACCACAATTCCCTCTTTCGTCGGCGTGATCGACACCGTATGCTTTTTCAGCTCGGGAAGTAGAGCCTCTCGAAGCTGCTTTTGGATTTCGTTCATGGGCGCTCGCGGCGCATCCTCAGCCAGCGGTCCTCGCGGTGGGCTTACCAACTGATCGAGCTTCGCCACGCGCGGCACGTTTTCCACCATTTGAACCTTTGAGAATGGCATCGGCTCGGTATTCAGGAGGGCCGGCTTGGTGTTGGACGCCTC
>JBOGNC010000286.1:0-5153 GCA_050747045.1 Candidatus Acidiferrales bacterium | reverse complement strand
TTACCTCGCATCCCCGGTTTGCTCGGCGTGGCTCTTAGCGGCGCGGGCCCCAGCGTCGTTGCTCTAGCCACCGAGAAGGTTGACGAGATCGGCAGGATGCTTGCATCGTGTTTCGAGCGGCACGGACTGTCTCCGAGCATCCGCAATCTCGAGGCAGCACAGGAAGGGCTAACATCCTCGCAGAAGTACGTTTCGCTGCGCTAGATGTCAGCAACTTCGCCACGGATGTGACCCCGCCGCTCAGTCGAGCGACGACCGCTCGCGAGATTCGGTATTTCGATTCTTCTCGAGGGTAGACGCGCCTGACAAAGTTGCGAGAACCAGCAGACCTAACACGAGCAGCGAAAGTGCGCTCGGTTCAGGCGTCGCTATCGGCGGTGGTGGCGGAGGCGGAGTGATGTTTGGAAACGACGGCGGCCCGCCACCCACGATTGGGAAATAAGGGGGCGGAATTACGGATACAGGCGGCGACCCGGGCGGCGGCAACATTGGCATTCCGGGAACCACCGGATCAAGAACGGGAGGGTCGAGAGCCAAAAGAGGCGGCGGCTCCGAGTTATCAGCGAGGAGCGGTAAACTCTGCGGCCCATTAAGAGCTGCGTCCAGCGGCTCGTCCTGCCTAACAGGCTGCATCGGCGTTTCCGAGATGCGGTTTCCGCATCGCGTGCGCGCCTCGTGTTGTCCATCGGTGATCACCGTCTCGCCAGCTCGCAGTAGAAGGCGCTTCTTCGTCCAATAAATGTGGCCGCCAAAACGGTAGGAAACGTAAACTTCGCGGTCACGCTTCAGTCGTATGACTCGCGCCTTCGATACATCGAAATTCGCATAAAGCGCGGCGACCAGCGGATCGTGGGCCACTGCGTTGCGCAGCTCCTGCGCGTTCTGTACACCGCCAAGTATCACAGAATAGGGGTAAAGTCGGCGCTGCGGAAGGGCGACACCTGCCGGGTAACCGAATTGGCGACCCTGCGAACGGCCGTCTGCGATGCCGCTGGCTGCAGGGCTCCCGTTATTTCTGGTCGGCCAGTGGACGACCCCAAATGCGCACAGAGCGGCGACGAGCGTGCACAGTACACCTGCCCAGTACACCCAATAATGCCAAACCGGCAGAGGCGCGTGGATCTGCTTGGGGATTTTACCTGGCCTAGAACCTGGGTGCATCACCTGGTTCGCAAGCACGTAGCATGCCATAATTTGTCATTGATTTCTGACGTGATACGGCAACCTCCACGGGAGAGCCGCAAAAAAATTGGACTTATTCGTCCGCAACGCGCAATTGATTTCTCGACGTAGGCCAGAAAAGCGGGAGAGCTGGCATCGCAAGCGCAGTAACACCTCCGCGTATGAGTGGATCATCGGGACAAGATTCGGCCAAGCCGGGGACGCCATACGTCAAAAAAAGCTGAATCTATGCGATTTTTAGGAGGGAGCTACCGAATTTGAGTGGTTCTAGCCTGGCGCAACCTCATTGACTCTTTCAATTCCTTCTGCCAATGCCAGAACATCACGCCCAGTGCCGTGAGAGGCGCAAGTATCAAGGCTGCCACCGCCAGTATCATTAACCCGAGAAGTACACCACTCAACACCGCACCTGCCACTAGAGCCTCCGCCGCGCCGAGAGAAGCAAACTCTAAACTTTACTTACCGCATTAGTCAAGGTAGGTAAACACCCGTGTCGGGTTGATATCAGTGTCGTCGCGCGATCTCAAGAAGCATGCAGCTTGATATTTGCGCTCAGGGGACGCAAGAGACACAAGGTAGCTCCAGCCCTGGCCCTCCTCCATTCGCATTCCCGGCACCGCGGAATTTCGCTCGTTGGCTCAACGGCTAAGCCCAACAGTTCGGAGCGACTTTGAATCTCCCGTCAGCCCGCCTTGCTCCATGGACGAGGCTCGGTCTGCGGTAATGCGCTTCCCCACAAGGGAATTTTGAATCCCCGCGAGCCCGGCCCTCGACGAAGGCGACTAAATACAACCATTTCGTGTGATTTAGCTACCATTGGTTGATGCCGATCCGCCGGTCGTGCTTATCTGCCGACTGCCGGAGAGCTTGCCGCGCTGTTGTTCCGTCGCTTCGCTACGTTGCGCCAGCTTTCAGTGAGTGGCGCCGAAGGAGACGTCTATGAATGTTCGTCCCGCACGGGGTATCTGCCGGACCGCGCTTTTGTTGCTCGCGATGTTGCTGTTAGTAGCAATGCTTCCACGAGGTGGACGCGCAGATGGAACGGCGAAGAATAGCTCCGCAGCAAGCGTTGCGATCAGCACGCAAAGTGATCGAACCGGTCTCTCCTTGACTGTGTACAACTCGAACCTCGCGCTGGTTCGCGAGGTGCGGCGGATTCGCGTGCAGCCCGGCGTCTTCGTGCTTCGCTTCGAGGACGTGCCTTCGTCCATTAATCCAGCGAGCGTTCAATTTCGTCCGCTGGACGATGCCTCGAAACTGACGCTGCTAGAGCAGAACTACGCTTACGACCAGCTCGACCCGGAAAAACTGCTGCGGAAATATGTAGGGCGCGAAGTTACGCTGGTGAAGCGGGAGCGAGACGCAGGATCGACGAAATGGGTGCAGACCAAAGCCGTGTTGCTGGCGGATACAAACGGGCAGGTCTGGAGAATTGGCAACGAAATCGTTACCGGCGCCGTGGCGGATTCTTACCGGTTTCCGGATCTGCCTGCGGGACTCTACAGTACGCCCACGCTTCTATGGACGATGGAGAATCGCGGCGCGAATGAGCAGAGCGTGGAGGTAACGTATTTGGCTGGGAATATGAATTGGAGCGCCGAATACGCGCTAACAGTGGCACGCGACGAGAAATCCGCCAGCCTGGAAAGTTGGGTGACGCTCACGAACAACAGCGGCGCGGCCTTTGACAACGCGAGACTGCAGCTCGTCGCAGGCCAAATTCATCAGGCATCGCAATCGCGACGAATCATGCCGGAAATGGCATTCGCAGCCAAACCCGAAGCAGCGGCGGCGCCCGGGTTTCAGCAGCAAGCGTTTTCTGAGTATCACCTGTACACGCTGTCGCAGCGGACGTCGATTGCAAACGACGAGTCGAAGCAGATCAACTTACTGGCCGAGAGGAATATACCCGTGCAGAAGTATTTGGAAGTGGACGGACAGCCCTACAACTACCGCAATCCGCAGGGCCTCGGAAACGCGATTCCCGAACAGGTGAAGGTTTTCTACCGCTTCAAGAACGGCGCCGACGCGGGATTGGGGATGCCGCTGCCGGGAGGGACCGTTCGCGTTTATCAGAATGATGCGAATGGCGCGGCCGAGTTCATCGGCGAGGACGCGATCCAGCACACGCCAAAAGGCGAGATTGTGCGCGTGAACGTGGGCAACGCGTTTGACGTGGTGTGCGAACGCAAGGAAGTCGATTACAAGCGGCTGTCGAACAACAGCGCTGAAATGGAATACCAGATCACACTAAGAAATCACCAAGATACCGCCGTGACAGTGGACGTGTGCGAACCAGTAGGCGGAACGTGGGAAGTGGAAAACTCGAACTACAAATGGACGAAGCTCGACGCCAACACGATCGGATTCGAGGTTCCCGTGGACAAGAATGGCAGCGCGACTCTGGATTACCGCGTGCGCGTGAAGTGGTAAAGGGCTAAGCGCGATCAGAAAGTCTTCGTGCGACCGCGAATTAATCGCCCGGAGCGCGAGCGTTGAGCAAAGCAAGTTCGGTGGCGAAGCGTTTATTCGTGGGGAATTCGCTGGTGAGTCGGGAGAGAAGCACGCGTGCGCGTGTGGGCTGATGTTCGCGTTCGCAAGCGAGAGCCAACAAAATTTGCGCGAAGGGACGCAGATAGTGGCCGTGATCGGCGGCGCGCTGCATTTCCTGCATGCCGCGGCTACGATCGCCATGAATCCCGCCGAACCAAAGGAACGCGCGCTTATAACTGGGCAGACAGCCGATCACGTAGTCGGCAGCGCCCAGGGCCACGTACGCATCATCCTGCGATGGATCAATGGCCAGCAGCGCATTGGCCTCGCGTTCGGCTTGGCGCATCAGTCCGAGGCCGGCCATCTGCTTCTTCACGATCAACGCGTCGTAGTCAGACTCCATGCCATCCGCGAGCGTGAGGGCGAGCAGCGCACGCACATCGTTCGGCTCTGACTTCAGGATTTTTTGAGCCATTTGGCGCGTCTCGCGATTGGCACGTAGGAAAAGAACGTTGCGGTTTTCAGCGGGAGTTCCGTCCGCGCCATTGAGAAATAGTTCGTTGTTGAGAAAGAACTTGGAAGTAAAGATGCCTTTGGCATCGAATTCTTCGTAGAGGTAGCTGGCGGCTTCGGCCGCTTTGCCGACCGGATCCTCCGGATGTTGCTGCTGAAAGCCGCGAAACTGGGCGCGAGCTCCCTCAAAATTCAGCTCATAGAGCTGCCGAAAACCGGAATCGAGAACCGGCGAATCGTCGAGAGGATGTTGCGCGGCGGAGTTCGGAGAGCGCACGTTTTCCCCGGCCGCGCGAGACAAAGGACAACAGCATGAAGCGATCGCAATCGCCGCAACGATATATAGCGCAAACGTAGGGCGGGTACTGCGATCCGCAACAGACTTCGACGAGGGCCGTGCAAGGTGGTTCGGCAAGGTCTCTATCCTGCGCTTTCCAAAAATCCCGGAGGCGTTGAGGGGCGCCTCACTCCACACCAGATCACGACCACTACAGTCTATCAGAATCCGCAGCCCGCAGGATGGTTGTCTCGCAGCCGATTGGCCTAAAGATTATCCTCAATAAACTTTGCGATTTCGCGGAACACTTCGATGCGCGCCGCACGATCCGACATGGAATGGCCGCGGCCCGGAATGATGACAAGGTCATCGGGATATCGCCCGAGCGAAATAAAACGGCTGAGAAGCTCAGCGGTGTTGGCAAAGTGGACGTTATCGTCGCCAGTGCCGTGGACGATCAAGAGTTTGCCTTGGAGATTCGCAGCTTGATTCACAGGCGAACTCTGATAGTAACCTGAGGCATTGTCCTGAGGACGGCCCATGTACCGCTCGGTGTACGCCGTGTCGTAGAGGCGCCAATCGGTGACCGGAGCAACCGAGGCTCCGGCCTTGAAAACGCCGGGCGCGTTGAACAGGGCGTCGAGAGTCATGGTGCCGCCGTAGCTCCAGCCCCAAATTCCGATGCGCG
>JBOGNC010000285.1:0-5174 GCA_050747045.1 Candidatus Acidiferrales bacterium | reverse complement strand
AGGATACAGGAGGATCGAATGAGGAGATTTATGGCAGTTTGTGCGGCGTTGGCCTGCTCGGTGGTTGCCTCGCCGTCAGTACGTGCGCAGGCGCAGGCGCCGCAGGTGATTCCAGGGACTGAAGTTCGCCTGAGCCTGACCAACGAATTGGACAGCCGGGTGGCGCGGGTAGGCGATCCCTTCTCCGCAGTGGTCACCGAACCGGTGTTTGCCGGTACCCACCTGGTTCTGCCCGCCGGAGCCATCGTTCACGGCAGAATCACCAGCGTCCAGCGTCCGAGGTGGTTTTCGGCCTTCCGCGGTGGCGCTTCAATCAACTTGGTTTTCGATTCCGTGGAAGTGGAGAGCCGGCTTTTCCCGGCACGCATGAGCATCGTCAATATCTACGGCAGCGGTGCGGACATCGGCAGGCGCAAGGACCTGACCACCATCGAAGGTGAAGTCGTACAGGAGCACCAGAGCGTGAAAGGCGATGTGATGGACGCGGCGATGGGTACGGCTGGCGGAGCGACGTTGGGTCTGGTTTTCAGCCGCGTGATGCGGGGCACAATATTTGGCTTAGTGGGCAGCGGCGCGTACATAGCCGCGCGCAAGGGCAAGGATGTGGAGCTTCCGGCCAAAACCGGCATGATCGTGCGCATGGACTCGAACCTTGCACTACCGGCGATGCTGCTGAGGAATTCGTCCTATGCGTCCGGCCAATAGCGGGCGGCACCGGCCAGCCCCGCGGACTCCACGGCGCAGCCAGACAATAGGTCGCGGCAGTAACGCGAGGAGGGTGGCGCGCGGTTCGCTCGGACGAACCACGCGCCCTTGACGGCGGGGATCTGAGGAACTCAGGTGGAACGTGGCGGCGTCGCCGCCAGATTACGCGCCAAGTCACGCGGCTGGTGGCTCACCGTCCTGCCAACCGGGCGCCCCTGAATCGCTGTCCTCGATCGTGGAGCTGCGCTCGGTGAAGAAGCTGCCGGACGAATCGTAGCCGGAAACTTCCACCGGAACGTGCCGGGTGTCACGGAATTCGCGGCGGCGCTCTGGCCGCGTCACCGAGCGATCCTCGAAGCTCAGTATTTTTTCCATATCTATTATCTGGGCCGGGCGTTGCATCCCAGCCGCCAACCTGGGCGTTCGCAAATCGCTGACGATAAGGCAGATGCGGCGCCGTACGGGTAGCCGGAGTGCTGCGGAATGAAACGGTGCGCGAAAGTGAAACGCGGCCTTGAGTAACGAAACGGCATAGTCGCAGCTCCCGGAGCTGCCAGCAGGTATTGCCGACCGGGATCAATGAAAGGCCGCCCGCCGTTTAAAGGCCGCCCGCCGGATCGGGGATCTGGCAGACCTCGCACTCGCCGTCGCCCGCAACCTTACCCAACTACACGTCCGCCGCTGAGACGCGATGCGCGCGGATAAGTAAGGGAGTGGACGTTCCTCTCAGGGCTGACGATCCGTCAAACTAATCGTGAAGGGCTCACGAACAGCTATCCTGAGCTGGGCTGGGTTCATGCCGTGTCCAGACAGGACGATCTCTGTCTTGTCGGTGTCATCCCACACTGACTCAGCGAAATATAAGTGTCGGATGGAGAAGGTGCCTCTGCGATCTGATTCGAGCTTTCGCCCAATCTTGGGTTTCAGATGCCATTTCACTGCAGCGACCGGACTGATTACTAGCTCGGAAGCTATGCTCTCAAGGTCACCGTCTAGTTTGTACAGCTCCCACCGGTCTCGTTGCATAACAATACGAAGGACCTTTCCGGTCCGTCGAACGTCCTCAAGTCCAAATTCCGCATCGTGAAGATAGCTCGCCATAAACACGATGTCGTGGAAGAGGTTCGGAGTGTCCCTGCATACGAAGGCAATCGGACTCCGATTCTTTGTGTGGAAGTACTTTCCAAAATCGGGGAGGCTGACTTTTCTGAGCACGGGCGCATTTTATCCGGAAACCCTTCACCAAAACAGCGGATAGACTTCGACGGGACTTGCCGGGCAATTCGAGAACTGCGAGTTGAGGGATAGAGTCCTGTGGCCCGTGTTCCGAGGACGGAAATCTCTACTGACTTGCCTTCTTCTCATACGTGGCGGGGCGGCGTCGCGCTCGTGCTATTCGCGCTTTGAAGTTACTCGCAGGACCCAACGCGCGGATTTGCGCAGTACCTCCGCCAATCGAGAGATTGGCGTTCCCAGAATCCCGTTTATGCGCCGCTGCGCACGGCGGGTTGTTTATTGGAGCGCTTGAGGAAGCGATAGAGGCTGGTGCGCCCGATGCCCAGCATTTGCGAGGCGCGCACGCGATTGCCTTTGCACATTTCGAGGACGCGCTGGATGTGGATGCGGCGAACTTCGTCGAGCGGCAGCGGACGCCATGCCTCGGGGGAGGATGCGGCGCCGCGATGATGGGAGCGTTGCAGGCTCTCGGGCAAATCGCTCACGTCAATGAAATCGGTGCTAGCGGTGATGGCGGCGCTGGAGATTACGTTGGCGAGCTCGCGGACGTTCCCGGGCCAATCGTGCTGCAGCATGGCGATTTGCGCGCGGCGGCTGAGGCCCTGAAAGGGTTTGCTGTAGGCTTCGCTGTATTTTTTCAGAAAGTGTTGGACGAGAAGGGGAATATCTTCGCGGCGCTCGGAAAGGCCTGGCACGCGAATTTCGATGCTGCTGAGACGGTAGAACAGATCTTCGCGAAAGCGTCCGGAGAGCACTTCGGCGCGCAGGTCGCGATTGGTAGCGGCGATCAAACGGACGGTGACGTGTCGAACCTCAGGCGAGCCCACGCGCTGGATTTCGCGATTTTCGATCACGCGCAGAAGCTTGGCTTGCATGGCAAGGGAAGTTTCGCCGATTTCGTCCAGGAAAACCACGCCGCCATTGGCAAACTCAAAAATTCCCGGCCGGGTATCGGTGGCGCCGGTGAATGCTCCGCGCACATGTCCGAAAAGCTGGCTTTCGAGCAGCGTATCGACAAGGGCCGAGCAGTTGCAGACCGCGAAGCGTTCCTTATCCACCGGGCTGAGCTGATGCAGAGCGCGCGCGACGAGTTCTTTGCCGGCGCCGGTAGGGCCGGTGATCAGCACGTTGGAATAATGGCGCGAGACTTTCTTCACTAGGTCCAGCATATCGAGCATCGCGGGACTCTTACCGACGATGCCCTGAAACTGATGATTTTCGAAGAGTTTGTGTTCGAGTTCGCGGATTTCGGAGCGGCGCGAGGCGAGTTCGGCAATGTCATCGAGCGTTTTTTCCAAGCGGCGAAAATCGATTGGCTTGTTCAAGTAATCGTGAGCGCCGCGCTTGATCGCCTCGATCGCTGAATCGACAGCGTAGAATCCGGTGACGAGAATGACGTATACACCGGGATCGTGCTGCAGAGCTTTTTCCACAAATTGCAGCCCGTCCATTTCCGGCATCTTCAGATCGGCGAGCACCACGCGGCAAGCGCCAAGGCGCACGTTTTGCAGCGCCTCTTCCGCGCTGGTGGTTCCCATGGCAGAGAAGCCCGCCTTCTCCAGGCGTGAGGTGACGAGTTCAACTTGATTGGCGTCGTCGTCCAGTACGCAAATGGCTAGATTCTTTCGGGCAGTTGGCGTGACGGGGTGTTCCATGACGGTTTCCATGCGCGTCATAAGGGCACGATGGATGCCAGAGTGGGGCGGCGCTGTGCGGGCCGGCGGAAGAGTGCGAGGAAAGCGCGAATTTCGAGGCTCGGCGCGCTAATGCTGCAGCATTGTGGAACTTAGAGGTTGGAACGAGGCGAGTGGTGCACGTGTGCGGCAACTGAAGCCAATGAATGCTTCGCGGATGCGATCTGCGCACGAATCCCGAAGTGGAACGTCAGTCTCAAAGCGAAACTAATGGCGAATCGTGCGCGCGCTTGCGATGTTGCAAGGTAAAAAAGCTATTCGACGCGGATTTGAGCTACGCCACTTTGGTCGCGGAGCAATTTAGGTCGCGAACTGTGTCCTTGAAAAATGCGCGCGGCCGCAATTGCGCCAACTGAATTGCCACGCGGCCAGCGGCATGCTCGATCACTTTCAAAGCCTGGCAGGCGATCGGGCAATTGTCTGAATTGGTCACGGGCTGCATCAGCCTGACGAAAACCACGCTGCCTTCGCGCACCGGGCGGCACAGAAAGATTTCTTTTATGCCGTCCGCGGTCCACGTGAGATCCGTGTTCTCCACGAAAAAAGTTTCGGTCGCATCCCAGCCGGATACTTCCACCGTATAACTGCTCTGCTGCTGATCGCCCTCGAAATCCATGGCCTGGCCTCCGGCAATAGGAATGCATCTGCCGTGCCACAACATTCCGGAGCGAGCATTCCAAGAAAAGCAGTTGCGGGCTGATCGGATAACTTCGAGTGCGCGCACCTGTTCCCTTCGCGCGCGTGGTGCGCATCTGAAACAGTTCGGATCAAAGCGCGGCGCCTGGCGAGTGACTCAATATGCGCCGGGATACAGCACGGACAAGCTGAAGCGGAAGATGTAGTCGAACACGCGATCGTAGAGAACCCAGGCGAGTAGCAATCCCGCGAATCCAAGGCCCTGGTTGTGCGACCAATTCAGAAACCGGCGCGCCGTATCTTCGCTCATCAACGCGGTGATGCCAGTGTGGCCGTCGAGTGGCGGCACGGGAAGCAGATTGAACGTTCCCAGCAGCACGTTGAGAACGAACAGGATGCTGAGAAATGTGGCCGCGAATTCAGGTGTGCCCCGCATGGCGGCAGTGGTCACGTGTGTGAAGCTCGCTTGATCGGGCACTCGGAAGTAGTCGAATGCGATCCCGAGATGAATCGCCACCGCCGCTACTCCGGCGAGGATGAAATTAGCGACCGGCCCGGCGAGCGCCATCCACGCGGCGCGGTGCGGATGCCTCTGCGCCCACGCCGGATCAAACGGTGCGCTAGCCCAGCCGAGCATCCAGTGCGGCGGCAGAAAGTAAGTGAGCCATGGCACGACGACCGTGCCGAAAGGTTCGCGTCGAATGTGCGGCAGGGGACTGAGGCTCACCTGCCCGCCGTGCATCGCCGTGGGATCGCCGCCGAGATGCGCGACGAGAGCGTGCGCGCCTTCATGGCAGGTGGTGGAAAGCAAAAAAACGATGTACCAGATTAGCCCGACGACGATGAATTGCGGATTCACGTGAGCGCACAGAGTAAAATGGGCGCGCGAGTAGCGCAAGTGTT
>JBOGNC010000284.1:0-5174 GCA_050747045.1 Candidatus Acidiferrales bacterium | reverse complement strand
GTCTCGGTCATACGTGCGAGCGCTTCCTGTAACCGCGCCGCAAGCTCTTCATCCACGCTGCGAATCTCGCTAAGTAGTCCACGAACAACAACCTGGAAAGCACGCGAGAGTTCGATGGTGTCGAGTTGTCGAACGAAAGAGTCTTCGAATTGCGCGGCCACCCTGCTTGGCAACATGTCCATGCCACGGCCATAGACGGCAGGGAGTCCATGACGAATACAGGCCAGCGCAAGCGCACTGTCGCGGATACCGCTTATCATGTATTCCGCTTGCCAGAGTTTTCGCCTCGCAATACAGGTCCGCGCATGGAGCGCGTACAACCAAGCAAGGCCGATGATATCCCGGAGCGCTGGAGGCGGAACATACCGGGACTCATTTGCCTCTCCGAAAATAAGCTGAAACGTTGGCGCCAAGGCCCGGAATTCTGTCGCGGACACGAAGGCGAGATCGACTTGTAGAGTGCTAGGGAGGAGAAAACACCGATAAATCCACGCGCCGGACCTGACGTCTAGATGGTGAAGGGCACGATACTGCCCGTACATGTGTGCAGACCAGTCGGATAGGACGTTTAGAAATCCGGCGGCATCGCTGATGCCAAACGCGAGGTCTATGTCCGACCAACGATCTTCGCGTGCGGCTGCCGCTGAGCCAGTGATCGCAGCAGCACTAATCCGCTTGTCTTTGGCGGCATATTCCAGGAGTTCCGAGCGTAGGCGATTACGTTCTTCTGACGTGAACATAGCGGTTTTAACTTTAAAATGTTTTCAACTCTTCCAGGACCGTTTACTTGGGGACGGCGCATCAATCTCCACGCGCTCGCGCGTCAATGGTTCATCGTGCTGAAAGATTGCGACTGAGCCATGTAGGGTCTGAACTGCTCACTTAGGAGTAAGAATATGGCCGTCGATCCAATGGAGCACGGTGAAATCGTCAGTGGTGATTCTCTCTAGGAGTTCGGCGTGCTCCTTGTCGAATTTTTCAATCTCCTCGTCCCGCAGCTCGGCGCCTATCGCTCGACATGCGCGAATGCGTCCCCTCCAGCCTTTCCGCGTAAATGGGATAGCCTCTTGATATACAAAGAATGCCGACACGACAAAATCCCGCCCGATCCACTTGGGAGACGGCGTAACCTCCCCGCTCATGTCTGCTCCCGTCCAATCGGGATTAAATTTCAGAATCAACTCTTCCGTTTTTTCGGCGATGTGGTCCAACCTGGGCAACCAGCCGATGTGGCAAGTCAAAAGTTGGCCGCCGGGGGCTAGCAATCGTCTTGTCTCGATAGTAGCTCTGTCCCGATCGAAGTAGAGCCATGATTGTGCTGCCGCGACGACGTCAAACGATTGGTCAGCTAACCCTGTCTCCTCAGCCGGACGGACCAGAAAGTCGACGTTAAGGCCTTCTTCAGCAGCCAGCCGCCGAGCCTCAGACACCTGTGGCTCAGAGATATCGATGCCCGTGACTTTGCACCCTCGGCGAGCGAGTGCACGTGCGAGGTTCCCTGTCCCAGTCCCTAGATCGAGTACTCGTTGACCAGGTCGGCCAATTCCTAACGCCGTAATCCGCTCGTAAAAACTCGGCGGGTACCCAGGCCGATGCCGGGAGTAGTCTAAGGAGGTACGTCCCCAGTCGAACGCGCGACCATGATCTACCGTGTCGTTCACCAGTGTGCCAGCCATCACTCTATACCTATCTGTACCCGGCTAGCGTTGCGACTGCCTCCACACTTTGGATCCCATAGTCACGAAATCATTTTCATTTTCGACAGCCCGAAAGATTCAAGGACTTTCAGCAGCTCGCGATGGCCGAAGGCCGCAGCGGGGGAAGCAAAGCCTACCTTCTTGTGCGCGCCGAGCGACAAAGTGTGCGCCGCATACGCCTGAATGAGCCCGGTCTGCCGATAGCAGCACGTCCCGAAGAGCACGCATTGCACGTAGTCGGTGCTGCCACGGCCCACGACCACGTCGATGGTGCGCTGGGTGCGCGAATTTTCGCGCGGTGGCGTGCCGCCCTGTACCGCATTGGCCATTTCCGCGAGCTTCTTTTCTTGCTCGGCTTTGGGCAGCGGGCGAATCGCTTCTTCAAAATGCTTCTCGGTAGCCAGTACTCCTTCCATGATCTCGCGGGTCAGTAATCCACCGAAGGAGCGCACGTTGGCGATCTGCGGCTCGTTCATGTACCACACCGGATGCGGAAAACCACCCCAGCTCAAGGCCAGTTGCGTGCGCAGGTATCCGGGCACGACCGCTTCATAAGCTTTTGCTCGCGCCCACGGCTTGTAGCGATTTTGCTCCAAAAAGTATCCATCAGTCTGAATCACGGCGAAGATTGTCTGCGTCGAACCGAACGTGGGCATGCCATCGAACATCGACAATATTTCCAAAGTATCCACATTCGCTGATTCCATGCACACGCGCGCGGCAGCGTCGCTGGGCGCGGACATGAATGCCGTCGCTGGCGCCGCCAGCAGGCCCTTGGACGCGAACTTGTCGCCCCATTGTTCGGCCACTTGCCGGTGCCACGCCTGCTCTCCGGCAATGTCGATGTAGTGGCATCCCGCTTTCCAGCTCGCCTCGATGACTGTGGGCCCATAGTAGATGAACGGCCCCACCGTGTTACACACCACCCTCGCGCCGGAGAACAATCTCGTCAGCTCGTCAACCGACGAGCCAACCTCAACGATTTCGTAATCCGCCGTCTCGATTCCCGGCACATGGCTCATCACGTCCTGAATCTTCGCTTTGTTTCGGCCCGCGGCGATAAACGGGACGTTGTATTCGCGCAGATACTCGGCTACGAGCCGGCCCGAAAAACCGCTCGCGCCGTACAACACGACAGGTCTCTTGTTTGCCATGAAGGCTCCTTCCCTTAGTCGACTGGCCAATAACCGAGTTCTGGACGCATACCTATTCGCCTAATACCCGGCCCGATATAGTCGCGACCGCCCGGAATATAAGTCACGCGGCGCTGGCCAAGCGCCGGATTTTACGCTAAAGTCTCGCTGCAGCCAGTAGGCACCTTTTCGCTACTAGGTACCTGGAGTGATTTCGTGAAAGATACGGATTGTCCGGTACGATTCACCACCGAAGTCATAGGCGGCAAATGGAAGCCGCTCATTCTTTTTCACCTGGAGCGTGGCACGCAGCGGTTCAATCAGCTGCAGAAGCTAATCCCGCACTCGACCAAAAAGATGCTCACCAAGCATCTCCGCGAACTTGAGCGCGACGACATCGTGCACCGCAAGGTGTATGCACAGGTGCCTCCACGCGTGGAATATTCGCTTACCCGCCACGGGAAGAGCCTTCGGCCGCTCTTGCGAGCGATGTCCGCGTGGGGGAAAAGCCACCGGGCACGTTACGGCGGGCGCAAAACATAGGCGCGCGGCGCTATCAGCGGCGTCGGGCGTACACTAGTAATTCGGCAGTTCCGGATTCGGGCGTTAGCGGGTTTTTATGGCAAGATTGGCAGCTCTACCAGCTCCAATCTGAAACCAGCTCGGATTGGCGCACGTCTTTGCTAGCGGGGTGATTGACTGTGGCCCGCCGCTTTCTGCGATTGTATTCGATGTCATCCGAAAAGATGATATGAATCGCTGCATTTGAGGTTAATTCCTGAAGAACCGAATCCGATCGAGATCGCGGAACTTTGGAGGAATTATTTTTATGAAGAATGTGTATCGAACTCCGATGGTGGCGGCATGTGCCGCGCTGATCCTTTTCGTCGCAGCCCATCGCCGCATCGCTGAAGTTTATGCCGCCGCCCAAACCGGCAATAGCAGCGTATTCGTCCATTTTCGTGGTGAGACTCCCGGCCGCATTCACCACATCACCGTGGCCGACCTGCCACAGCCGTACGCGACGAAGTCCACCGCCGTCTTTTCGCGTCCCGTACCGCGCCCTGCGGATGTATGGCCGCAAGCGCCCAAAGGATTCAAAGTTCAGCTCTACTCGACGGATTTGAAGGCCCCTCGGATCATCGTGAAGGCGCCAAATGGCGACCTCTTCGTGTCCGAAACGAATACAGGCAAGGTCATGGTGCTCCACGGTATGACCGCTGACGGCAAGGCCGAGCAGACTTCCGAATTTGCCAGTGGCATGCGTTTGCCTTTTGGCATCGCGTTCTATCCGCGCGGACCGAATCCACAATACGTGTACGTAGGGGATACCAATGAGGTGGTGCGTTTCCCGTATCAGAATGGCGATCTGAAAGCGCGCGGACCGATGGAAGTGATCGTCCCCAATCTTCCCGCCGGCCCGAACCACTTTGCGCGCGGTGTCGCTTTCTCTCTGGACAACAAGCGGATGTTCATCTCTGTCGGCTCGCACAACAACGTCTCCGACATCGACAAGGACAAAAGCGAATTTCACCGCGCCGATATTCTCGTAGCCAATCCGGATGGTTCAGACTTAAAGGTTTACGCCACGGGAATCCGCAACGGCTCCGGCCTGACTGTGAACCCGAAAACCGGCGAAGTGTGGACCTCCGTCAACGAGCGCGACGAAATTGGCGACAATCTTCCTCCCGACTACGTTACGCACGTGCAGGAGGGCGGCTTTTACGGTTGGCCGTGGTATTACACCGGCGACCATCACGATCCGCGTTACCCCGGCCGTCATCCCGAATTAGCGGACAAAGTGATCGTGCCCGACGTTCTGCTCGAACCGCACGATGCTTCGCTCGGACTCACGTTCTACGAGGCGAAACAATTTCCGAAAAAATATCGCGGGCAACTTTTCGTGGCCGAGCACGGTTCGTGGAACAGCGCCGTGCGCACCGGCTACGAAGTGATCATGGCGTTTATGAAGGACGGCCATGCCACCGGCGCCTACGAAGACTTCCTCACCGGCTTCGTGCTTCCCGATGGGAATTGCTGGGGCCGCCCGGTCGGCGTCGCTGTCGCCCAGGACGGTTCGCTGATCGTCACGGACGACGGCTCGAATTCCGTTTGGCGCGTCTCTTATCAGAAATAGCCAACAGAATCTTCGCGCCGGAGTACTTCCGCGAAGTTCGGTGAGGAAGGTGCACATGAAATCTGCAATCGCTTGCGTAGTTGCGGTGGCGGCGCTCTCGTTGGGTGCGTGCGGATCGCTGGCCGCCCAGCAATCCGCTACCGGCCGGCGGGGAGGCCCTCCGCCATCGCTTTTGCTTTCCAGCACTTCGTTTTCAGACGTTTCGCC
>JBOGNC010000283.1:0-5207 GCA_050747045.1 Candidatus Acidiferrales bacterium | reverse complement strand
GCCCCAATATCGGCGGCCGCACGCATCGCCAGGATATCCAAGCCATGATCGACGTGTGCGAGCGCGTTGGCGTGGCCATGGAATGCGCGATGTTTCTCGGCTCCAGTCCCATTCGGCGGATGGTGGAGGACTGGAGCGTCGATCACCTGCGACGAATTACGGAAGAATCCGTGAAGTTCGCCACCGATGCCGGCCTGCCGGTGATGTACGTGACCGAGGACACCATTCGAACCGATCCCGCCACCGTTATCGCGCTCTATTCGACGGCCATCCGTGCCGGCGCTCGCTCGATCGTCCTGTGCGACACGGTGGGACACGCCACGCCGCGCGGCGCGTTTAATCTAGTGAAATTTGTAATTGCGAACGTCGTGAAGCCGTCCGGCGAGAAAATTCGAGTTGATTGGCACGGGCATAACGATCGTGGCCTTGCGGTCGCCAATTCTCTTGCTGCTATTGCAGCCGGGGCCGATCAAGTTCACGGAACAGCTCTGGCGCTCGGCGAGCGCGTTGGGAATACGCCGATGGAGCTACTGCTCGTCAACTTGCGGCTCCTTGGACTGATCGACCGCGATCTATCTCAAATGAAAAAATATTCGGAGACCGTGGCGCGCGCCACCGGCACCGTGATCCCTCCTAATTTTCCGGTGGTCGGTCAAGATGCATTTCGCACCGCTACTGGCGTTCATGCCGCTGCCATCGCCAAAGCTTATAAAAAAGGCGACCTGAAGCTCGCGGACGCTGTCTATAGTGGCGTGCCGGCGCATCTGTTTGGGCTGGAGCAGGTGATCGAAATTGGCCCCATGAGCGGTCGCTCGAACGTGGTGTTTTGGCTTGAAAAGCGCGGCCTCGCGCCCGCGGATGAGGTTGTCGATCGCATTTTCGCCGCTGCCAAGCAGTCCTCACGCATTTTGACCGAACCAGAAATCCTGACCATCGCAAATTCCTCGGGAAGTTAGATACGCGCAAAAGACGGCCGATATTTAGCGCCGCGCGGCGATCAGAATTTTGGAAGTGGTGATCGCTTGGCCAACGTGGCGCTGCGTATGGTCTGCCACGTGAATTAGCAGGCTGCCGACGGTTGTTGGCAACTGCTGCTTTCCTACTTTTCGAGGTTCTTCAAACTGTACGGAGTTGAATGCGCGCACTCGAATCGCGGCGTTCTCGATGCCTGCTCGAAATTCCGCGAACACATCCTGCCCGGTTGCGCCTGGATCGAGCTCGGTTTTCATCGCAGAAATTTGCTCCGGAGATAGCTGGCGGCCATCGGCGTAGGTAAGCAGGCGGTCGGCGCTACGGGTAATGTGCCGCAGGTGGAATGCGACCGGAGCGATGCCTGCGGGTCGGCGGTTTAGCTCGTCATCAGAGAGGCCGGCGCACCAGCGCTCAATGTCTTCCTCTGCGAGCGCCAGGGCGTGCAAGACGGCGCGTGTGAGGACAGATACATCGGTCAACGAACCACGAAGCCACGGTTCCGGGCGCGCTGGTGCATTGCGCGTTGGCGTTGTGGGCTTGCTGCTGGAATCTCCGCCTATGGCATTTTGGGGCATTCGACGTTCCTCTATGATAGCTCATCTCGTTGCCAGCCACGGCAAAGACGCGTCTAGTCGTTGGCACCCCAAACTTACGCACTAAAGTTGCCACATCTCCCGCAACCCCCGCGTCTCCTTTGCATCGGATAGGGCAGTAGCTAGCCAGCCCAACTATGAGGAGGAAACGCATGGCCACACCCGCATTCAGTCCGGACGAGGTTCGCGCGAATCGGGAGTATTTTGCTGCGAAGCTCAAAGCCGAAAAGCAGCGTAATGACGTTCTGAGAGCCGTTGAAGGACACGCACCTTTCGATTTCGTGTTGCTCGACACGCGAGGGAAGGAAGCGTTTGCCAACGGCCACATCCCCGGCGCGTTGTGCTTCACGCTCGACGACATAGATCGCGTCGGCACGACGTTGTCGAAGGGCAGAGAGATCGTCACCTATTGCTGGAGCCGCGATTGACAGCTCTCGGCGAACGCAGCTCTGCAGTTAGCGGAGCTGGGCTTTTACGTGAAAGAAATGAACGTGGGATGGAAGGAGTGGACTGCGAATCGCCATCCGACGCACCAAGGAAAGTTAGAGGACAAAGTTCGCTGCGAGTGCAGTAAATCGTAACTCGCGATTTTGCAATGGACATGTATCCGAGGGATGGCAAGGCGCTGCCATCCCTTTTGTGTGAAAACCTTCTTCAATACGGCTGTTTTCACTAGCAGATAGCTGCTTGACAAGCGACTGATGGTCCAATACGTTACTTAATTGCATGCCGAGCCAGAGGAAGACCGTCGGAGCGCATCGCTAAACCGTGACCCCGCGCGGATTCTGAGCGATACTTCCCGTTCGTTGCATACATCGCCATTGTACATTTCAAGGAGAAGAACAGGATGCCTCATAAGCTGAAGAACATACTTGCGCGCGTGCCCAGCGATATCGAGATTGCGCAGTCGGTCACGCCGATTCCCATCGGTCAGATTGCAGCGGAGGCAGGCATCCTTCCCGACGAACTCGACCTGTACGGCAAGAGCAAGGCCAAGGTGCACCTCTCGGTGCGCGACCGGCTGAAGAACGCTCCGAGCGGTAAGTACATCGTGGTGACGGCGATTTCGCCGACGCCGCTCGGCGAAGGCAAGAGCACAACGACTGTGGGCTTGAGCCAGGCGATCGGCGCGCACCTTGGCAAGAAAGTGTTCACCTGCATTCGCCAGCCCAGCCAGGGACCAACGTTCGGCATCAAGGGTGGTGCGGCGGGTGGTGGTTATAGCCAGGTGATTCCGATGGAGGAGTTCAATCTTCATCTGACCGGCGACATTCACGCGATTACCGCCGCGAACAATCTGCTTGCTGCGGCAATCGATACCCGCATGTTTCACGAGGCCCATGCGACGGATGAGCAGTTGTTCGACCGTCTGACGCCGCGGGCCAAAGATGGCAGCCGGAAATTTTCTCCCGTGATGCTGCGCCGCTTACGCAAGCTCGGAATCAACAAGACCAATCCCGACGACCTGACTCCGGAAGAGCGCAGCCGATTCGCCCGGCTGGACATCGACGCAGACTCGATTACGTGGAGGCGCGTCACCGATACCAACGATCGCATGCTCCGGCAGATCACCATCGGTCAGGGACCAGAGGAGAAGGGCTTCACGCGCGTCACTGGATTCGATATCGCCGTGGCCAGCGAAATCATGGCAGTGCTGGCGCTGACCACCAGCCTTTCGGACATGCGCGAGCGGTTGGGGCGCATGGTGATCGGCACCAACAAGGCCGGTGAAGCCATCACCGCCGACGATATCGGGGTGGGCGGCGCGCTGACTGTGTTGATGAAGGACACCATCATGCCGAACCTGATGCAGACGCTCGAAGGCACGCCGGCGTTCGTGCATGCGGGGCCGTTTGGAAATATCGCGCACGGGAATTCGTCGATCGTTGCCGATCAACTGGCGCTGAAGCTCGTTGGGAAAGATGGCTACGTGCTCACGGAATCGGGATTCGGCGCCGAGATGGGCATGGAGAAGTTCTTCAACATTAAGTGCCGCTATAGCGGATTGGTTCCCGATTGCGTATTAATGGTGGCAACGATTCGTGCGCTCAAAACGCACGGCGGCGGGCCGAAAGTGGTCGCCGGGAAGCCGCTCGACCCGGTATACACCCAAGAAAACCTCGAGCTGTTGGAAAAGGGTTCTGTGAATCTAGTGAAGATGATCGAGAACTCCAAGAAGTACGGCTTGCCGGTAGTCGTCGGCGTCAATCGATTCCAGTACGACACGCCGGCAGAAATCGAATTAGTGCGCAAGGTGGCGAAAGGCGCGGGCGCAGTGGACGCGGTGATGACCAATCACTGGGCTGAAGGCGGCGCGGGAGCGGTTGAACTGGGCAAAGCGATAATCGCCGCGTGCGAAAAGCCGGGCCAGTTCAAGTTCCTTTACCCTTTGGAGAAGAGCATCAAGGAAAAAATCGAAACCATCGTCCGCGAGATGTACGGCGGCGCGGGTGTGGAATACAGCCCAGAGGCCGAGAAGAAAATCGCTCTCTACACCAAGCTCGGATTCGACAAGCTGCCCATTTGCATGGCCAAGACGCAATACAGTCTGAGTCACGACCCCAATCTGAAGGGCGCGCCGACGGGCTTCATTGTCCCGGTTCGCGACGTGCGCGCGAGCGTGGGCGCAGGCTTCGTTTACCCGCTGCTGGGCACGATCCCAACGATGCCGGGCCTGTCCACGCGACCGGGCTATTACGACATGGACCTGGACGAAGCTACCGGCAAGATCGTCGGGCTCTCGTAGCCGCGATAGCCAAGCGCACGGGGTCGTCGCTGGCAGCTAAACAGCTCGGAAATACCACTCGCAGGGGCGCAGGTTCGCCAGGCCGTCATGTTCCGTGCAAGCCGTTTTCCTATTCTGCTTCTCAGGTGATTGGGACGCGTGAAGATGGTCCAAATAAGACCCACCCTCCGAGGCTCCTGGCTGGCGGCATTTGTCGCGATGCTGTCTTTGTTGATCGGCTCTCATGCGCTGGCCGCACAGGAAACAATCGTAGCTATCCGGCACGCGGAGAAGCCACTGCAGGGTCTGGGACAACTTTCGTGCGAGGGTCTTAACCGGGCTCTGGCTTTGCCGAAAGTATTGATCCCGCGTTTTGGCAAACCCGACGCGATCTACGCGCCCGACCCTGCGATAGAACTACGCGATGGGGGCGGCCCTAAATCGTATTCCTACGTGCGTCCGCTCATGACGATTGAACCCACCGCCATCGCACTCGGGATGCCGGTGAACGTGCAAATCGGTTTCGCGGACATCGCGAAACTGCAATCGGTGCTGACAGCGCCTGCTGAAGACCACGCCCTGATTTTCGTTGCCTGGGAACACTATTTTTTGAACCGATTTGCAAAGCAAATGCTGCAGACTTATGGAAAAGATCCATCTCTTGTCCCTTACTGGCCGAATGATGACTACGACCGCATCTATGTCTTCAAGGTCACTCAGAATCAGGGCAAACGCAATCTGATGTTTAAGGTAGAGCACGAGCACCTGAACGGCACGCTGAGTTACGCCTGCCCGTCTCCGTAGGTTTCTGCCGCGATGTTCCGGTCGCAATTCCAGGGCTCGCAAGCCCCATGCCGTCTTGGTCTTATTCCTGACAGACAATCCTCCGGCATTTGTGCTATAGAGGTATCTTCTGG
>JBOGNC010000282.1:0-5258 GCA_050747045.1 Candidatus Acidiferrales bacterium | reverse complement strand
GTGGCAAGCCTCTCCGGTCGCCCTCCGGGCTCCCTACGACGCTTCCCGCTGCGGAAGAAAAACAGAACCCAGACGTGTAACGGATGTCCTGATACGCGGTGTAACGCATGTCATGATACAAAACATTTCAAACCCCGTCGTCAAGATGCGTCTTTTACCTCTTTGCTCAGAAGTGCCCCAATCAACTTCTCACAGGCGTCCGTGCGGCTTTCGAGACTTCGGCTCTTGCTTAGCAGTTCTCCAACCCTCTCCCACAATGTTGCGATGGCATCGGCCGCCCGCTCGGGGTCCCTGCTTGTCCGACTTTCAAGGTCGTCGAGCTTCCGCCTTAGCCTGCCAACCTCAGCCCACAGGAAGATCGCCTCCCCGAACGCGATGACGGCGAGTGCCTCCACCAGACCCATGTTGCCGCCATGCCAGAGCTCGTTCGCCCCATACAGGACTGCAATCGCGGCAAGGACCGCTATTGCTGGGTGCTGTTCGAGCCATTTCCACATTTTCTAATCCTCCGTAATGAATACCCGCCCAGCGGCCGCGAGGGCAACCAAGCTGTCTCTATATCATCCCTGTGCCTACGTCACAACTCAGGGGGCCCTCCATTCGTACCTCGTAGCGGAACTCCACATTCAGCCAGTAAGGTTGTGCAACGGAAGCTGCGGCCGATTCCCGAATGGCCGAAGGGCCCGCTTTGCGGCAATTCCCGTGGTCGTTCTAATCGCAACTGGCCTCGCGGGTAGAAAGCTCCGCAATCCGCTCACGCGACGTCACTTGTGCCATTCCCAAATCGGGACAGATTTGCATCGTATGATAGGCTAAGGTGTGCGCCGCTTGTCGTAGCGCAGTTAAGAGGCGGGCGCGGCATGAAGTAGTTCGAAGGAGGAAGCGTGGAAGCAGCAGCGAGAACATTGGGCGAGCGGACAGCCTACGATCCCGCCGGATATTCGCGCCTCCTATTCCGTGCTTCCCTGCTCCTGTGCTTCGCCGCAAAGACAGCCAGAAATCGCCGCAGTCAGATCGACACACCAAGTCATTCTAAATGGCGCCTAAGTGATAGAAAACAAACGCAGGCCCCGTCTTCAGATCGACACAAAATTGAACTGCCTTCTGCGCGTTCCTCTCACCCGATTTTCGCACCGGTTTCGCGCCGTGATTGCGCTAAACTGATGGCCGTCTACCTACAGGAGAGGCCTTTTCTCGCATGAGCCCGCGATCAAAAAACTCGTTCTCCACGCTTGCGCCGTTGCGCGTCGGCGACAACACTTTCAAAGTCTATCGCTTGGCTGCTCTGGAGCAGGCAGCGAATGTGGCGCGCCTGCCATTTTCGCTAAAAGTGCTGCTCGAGAATTTGCTGCGCCACGAAGACGGGCGCTTCGTCCACACCGAAGATATTAAGGCGCTCGCTTCGTGGACACCCACGGCTTCAGCGGGCCAAACGGCGAAGGAAGTCTCCTTCATGCCCGCGCGCGTGCTGTTGCAAGATTTCACTGGCGTGCCGGCGGTCGTCGATCTCGCGGCCATGCGTGATGCTATCCGCAACCTCGGCGGCGATCCGAAAAAAATTAATCCCCTGCTTCCCGCCGAGCTGGTAATCGATCACTCCGTACAAGTCGACAAATTTGGCGCTGCGGACGCCTTCAAAATCAACGCCGATATGGAACTGCAGCGCAATATCGAAAGGTATGCGTTTCTCCGCTGGGGGCAACAGAGCCTTCAGAATTTCCGCGTGGTCCCTCCGGACACCGGCATCTGCCATCAGGTGAATCTCGAATATCTGGCCCGCGTAGTTTTCAGCGAACAGATCGACGGCTCGTGGATGGCATTTCCCGATTCACTGGTTGGAACCGATTCGCATACCACGATGGTGAATGGCCTCGGCGTTTTCGGTTGGGGCGTCGGCGGAATCGAAGCGGAGGCTGCCATGCTTGGCCAGCCCCTTTCGATGCTGATTCCCGCCGTTGTCGGCTTCAAATTACACGGTCGCTTGCCTGCCGGCGCGACCGCAACCGATTTGGTGCTCACCGTCACGCAGATGCTGCGCAAAAAAGGCGTCGTCGGAAAGTTTGTCGAATTCTACGGCACCGGGCTTTCCAGCCTCACGCTTCCCGACCGCGCCACCATCGCCAATATGTCGCCTGAGTACGGCGCCACCATGGGTTTCTTTCCGGTGGATTCGGAAACGCTCAACTATTTACGTTTCACCGCGCGCAACGAAGATCAGGTTCGGCTCGTTGAGGCCTACACAAAGGAACAGGGCCTCTTCCGCACCGATCAGACGCCTGATCCAATGTTTTCGGACACGCTTGAACTCGATCTCGCCAACGTCGTTCCGACGATTGCCGGTCCCAAGCGGCCGCAAGACAGCGTCGCGCTCACGCAGGCCAAAACTTCCTTCGAGAAAACTCTTACGGAATCGCCGAAGCACGCCAGCGTGCAAAGCAACGGCGATAAATTCGATATCGGCGATGGTTCCGTAGTCATCGCCGCGATCACCAGTTGCACCAACACGTCGAATCCCTCGCTGATGCTCGGCGCCGGGCTGTTGGCGAAAAAAGCAGTCGAGCGCGGCCTAGCCACCAAGCCTTGGGTGAAGACCAGCTTCGCGCCGGGGTCGAAAGTCGTAACCGACTACATCGAAAAAGCCGGCCTGTGGCCATATTTAAACCAGCTTCGCTTCAACCTCGTCGGCTACGGCTGCACCACCTGCATCGGCAATAGCGGCCCGCTGCCGGAATCGATCGGCAAAGCGGTGAAGGAAAATAACCTCGTTGCCGTGTCCGTTCTCAGCGGCAATCGCAATTTCGAGGGACGCATCAATCCCCTCTGCCGCGCCAACTATCTCGCTTCTCCGCCGCTCGTTGTCGCTTACGCACTGGCAGGCCGCATGGATTTCGATATCGTCAACGAGCCGATCGGGCCCGACAAAAATGGCAAGCCCGTTTATCTGCGAGACATTTGGCCCACGCCGCAGGAAGTGGAGACGACCGTTCGCAACTCCGTCTCCGGCGATATGTTCCGCAAGGAATACGCCGATGCCTTCACTGGCGACGAAAGCTGGCGAGCGTTGCCCGTTCCGGCCGGCGATCTGTATTCGTGGGACGGAAGTTCCACGTACATCAAGAATCCGCCGTATTTCGAAAGAATGCCGCTGAAGCCCGCGCCGCTCACCGACCTGTGCGGGTTGCGCGCGCTTGCCTTGCTCGGCGACAGCATCACGACCGACCACATTTCTCCCGCTGGCTCGATTCCACCCGATAGCCCCGCGGGAAAATATCTGATCGCGCACGGCGTGTTGCCGAAAGATTTCAATTCCTACGGAGCGCGCCGCGGAAATCACGAAGTGATGATGCGGGGCACGTTCGCAAATATCCGCCTGCGCAACCAGCTCGCGCCGGGAACCGAAGGCGGATGGACCATTCATCAGCCGAGCGGCGAGAAAATGACGATTTACGATGCGGCCATACGGTATCGCGGCGAGGGCGTGCCGCTGGTGGTGATCGCTGGCAAGGAATATGGTTCAGGTTCGTCGCGCGACTGGGCGGCCAAAGGAACGATCCTGCTAGGCGTCCGCGCCGTCCTTGCCGAAAGCTTCGAGCGCATCCATCGCAGCAACCTGATCGGAATGGGCGTGCTGCCGCTGGAATTCAAGCCCGGCGAAAACGCAAAATCGCTTGGATTAACCGGCTTGGAAACGTTCGACTTCGAAGGCTTGGCGCAAGACTTCGGCCCCGGAAAAATCGTCCGCGTGCGCGCCCGCGAAGGAAATGATAAGGGCAAATCTTTCACCGCCGTTGCGCGCGTCGATACGCCATTCGAGGTCGCTTACTATCAGCACGGCGGGATTTTGCAGTACGTCCTGCGCCAAATGCTGTAGCTTGGCTTCGCCGCCGCTCGCGATGCTCTTACGCGCGGCGATCCGCAAGCGACTGCGTGGCTTTCTCCTTTACGCGCAACTTTATCAGCGCCGGTGCCGCGAGCAAATACACGCCGACGAAAATCACAAAAAAACCAATCAGGCTGAGCGCCAGATTTTGACCGTGTGATTGAAGGATCAGAAGCGCCGCTTCTCCCAGTCCGATGCACGCCGCGAACAGCACGATCGTGCAAAAAGCCTTCGGGCACAGGCTGGCGTGGCAGTGAGGGCAAACCACTCCCGATAACCCGGTTGACGCCCACAGAGCCTTCGACGGAACGCGGCTCGCACATTGCGGGCAGGTCATAACCACTTTCCTCCGCTGCGGTCCCCCGCAACGTGGCCGTCCACCCGGGCGCAATGTACCACAATTTTCGCCCTCAAGGCGAAGACGCTCGCGATTACTCGCGACGACCCGTTGCTATTTGGCGAGGCATCAACCTAATTTCCGCTTGACGGCCATTTGCAAATTCGGCAGTATCCGCGGTGCACCTCTCGCACGTTACCGATTAGTGACCGCATACGCCAGGGCTTTCGCCCAGGTGTGTGGGCCGAGACTCGGGCGCTCCACGAGGCGCACAGCAAACATTTCGTATAGGGCTTGTTTTCCCGGCCAGAGGCGTTATGCGAAACCAATCGAAACCAGTCTTCGGGATTGTATCGGCAAGCATCATTCTTCTCGCAGCAGCAGTCTTCACCGGCGCTCAGACCAACGTAATTGCATCGCGAATCACGCAAGCAATCGATCCAGTAAATTTGACGATTCTGCAAGGCAATACGCACCCTTTCGCACAGGCGCAGTTTGACCGCGGCGCTGCGCCTGCCACTCTGCCCATGCAGCGCATGTTGCTGGTGCTCAAACGCAGCGCGCAGCAGGAAAATGCTCTGGACGACCTGATGGAGCAGCAGCAGGATGCATCTTCCCCGAACTACCACCACTGGCTGACTCCGCAGCAATATGGACAGGAGTTCGGACCTTCGGACCAGGACATTCAGACGGTCACTTCGTGGTTGCAGTCGCAGGGGTTCCAGGTCGATCAGGTCTCAAATGGGCGGACGGTGATCCAGTTTTCGGGTACCGCCGGCGAGGTGCAATCGGCGTTTCACACAGCGATACACCAATATCTGGTGAACGGCGAAAGTCGTTGGGCCAATTCATCCGACCCGGAAATTCCGACGGCGCTCACTCCGGTGGTCGCCGGCATCGATAGCCTTTACGACTTCCCGCGCCACGCGATGCACACAACGCTCGGCGCGGTGACGCGCAACCGGCAGACAGGACGGATTCATCCGGTGCAACCGCTCTTTACGTTGGGCGGGCAATGCGGCGTATCGGCAGGATGCTATG
>JBOGNC010000281.1:0-5314 GCA_050747045.1 Candidatus Acidiferrales bacterium | reverse complement strand
AGCGGTCGCGAACTTCTCGAAGAAGCTTCAAAAAGATGTGGCGACGCCGCTCGGAAGCGAAGAATGGCAGTCTGCGGTAACAACTGCAGGTGATGAAGTGCAGGTGGCCGAGGCCGTAGCGGCGCTCCAGTCGGCGTTTCTTTGGAGGCGGAGGCACGCACCCTTATAACCCAAAGGGCGCGGCACCCCGCAGCGTTTTGACAGCGAGGCGTAAAGGCAGCGTTGTGCGGTGGTCGTGATGTGGCGTTCATTCAATGAGTACTGAAATAAAAGGATGTGTGCCACCCGTGGAGAAATACAGATCGAAATCGATCCAGTTGATTAGAAGATCGCCGGAAAGCTTCGGAGATGCAAAAGCTCCACGCTCGAAAACCGAGCATGGGGCACCCGACCCGTCAATTCGAAAGATTTAGAGGGTGCTCCGCCCGCCGTTTTGCTCTATGGGATCCTCATCCTCACGGGGATCCCCCAGCTTTGCCGAGAATAACCTCATATCGGAATAGAACGGAGTTCGCCACATCACCATAAGGATCACTTCCAGCACCACAACCGATAGAATATCGCACACGTATGCTGCGACAGTTAAGTCCAGGTCTCGTCCTGATGCTCCGAGGTAAGCTGCGAGCAGTCCCACGATTGCCAGCGTCAACACGATAGCGAGCCGGGGAGTTTGCCATTTGTCGAAATAATAACGCTGGATGCGGTTGAGGGCACCCTTAAAGACCCTTTTTTTATCGGCCGGTTCGGTTTGCTCTCTTTCCAATCGATCGCGGCTTTGGACCAATGCTGATTGGAGTTGTCGTCGGAAACGAAGCCACGCTACCAAATTCGCAGCGGAGTAGATGAGGTAGACGACTCCGAATGCACGGGGCGAACTTGCAGTCAGCAGAAGGAGTCCTAAGACGATTGACATGCCCCCAACTAGGATTGTGTCGTCTGGAGGTTTGTAGTTGCTGTAGGGACTGAGAAACTCGCACAGAAGCCCGAGCTCCACCTGGGTGACCCACTTCCAGCCGGCGGCGAGCAGGCCGACCGAGAGCAACAAGCCCAGGTAGAGCACACCCTTCAGCCGAACTGGAGCCGACATAACCCTCTGGATCTCTTTGGTCAAAAAGCCGAGACCAAGGATCAGCATAAGGATCCAAATTCCATAGGTCAGAGCTTGGAAGTTCGGCTCTATTTTCCTTCTGAATTGTCGCGGATCGTAAATCATGGAGGCTTCGCAAGCACGCTCGGGATAGTTCGCAACGATTACTTAGCTAATCATAGCATATATTACCGATCAGTTAAATGCTATCGAGAGGTCGGGAATATCAGCGAGGAGTGGGGGACGGGGGCGGGGCGGAGGCCGGGGCGGGCTGCGTCGCGAGGAAGCGGCAGACGTTTTTGACGGCGTTGCTGAGCAGGACGGTTTCGGTGGCGTAGATGGTGTCGCCGCCATGCTTGATAACCATTAGGCGGTAATTTCCGCCGCCCCAGCCACCGTAGGGCATTCCGCCCCAGCCGGCGTAGAGCATGTAATCGGAATGGCGCGGATTGGTGGTGATGGTCACGTTTGGACACTTTTCGTTGAGGTGCTTAATGATCTCGACGGGATCGACGGACGATTGGCGCGCCATTACTAACTTCAGCGAGTGAGGATCGGTTTTCGGTTTGGCCGCGGCGAGGCCCGCGAAAAGCAGAACTGCCATTGTTAGTGCGACTTTTCTCATAACCGCACTCCGTTGCGCGTTGTTCAGCCTGAAACCTCCGGCTGGAGATCTCTTCCCGATCCATATCTTTAGAACATCAATCAGGTCTTTAGAACACCATTCGGGGACTAAAGTTGCTTTGGTCCCAAGTTAATGCGTCGCAGCTTGACATGATGCCGGGGCGGCAGCAGACTTCGGCTGATAATCCGAACGAAACGAGGACGGCCATGGCTACTTCTCCGGTGAAAGGCGCGGCGGGTTCGATTCCGTTGCCAAGCGAACAAATCATGCAGCTCTCGACCGCGTACATGGCCCCGGCGTGCCTGTACGTAGCGGCAAAACTGCGGATCGCGGATCAGCTCGCGAGCGGACCGAAAAGCGTCTCAGAGCTGGCTGGTTCGGCGCGTGAGATCCACGAAGGCTCGCTCTATCGAATCCTGCGGGCGCTGGCGAGCGTAGGTGTATTCACCGAGAGCACTCCGCGCACGTTCGCA
The DNA here is from genome assembly GCA_050747045.1 of Candidatus Acidiferrales bacterium. Classification (GTDB taxonomy): domain Bacteria; phylum Acidobacteriota; class Terriglobia; order Acidiferrales; family UBA7541; genus Palsa-295. The sequence continues at coordinate 3,129 of JBOGNC010000281.1, read as the reverse complement.
AATACTCCGGCCTCTGAAATGCTGCGCGAGCACGTGCCGGCGTCCATGCGCGACGTGGTGCTTTTTATGACCAACCCGACGCACTTTCGCGTTTTCGCGGAAATGGAGCACTCCGTGAGGACGGGCCAAACGGGAATCAAGCACCTGACCGGGCTCGACGCCTTCGAATTTCTGAGGCAGAATCCCGCGGAAGAACAGGCTTTCAACGCGGCCATGAGCGGCCTGAGCGGTCAGTACGCGCACGCAGTGCTGGAAGCTTACGACTTCAGTGATCTTGGCACGATCGCGGACATCGGCGGAGGACACGGAGCTCTTTTGTGCGCGGTCTTAAGTAAGCATTACGGGCTGCGCGGCATCGTGTTCGATGCGCCGCATGTGGCGGACGGCGCGGCGCCCCACATCGAATCGATGGGCCTTGGGGACCGCTGCCAGGCGCTGGGCGGCGATTTTTTTTCCAAGGTCCCGCCGGCAGACAGCTACGTCCTGAAGTCAGTGATTCACGATTGGGACGACGAGCGAGCCATCGCGGTGCTGAAAAACTGCGCGGCATCGATGGGCGGTGACAAGGGCAAAGTGCTCCTTCTGGAAATGGTGCTGAGCCCCGGCAACGAGCCTCATTTCGGCAAGTGGGTTGACCTAGAGATGCTGCTGATGGCTGGCGGGCACGAAAGAACCGAGTCGGAATTCGCGGAATTGCTGGCCAAGGCGGGATTGCGATTGACGCGCGTGGTGCGGACCAAGTCTCCCGTGTGCGTGATCGAATCGGTAAAGGCGTAGCGCCAGGACGCGCCGTGCGCCCCGGCGCTGCGTCGCGATCTCTATCGGTCAACCTCCAGCTAGTGGTGATCGTGGTCGCCATGATCGCGATGGTCGGTGTCATGATGGCCGTTGTCCTGATGACCTTTTCTCCACTGCCAGTATTGGCGCTGCTCGTCCTGCTTGCGCTTGCGGTAGTCCTGATGGTGGCGGTGAGTTTCGACTTCCCACTGGTTGTAGTAGGTGGCCTCTCCATGGTTCCAATTGTGGTAGGTCCCATCGTCGGGGTCGTAGACGCGGTATTCGCCATGCGCGGCGCAACCGATCATAGCGATGGGTGAAAGTAGCATCGATGCGAGCACGAGATGGGGGACTGCGCGCTTCCAGAACTTGATCATGAGGTTTTCCTCCTTTTGAGCTTACGTTTTGTCTGCTGTGAAAGGGCCGATCGAACCGCCAAGAGGCTCGAACACGTGCCGCCCTTTAATCGGACCGATATTTCTTCATACGAATTTCGACCGAGCGCGTTTTCAGACTTCTTCGTAAGAGATAGCTACGGCTGGGCCCCAAGTACGAGGTTCCAAGGATCGCGCCAAACGGCGCGGCGAGATATCAGGTCAATGGGGGATAATGGCGCAGGTATTCTCGGTGTAGCTACAGGGGTTACGAACAGGCGATATCGGCTCTACCGCGTGAATCCAAGTGTCTGTTTGCCCCAAGCGTTGCGTTCGCGAAGCGCGGTGATGTGCGCGACGTGGTGGCGTCCGTGCCAAGCGTACAGAGCGAGATTGGGGTCGAGCGTCACCGGCCCGAGCATCGGATGAACGAACTTGCGCGACCAATCGGAGGGCGCCAGCGAGCGCAACAGCACTACCCAGCGCTTGTGCAGATTTTCGAGTAGCGCGAGAGAGGTTTCGATGGGAGTGTCGCGCGAGTCGGCGAGTTGCGCCCAGCGGTCTTCTTCGTAGGATTTCACCGCAGGCTCGTCTTCGGTGAGAGCGAGTTTGAACCGCACGTAGGAATTCATGTGGCTGTCCGGAAGATGGTGGACAACCTGGCGAACGGTCCAGCCGCCGGGTCGGTAGGGTGTGTCGAGCTGCGCGGGGGTGAGTCCGGCGACGGCTGCAGAAAGATGCGCGGGAGTTTCGGCGATGGCGTCAATGCATTCAAGGCGCTGGTCGGGAGTGAGCGGCGCTGACGGCCGTTGAAACTTTCCTATCGGGTAACGCAGATCGGTTTCCATGGAATCACCTCATGCGCGGATTGCGACGGCACTTCTATAAGTTTCGCTGCTTGCCGCCAGTGTGGCGCGACGGACGCGCGGCGGCAAGTTCCAAATTGGCGGCGCGGAATTTCGGGACTACGGACGGCCGGATCGGGATTTCGCCGCTACGTAGAGAGGCGCGAGTTCGCGGAGGCGCTTGACGGTTTCGACCACGCGCCCGGCGACGTAGTCTACGTCTTCGGCGGTGTTGAAGCGGCCGAGGCCGAAGCGGATGGAGCTGTGCGCCAATTCTTCCGGCGTGCCGAGCGCGCTGAGCACATGGCTGGGCTCGAGAGTGGCTGACGTGCAGGCGGAGCCGCTCGAGACGGCAACGTCGTTGATGCCCATGAGCAACGCGTCGCCTTCGACGCCCGCGAAGCTGAGGTTGAGGTTATTCGGCAGGCGATGATCCATCGAGCCGTTGATGGTGGTGTCGTCGAGGCGGCTGAGGATTGCGTCTTTTAATTTGTTGCGCAGCGCTCGCATGCGCGCGTTTTCGTCCGTCATTTCCCTGGCGCAAATTTCGCAGGCTTTGCCGAGGCCGACAATGCCTGGCACATTCAAAGTGCCGGAGCGAAGGCCACGTTCGTGGCCGCCGCCATCGATCATGGGCGCGAGTTGTACGCGCGGATTTTTGCGGCGCACGTAGAGCGCGCCCACGCCCTTTGGTCCATATAGCTTGTGCGCGGAAATGGAGAGCAGGTCGATGCCGTCGCGCTCTACATCGACGGAAATTTTGCCGATGGCCTGCACTGCGTCCGTGTGGAAGAGTACGCCGGCTTGTTTGGCGATTTTGCAGATTTCGGCAATGGGCTGCACCACGCCGATTTCGTTGTTGGCGTACATGATGGAGATGAGGATGGTTTTCGGCGTGATGGCGCGGCGCAGATCGTCGAGGTCGATGCGGCCGTCTTTCGCCACCGGTAAGTAGGTGACCGTGCAGCCGGAAGTTTCCAGGCGCTTGCAGACGTCGAGCACGGCCTTGTGCTCGGTGGCCTGGGTGATGATGTGATTGCCCTTGGCGCGATGAAATTCGGCGACGCCCTTGAGCGCGAGATTGTCCGATTCGGTGGCGCCGCTGGTGAAGATGATTTCTTTGGGCGACGCGT
>JBOGNC010000280.1:0-5316 GCA_050747045.1 Candidatus Acidiferrales bacterium | reverse complement strand
ACCGTAATCGAGTACGCCTGCGTTTGCGTTTGGTTGTGATATCCCCCGGGGGATGCCGGCGGAGGGTTGTTCGGCAGTATCGAGGAATCAGTCACAGTCACCGAAAAGCAGTACTTTCCGGGTTGTGGCGACGGGCACGGCGGGTTCGACTGTCCAGCGTCAGTTCCGGCCGCGGGAACTCCTGTAATTTGCCCGTTTGTAGAATTTAAGGCTAATCCCGCTGGCAGGCTACTCGCCGCCGGAGGCGATACCGACCATGTGAGCGGCCTCACTCCACCGCTGACGCTGACCGGCTGCACGTATTGCGCATTTAGACTCGCCGTTTTCAGCGAAGGCGTTATGATCGAAAGCGCTGTCGCCTGTGCGATGTTCAGCGAGTATTGCTGCGTTACCGGTGCCGCGCCGCCGCTATCGGTCAGCTGCACGGTGAATGTCACCGCCATCGGGCTTGTTCCCCCGTTGCACGGTTTCCCAGCAATCGCGGTCGTCGTACTCGCTGTTTGCGCGACCGTGAGGCCCAGACACACGGACGACGACAACGATGCCGGATTGCTGCTCGTGATCGCAAACGTATACGGTTCCACTCCGCCCGCTATGTCGATCTGTTCATTGTAGGCCTGGCCATTCGAGGCACCCGGCAATCCGCATGTCGCAATCACTCCGGTCGGAACAGGAGGGCTGCACGTGGTCGCCGTAAACGTGGGTAGAGGTTCTACCGTGATTGTCGTCGTCTGCGTCACGGAAGTCTGCGCCACCGACGTTGCCGTCAGCGTCACGCTCAATGCCGCCGACGAAGGCAGCGGCGCAGGAGGCGGCAGATAGGAGACCGAAAGCGTTTGCGGACTCGACAGCGTTCCGCACCCGTTTCCTGAGCAGTCCGACCCAGTCAACTTCCATGTCACGCCAGCGTTCGTTGTGTCGTCGCCGAGCGCGGCAGTGAAGTTCAGCGGCGCAGTCGCCCCGACATCCACCGATACACCAGTCGCAGGCGGAATAATCTCTATGGTAATCGCATTCGTGGCTCCGCCGTGGCACCCGCTCAGCAATGCCACACTCAGGCAAGCCAACCCCAAGGCCGCCGTCAGCCCCAACCGCCTCACGCGGCCCCCGCAGTTCGTATCATCTTTGCTCCGTGGTACCGAAAAAAATCGGGAATAACTTCATTCGGGCGCGCCACATCGCCCTCTTCGTGGCGATTCCTGCTTCGCTCAAGTACACGCCTAGATGTGTCCTGGATGTGCCCCTCTGAGATTCGCAGCTCGATCAGTCAAACGTGTTGAATAACAAAACGGCCGGAGTGTGTCAACGCACATCTCTGCCCGCCTGAATTCTTGTATTCGAGCGCCGTGCAACCGTCCAACCTCATCACAGCCCAGCAGCCCGCAAAATCAGCCATCGGATGCGCTCCGTCTCGCGCTCGTTGCCCGAGGCTTCTCACTCTGCATGTGAGTGTAGCTGGAAACTGCGCTCGAGTACGCCGGCATTCGCTGAGGCGCGATTTCAAGTGCCGAAATCCCGAAAAATCATCTCCGTCCTTCTCGGCAACGCCTCCGGCACAACCCGCATCCCACTCCAACGTATTTCGAATTCGGTAGAGTGATCTATGATTTTTAGTTTCGCGCAATTTTTGGTATAAGGGTCTGCTAACCAAGTGTGGGTCTCGACTGTCTAACGATGTTGGATTGTTTCGCTTTCCTCTCCTTATAACTTTTTTGGAGGAACGCATTGATTGAAGTTCAGGACGTCACTAAGTCCTACGGTACGACTACGGCCGTAGATCACGTCTCATTTACAGTTAATAAGGGCGAAATTCTCGGTTTTCTCGGTCCCAATGGCGCCGGAAAAACCACCACCATGCGCATTCTGACTGGCTATATGCCAGCCACGTCCGGCACCGCGCGCGTCAGTGGCTTTGACGTATTTAAGGACTCGCTCCAGGTCCGCCGCCATATTGGCTACCTCCCGGAAGCTCCTCCGGTCTATCCTGATATGTCCGTCGGGTCGTATCTGGAATTTGTTCTGCGGATCAAAAATGTACCGTCGGACAAGCATCCCGGGCTAATAACCAGTGCGCTGGCCAAAACCAATCTTGGCGACAAGCGTCACGAACTTATCAAGCGTCTCTCGCGCGGCTATAAGCAGCGCGTCGGCCTGGCGCAGGCTCTGGTGCACGATCCGGATGTCATTATTCTGGATGAGCCCACGGTGGGCCTCGACCCCAAGCAAATCATTGAAGTCCGCAACTTGATTAAGGCGCTCGCCGGCAGCCACACCATCATCCTCTCCACGCACATTCTGCCCGAGGTCAGCATGACCTGCGATCGTGTGGTGATCATCAATAAAGGCAAAATCGCCGCCGTCGATACGCCGCAAAATCTCACGTCGCAGCTTCGTGAAGGCCAGCGCATTCACGTCGAGGTGCAGGCTCCCGAAAAGCAGCTCCAGGATTTGCTGTCTCACGTCCCCGGAGCCTCGCGCGTGCAAGTCGGCACATCTGGTTCGGACGGACACGTTTCCGCCACGGTCGAATCTGCCCAGGGGCAGGACGTGCGTAGCCAAATCGCTGCAAAAATCGTGGAGAAAGGCTGGCCGTTGTACGAGTTGCGCGGCCTCAGCCTGAGCCTTGAGGACATTTTCCTCCAGCTTACTACGGACGACGCCGCGCACGCGCAGCCGTCGAATTAGAACGTTTTCCGCGCGGTGAACGTAGTTGGAAACGAAGCCCCACGCGGCGCGCTGCTGTGAGAGGACGAATTGGAGGCTTTTCGAATGCGCAGCATTTATGCCATCTACCGCAAAGAGCTGGGCCACTACTTCGTGTCGCCCATCGCCTACGTCGTCGTCGGTCTATTTCTCGTCCTGTGCGGCGTGTTTTTCAATTTGTATTTGACCGACGCCATGCGTGCGGCGATGGAAGCGCAAATGCAAGGCGCGCAAATGGGCATGCCGTCAAATTTCGACGTCCCCAGCGAAGTAATCCGCGCATTCCTGGGCGTTCTCGCTCTATTCCTTTTGTTCTTCATGCCCATGGTCACCATGGGCGTTTATTCCGACGAACGCCGCCGCGGCACCATGGAATTGCTCATGACGTCGCCGATCACCGAGACGCAAATCGTCCTCGGAAAATTTTTCGCCTCGCTCACTCTCTTTGTCGTAATGCTCTTGCCTACGTGCAGCTACATCTTGTTCATGTGGTTCAAGAGTGACCCTATGCCGCCCTTGCGCGTCGTTGGCGCAGGTTACCTCGGCCTGTTTCTTTTTGGAGGCGCGCTTCTCGCGCTCGGCTCGTTTCTATCGTCGCTCACGGAGAATCCGATCATCGCCGCCGTCCTTACCTTCGCGGCGTTCTTGCTCCTCTGGGCTCTGGATTTCGGCTCGAGCGGCGCTGCCGGCACTGTCGGACAGTTAGTGCACTACCTGTCCGTGATCAACCATTATCAAGGCTTCACGCAAGGCGTTATAGACACGTCGGCATTGGTTTACTACGTCAGTTTCATGGCTTTATTTGTTTTCCTCACCGTGCGGTCGGTGGATTCCATGCGCTGGAGACGAGCCTAGGCGCGCGCGGAATCGCAGGGGCATAGGAACCCGGGTCGCCCGGCGCGCCTAAATTGCGCACTGGGGTGGAAAGGAGGCAGTCATCAGTACCAAGCGGAATCAATACCAAGTGGCGGAAACGCTGGCCAGCGTCGGCGTCGCCTGCCTCATCGCTGGATATCTGCGCTATTCTATTCAGGACACGCTGCTGTTGGCGTCGAAAATCCTCCTGATCGCCGGAGGCGTGCTTCTGCTCGTCGGCATCATCCTGGGCTTTCGGGGCATCGTACACTTCTTTTCGAAACGCTCTTCGCAGCTCGGCACCAACGCCGCCATTCTCATACTCGCCGTGGTCGCCATCTTGGTGGTCGCGAACTATCTCGGCTTTAAATACCACAAGAGTTTCGACCTCACTGCCGATCAGCTGTATACCCTCGCGCCTCAGACGCAAAAGATCGTCCGCAATCTTAGAAACGACGTGGACATCGTCCGCTTCGCCAAGCGGCCCGACCCCCGGTTTGACCAATTGCTCACGGAATACCGCAATCTAAGCGATCGCATAAAGTTTCAGGAAGTCGACCCCGATCAGAAGCCCGATCTGGCCCGCCAGTACGGCGCCACGCAAATGGGCGAGGTCGATATAGCGTCCGGTCCCCACACGCAGCATTTACAGCCCCCCGCCGATGGCGGCTTTACGGAACAGGCCATCACGAGCGCTGTTCTCAAAGTCACGACTGGCACGGTGAAGACCGTTTGCTTCGTCTCCGGCCATGGAGAAAAAGCCGTCGCCGATAGCGGCCCGCATGGGTATTCCGAAGCCGATGCCGGTTTGAAGCGTGAAAATTACGACATCAAGACGATCAACCTCGTGCAGTCCAACGGTGTTCCTTCCGATTGCGACGTTCTGGTGGTCGATGGTCCCACGGAGTCGTATTTCCCGCAGGAAACCGCCATGATTTCGAAGTATCTCAACGATGGCGGCAAGGCTCTTTTCGAATTCGATCCTGTCACCGGTGAACACCAGCAGCCAGCCAATCTCGAAAGCGTCATGCAGGCCTGGAACATCAAGCTCGGCGACAATATCGCCATTGACGCTAGCGGCATGGGACGGCTCTTTGGCGCTGGCCCGGAAATTCCCCTCGTGGTCGATTATGGCGACAGCCCGATCACCAAGGGCCTCCAGCGCACCATGACGTTTTTCCCGCTGGCCCAAACCGTTTCAGCTGCCGATCAGTCCAAACCCGATCCACAAATCACCGAGTTGCTGAAGACCTCCGGCAGCAGCTTCACCACTCCGAAGCTCGCTCACGAAGTCAGTTTCGATCCCAAGACGGATACCAGGGGCCCGCTGTCCCTTGGAGTTGCCGCCACAAGAAAGGAAGAAAGCAAAACCGCGCGGCTCGTCGTCATCGGCGATTCCGATTTCGCTTCCAATGAAGCTATCGGGCAGTCGAGTAACGGCGATCTCTTTTACAACGCCGTCGACTGGCTAGCCTCCGATCAAAATCTGATTTCTATTCGTCCAAAGACGACTGCCAGCCGCAACGTGAGCCTCACCGACAGCCAGGCGATGGCGCTTCGCTGGGCTGATATTTTTGCCTTGCCGGGCATCGTTCTGATTTTTGGTCTAGCGATTTGGTGGAAGCGGCGTTAGCTGTTTGATCTCAGGACATCCGTTACAGTTTGTATCAGGACATCCGTTACACCGGAGCGGGTAGAGTTTCGTTCCAGGAGGGGCTGGAACGATGCCTTGGCGGAGGACGGATGTGCAGCAAGAAC
>JBOGNC010000279.1:0-5320 GCA_050747045.1 Candidatus Acidiferrales bacterium | reverse complement strand
CTAACCGGCTCACCCTTGAATTCCTTTTCGATGGCTTCCTTGGCCTCGCCGTATTCCGGGCTGGAGGCGGAGATTTCAAGACCCTCTTTCGCCAGCATGAATTTCACGGCGTGCGAGCGCTGATCGGCCAACTGAGAGACGCGGCGAAGCGCGTCTTGCAATTCGGCGCGCTCGATGGCGACGGTCTTCGTCACCTCGCGCGGGAGCACCGCTTCGTAATTTGGAAATTGGCCAGTCAGCTTACGCGAAGTGAGCAAACGACGGCCGAACTGGAAGAAGAGATGGCTCTCGTCCTGCGCGAATTCGACCATATCTTCGTCGCCAGCCTCAGCAGCGAGCCGCTGAACTTCGTTCATGGCTTTCTTAGGAATCAAGACGCGCGTCTCCGTGGAGAAGCCTTCGAGTTTGTGATCCACTTCAACGAGCGCGAGCCGGTGGCCGTCCGTAGCAACCATGGTGATGGAGCCTGGCTTGAGAACCAATAATGCGCCATTCAGGGTGTAGCGAGATTCCTCAAGCGAAATCGCGAAGGTGGTGCGTGCGATCAATCCTGCCAGCATTTTCGCGGGGATTTTCACCAACGCGTGCGGAAACGCGGGCAACTGCGGGAAATTGTCCTTGGACATGCCGACCAGCTTGTAGTTACGGCGATCACAAGTAATCTGCACCCAATGGTTATCAAGAAGCTTAAAGCGAATTTCCTCGTCCGGCAGCAGACGCACGAGTTCGAGCAGCTTTTTCGCCGGGATCGTGCCAGCACCTTCCTTTTTGATCTTAGCTTCGCAAGAGGTGCAGATGCTCAGTTCGAGATCGGTCGCCGTGATCGTCAGGCGATTGCCGCTGACTTCGCAAAGGAGATTGGACAGGATGGGAATCGTAGTTTTGCGCTCGACGACGCCTTGCGTCATTTGCAGCTCTTCGAGTAGGTCAAATTTCTTTATGCTGAATTCCATCTCGTATGCGGTCCTTGCGCTGGTCTCGGGGCTCATGGTTTTTGTTGGGTTACTCTACTGCTTTTCTCTCTTTCGATAAAGATATGAAAACCGTAGTCGCCGCCGCAGTTGTGGATTTGAGGAAATCGCCAAAAACCCCCGCCCACATTACTTCTCATCGTTCATACTTCCTGTGAATACCTGGGTGAGCCTAAGGAAAATACCTGGCCCACATCTCAGGTGCTTTCCTTTTTTGCAACTACTTCCACAAGCTATCCACAGGCCGAACGCGCGCGAGGGTGTCCATGGCCCTCAAGTCTAGCCGAACGAATCGAGTAGCCTGTTGATCGTCTTGTTCAATTCCTTGTCGACCTGGCGCAGCGCTTCGATCTTGTTGATCGAGTGCAAGACGGTGGTGTGATGCTTACCGCCAAACTGTTTGCCGATTTCCGGCAGCGACGCAGAGGTGAGCTGCTTGACCAGGAACATGGCCACCTGGCGCGGGAAAGCGATCGTCTTAGAGTTGCTGCGGACTTTCAGATCCTGGGCGCGCAAACCGAAATGTTCGCCGACACGCTTTTGAATCTGCTCAATGCTGATCTTCTTTTCCTGAATCTCGATGATATTTTTGAGTACCTGCTGAGCGGTGGAGAGATTGAATGGGGCCCCGGTGAGCGAGGCGTACGCCATCAGTCGGATCAGAGCGCCTTCCAGCTCGCGAATATTGGATTTGATCGAGCGGGCAATGAATTCCGCCACATCTTCGGGCAATCGGACCTGTTCGCTTTCGGCTTTTTTCTGCAGGATGGCGATCTTGGTTTCCAAGTCGGGCATTTGAATGTCTGCGATGAGGCCCCATTCAAAGCGCGAGCGCAAACGCTCTTCAATCGCGGAAATTTCCTTGGGCGGGCAATCGGACGAAATCACGATCTGCTTCTGCTGGTCGTAGAGCGCATTGAACGTGTGGAAGAACTCTTCCTGGGTTCTCTCGGCGCGTGCGATGAACTGAATATCGTCGACCATCAGCACGTCCATAGTGCGGAAGCGATCACGAAACGAGGCCATGCGTTCGAAGCGGATGGAAGCAATCACTTCGTTGGTGAACTTTTCAGCGCTGATGTAGATCAGCCGCAGAGATGGGTTGCGGCGTTTCAGTTCGTGGCCGATCGCCTGCATCAAGTGCGTCTTGCCCAACCCCACACCGCCGTAGAGAAACAACGGGTTATAGGATTTGGACGGCTGCTCGGCGACCGCAACGGCCGCAGCGTGCGCAAATTGGTTGGACGATCCGACGATGAACCTATCGAATGTATAGCGCGGATTGAGCTGTGCCTCGGCTGCGTCAAAATCGAGCTTGGCTTGCGCTGTGGGTGGCTGAACTGCTGGCACGGGCTCCGAATCCGCGCAAATGAAATCGAGAGCTACATCCGGCTGGCCGATTTCCGCGAGCACGGCGCTCAGAAGCTCTCCGTACGTCTCTTTCAGACGCTTGGAGAACATCCGTGTAGGCACCCGGATGATTAGGCGGCCCGCCTCGGCTCGTTCCTGGCGAGTGGGACGAAACCAAGTGGCGAAGCTATGGGGATTTACGCGGCGTTCAGTATGCTGGAGGACCTTGTCCCAAAGCGTCATAGGAGAAAATAAATCCCTACTGCAATTTCCACTGATGTGGAAATGCTGTGGAAATCACCCCTCGCGACGTGCAAGGGGCTCAAAGTGGTCTGGGCAATCAGACTCGAGACGGCCCGGCGCGCACCCCCCGGTAACGTCTCGCAAAATCGATATCCTTAAACCCGACAGGATCAACTGCGCTGCGGGATTCTGCCTAAACACAGCGTTGGGAGCAAGAGAAAAGTAGACGAAATTCTTGCGCGCAGTCCACACACTTTTCACAACTTTTCCACAGAGCTTTCGTTACGCGAGTGTAACGGTGGAATGGAGTGCGACGCCAATGAAATGCCGCCCCGGGCACAAGTTCATGGTGAATAGGCGCTCCGAGTTTTCCACAGACAGCATTTCAACAGGCTCTTCAAAATTCCGCGTATAAAGAAATTTATGCCGGAGCTATTCCGCAAAAGCAGAAGGCATTGGCGGCGAATGGAATACGCGAGAGCAATCCGGGGCGGTCAATCGAGGCGGAAGTTAACGCGCTCGATGGAGCGCGCGCGACCGGTGGATTCGTCCACGTCGATCTGCACGCCGTTCATCTGGACATCGCCTTCGGCGACGTTGAATCGCGAAGGCATGGCATCGAGAAAATGATCGATGATTCCGCGCTTTTCCATTCCGATGACGGAGTCGTGCGGGCCGGTCATGCCGACGTCGGTCACGTAGGCCGTGCCGCCGGGAAGCACGTGATTATCGGCGGTTGGGATGTGCGTGTGGGTGCCGAGGACGGCGGAAACCTTTGCGTCGAGATACCAGCCCATCGCAACTTTCTCGGATGTAGCTTCCGCGTGCACGTCGACCACGATCACTTTCACTTCTGCTGGAACTTTTTTCAGCTCGTTAGTTGCGGCGCGGAACGGGTCGTCGATCGGCGCCATGAACGTGCGTCCCTGCACGTTGAGGACGGCGCAGCCTACGCCATTTTTGGCTTGGCCGACCCAAAGGCCCTTGCCCGGAGAACCCTCTGGGAAATTTGAGGGGCGCAGAAGGCGCGGCTGGCCGGGGAAATAGTCCACGATTTCCTTGCGCTTCCAAATGTGATTCCCGCTGGTGAGTACATCCGCACCGGCCGCGAAGAATTCCTCGGCGATCTTGGGCGTGACGCCGAAACCGGAAGCGGCGTTTTCGCAATTGACGACGCAGAAATCGATCTGACGCTGCGCGAGGATATCCGCCAGCCGGTCGTGAACGATTCTGCGGCCGGGCGAGCCGACTACGTCGCCAATAAAAAGTATCTTCATTCCAAAGGATATCTAAATCATACAGACAAGTGAGTTGCAGAATATCAGAAAAGGGAGCGGTCCACTTCGCCGTGCATTGCTAGGCCCTGAACCCCACTTTTTAAGTCGGGCGTCCAGCGCCTGCTTTAAGGCTTTCCCGTTCCGGCAAGCCGGGCGAGACGTGCACAAGGGCAGGTCGACGCAGCCGCCCTGGGATCCAGTGTTGGTTCAAATAGGCTTTCGCAACGACCACCTGCGTCGCAGGCCATCTCCGCCGAGTATTGTAACAGGAATCGTCAGCGGAGCGATTTTAGGTAGGCGACGATCTGCCAGCGTCGCTGCCCGGAAGGCCGGACCACGACGCCATTCCGGCCGTGACATTGCCGTTCCAAAGCAGCCATATGAGAAACATTTACAAGTAAAATTAAATTAAGGGATGTCAGTGAAGAGCACTCGGGCGACGCAGAAATGGGTTTCAGATTAGCTGCTAAACCTGCAGGACGTCTCCGTCGCGGGCGACCGTTCGATACAACACCGGGTCGACGAAAATGGCGATGCAGAGGCGCGAGATCAGCCCTGCGACGATCACGATCGCGAACGGCTTCTGCGTATCAGAGCCGATGCCGGTGGAAAGTGCGGCCGGGAGCAATCCGAGGCACGCGACAAGAGCGGTCATCATGATTGGGCGCAATCGCAGGAGCGCCGCCTCGTGCGTGGCCGTCCGGATATCTTTGCCCTCGCGCCGCAACTTGTTAATGAACGAAACTAGAATGACGGCGGTTTCCACCGAGACACCCATGAGGGCCAGCAAGCCGAGGGCGGAAGACACGCTGAAAGGCGTGTGGGTCAATTTCAAGGCGATCAGCGCTCCGACCGGCTCCGTGATGACTACGCCGAACGCGATGGCCACCGGGAATTTGAAGTTTCCGTAGAGCGCGAAAAGAATCATGAAAATCAGGAGCAGGGCGAGTGGTCCGATGACTTCCATTTGCTGCCTCGCCTGCAAGTACTCGCTATATTCGCCGCCCCAAGCGATGCGGTAGCCGATGGGTAGCGACTTTTGAACGTCGGCAATTGCCCTCTGGCCAGCGGCCACAGTGCTTTCCAGGTCGCGTCCTTCCACGCTGTACTGCACGCCGATGTAGCGCGAGTTGTTTTCGCGGTAGATAAAAGAGGCGCCGCTGGCTTCCCGTATGTCCGCCAGCTGGCGCAGCGGAATCTGTTGTCCTGACGGCGTGCCGACAAGCAGATCGCCAATTTGCTGCGCGCTTTCGCGGAATTGCGGCTCCATGCGCACGACCAAGTCGAAGAGCTTTTCGCCCTGGATCACCTGAGTGGCAGCTTGTCCGCCCACGGCAGTCTGCACTACCGTCTCGACGTCCGAGACATTAATCCCATAGCGCGCGATTTTGTCGCGGTCCGGAGTGATTAGCAGGCTGGGCTGGCCAAGCTCGCGAACTACCGTGAGTTCGGTAAAACCGGGAACTTGCTGCAACCGGC
>JBOGNC010000278.1:0-5352 GCA_050747045.1 Candidatus Acidiferrales bacterium | reverse complement strand
TGCGCCCGATCGCGAAACAAACGCGTACGCTGGCGAAATCGTTACGCTCACCGGCCCGCGCGCCACGAAAATCGTGATGCTTGCCGCGCCACTCTTCGTGGAGTCAGCATTGCTTGTAGCCGTGAGCGTCACCGGGTTCGCCGGGGGAGCGCTCGCCGGCGCCAAATAATCGACCGTACCCAGTCCGTTGGGAACCGCGCAAGGATTCGACCCGCTGACGCACACTTGGCCAACGCTGGCGTTCCCGTTCGGCACGCCGCTCACAGCCCACAAAACGCTCGTATCCGGCGAATTAGCCACCGTGGCGGTGAACGATTGCCGCTGGCCCGGCGATAGAGTGGCCGCGCTGGGCGTAACGGTCACCGTCACGCCGCTCGTAATCGTCACTGTTGCTGACGCGCTCGCTGTGCCTCCGCCGGTCACTGCGCTCGGCGTCGCGTGAATCGTTACAGAATTATTTGGCGGTTCATCCGCCGGAGCGGTGTACAGCGCGGTCGTCGCGCTCGTGTCCACAACGGTTCCCACCGTTGTATTCCCACCTGTGATTCCGTTTACGTCCCACGAAATGCTGGCTCCAGCCGCCAGGCAGAACGTCGCCGCAAAAGTTTGTGTCTGCCCCAGCGTCACACTTGCTGTCGCAGGAGAAATCGCGCTGGTCAGGCTGCAAGTGATCGTCACGCTCGCGCTGGCGGATTTCGTACTATCCGCCACGCTTGTCGCCGCCACCGTCACCAACGATGGCGTCGGCACGTTCGTTGGAGCCGTGAACAACGCTGTGGTGGAGTTGGTCACCGCAATCGTGCCAATCGTGGCATTGCCGCCAGCCACACCGTTCACGCTCCAGATCACCTCCGCGCTCCCGTTGCCGTTGCCGGTGACAGCTGCAGTGAACTCCTGTGCGCCTGCAGCCGGTACGCTCGCGATCGTTGGCGTGATCATCACGGCAATCGCGGGTGGCGATGGCGGTGGCGAATTGAAGCCCGCCGGTGTGCCAGCCGTTCCGCAGCCCTGAACGAGCATCGCGATCGCGCCAAGGCAAATCGCAAGGCTGATCAGCGATCCTGCGTAGCGGCTGCGTCCGAGTAGTTTTGTGTTGGAGTTTTTCACGCGCGCGGTGATCAACGCACGCGCTGTGCCACTGCGGAGCAGCTCGCGAAAGCTCCTGAAATCGACACAATTCGCCGTTCGCGTTCATCAACTTCGTCCCGCTAAGTCCCCGCGCGAGAACCGCGTAGGTCACTCGAAGAATTTCAGACGAGCCGACTGATTCCGTTGCTCAGAAAAACCGCTCACGCTGACGAGCCCATGCACTTGGTTCCATATCGGGCTTTTCGAGTTTCAATTCGGTGCAGTAACTGCGGCCACGGTTATCAATTCCGCTCCAAAATCTCGCGCAGCGCCGCCTCCAACTCCGTAAACCGAAATGCATGCCCAAGTTTTGTCAATTTGTCCGGAAGAGCTCGCGTGCTCGCCAGCAGCAGCGGTTTGGCCATTTCGCCGAGGGCTATCCGCAGCGCGAATCCAGGCACGGCAAAAATCGCTGGCCGGTGCAGCAAACGCGCTGCGATGCGCGTGAACTCGTTATTCCGCACCGGATTCGGCGCCACCGTGTTCAGCGCTCCGGCGAGTCGTTCGTCCTCAATCGCCGCCCGTGCGACGCCCACCGCATCCTCCAACGCAATCCACGGTAACCATTGTCGCCCGCTGCCGATGCGCCCGCCCACGCCAAGTCGAAACGGCAGCAGCATCTTGGGCAGAGCCCCGCCGTTGCGTGCCAGGATTACCCCGAATCGCAGCATCACCGTGCGAATGCCCGCCGCGCTTGCGCGCATCGCCTCCGCTTCCCAATCGCGCGCCAGCAGCGCCAAAAAATCCGTACCCGGGTCACTCGCCTCGGTCAGCGCTTCTTCGCCGCGATCTCCGTAATATCCGGTGGCCGACGCGCACACCAGTAAACGCGGCCTTCGCTTCAGCTGCATCATGGCATCGACGAGAAGCCGCGTTGAATCCACTCGACTGCTGCGCAGTACCGCTTTTCGCGCCGGCGTCCAGCGCCCGTCCGCGATGCTCGCCCCGCTCAGGTGCACCACCGCTTCCGCGCCCTCCATCGCCGTTGTGTCGATGACAGCGGATGCAGGATCCCATCGCACATCGCCGTCAACCGCTTTGCCTCCAGGTCGCACGATCCGAGCTACCGTGTGGCCTTCCGCTCGCAGCGCGCCACACAGCGCCGCGCCTACAAGTCCCGAAGCGCCTGAAATCAAGATTTTCATTTGTTTGCCAATGCGAGCCGCTCATCCGATCGAGCGCCCATCCAACCTAAGTCCCGAAGGTTCCCGCGTCAAGGCAACTGGGTCCCATCGCGCCGGCCTCGTACCGTGGGTTGAAAGCCGGCGGTGGCCTGACGGGATGGGAGCCCACGCCGCTCCTAGCACATGCTCGATTCGGCATTTCGCCCGCAAAATCCGTTCGGAAGCGACCAAGCTCGATGCCGGATGCGCTAAAATCAATCGCTGATCCGCGAGGATTTACTTGAATCGTTATTGTCGCAGAAAATTTGCCGCGATCTCAGCGGCTCTGCTGGGCGCGCTTCTAGGCGCGCTGATTTCCACACCCTCCGGCTGGGCGCAAAACACGCCCGACTTGGCAACAGCGCCGCAACCGCCCCCCGCCAATCAGCCCGCGCAAATCGCCGGTTTCGGTCCTGCGCGCGCTGCCGCAGAAGAGCAGCTTGAACAAAAATTCCTCGCCATCCCGGAAGCCTCGCGCGCCGAAAGCAATCTCCGGCACCTCACCAACACGCCGCATCTGGCCGGCACGGAAGCCAGCCATCGCGTGGCCGAATGGCTGCGCGACCAATACCGCAGCTACGGTTTTGATGCCGAAATCGCCTCATACAGCGTCTGGCTGCCGATGCCGCGCGAAATAAAACTCGAGCTCGTCAAACCGAAGCGCGTAAATCTCGCTACGCCCGAGCCTCCGGTTCCCGGCGACCTCGATAGCTACAACAAAAAAGCTACACCTGCTTATAACGCCTATTCGCCTTCCGGCGACATCACCGCGCCCGTCGTTTACGTGAACTACGGCATGGTGAGCGATTATCGCGAGCTAGAGCGCCTCGGCATCAGCGTGGACGGCAAACTCGTTATCGCCCGTTATGGGCGCGGGTATCGCGGCATCAAGGCCGTACTTGCCGAACAGCACCACGCGTCGGGTCTGATCCTCTACTCCGATCCGCAGGACGATGGTTACGCCGCCGGCGATACATTTCCGGACGGCCCGTGGCGCCCAATGGGCGGCATTCAACGCGGATCAGTTCTCTCCACGCAAATTTATCCTGGCGATCCTCTCACGCCCGGCGTCCCTTCCGTTCCCGGCGCCAAGCGCATCCTGCCTGCCGACGCAGCCAGCCTTCCGCACATTCCCACTTTGCCAATCAGCGCGCAGGACGCCTCCATCATCCTGAAGGATCTTGGTGGCCATCACGTGCCGCGCAATTGGCAGGGAGCCCTTCCGTTTACATATCACATCGGCTCGGGACGCGTTCGCGTTCACATGAAGCTGGTGATGGATTACCGCCAGCGCCCGATCTTTGACGTAATCGCCACGCTCCACGGTTCGCTCGACGATCAATGGGTCATCCTCGGCAATCACCACGACGCGTGGGTCTATGGCGCCGCCGATCCAAATAGCGGCACGGCGTCTCTGCTCGAAACTGCGCGCGCCCTCGGCCAGCTCGTTCGCTCCGGCTGGCAGCCGCGGCGCACGATCGTCATCTGCAATTGGGATGGAGAAGAGCCCGGCCTGCTCGGCTCCACGGAGTGGGTCGAACAGCATCGCGCCGAGCTACAATCCAAAACCGTCGCGTATATCAACACGGACGTCGGCGTCACCGGCCCGAACTTCACCGCCTCCGCCACTCCGTCGCTCAACAATCTGATCCGCGCCGCCACCCGTCAGGTACCCGACCCGGACACCGGCGACACCGTTTACGGTGCCTGGAGCGAACATTCGTCCGGCGGCCGCACGGAACTTTCCGGCATTGCTCGTCAGACGTCCGGCGCTCGCACTCGCGGAGAAGCTCCCGTGGGCGCGCTCGGCTCCGGCTCTGACTATTCTTCGTTCTTCGATTTTGCCGGCATTCCGTCCATCGACTTAGCATTCAGCGGCGATTACGGCGTCTATCACTCGCTGTACGACGATTTCTTCTGGATGAAGCATTTCGGCGATCCTACCTTCGCCTATCACGTGGCGCTCGCGCGGGTCCTCGGCATCCTCGCGCTGCGGCTCGACGAAGCGGGCATCCTGCCTTACGACTATTCCGTCTACTCGTCGGAAATCTCCAGCGCCGTGGGCGATCTCGTGTCGCTCGCTTCGCTGAACCCAAATGAATCCGCGGCGCTTCAGCCCGTCGCTGAAGCCGCCGATCAGCTTTCCGGGGCGGCTTCGCGCGAATCGATGGCCGTCGGCACTCTCGACGGCGAGCCGGTAAATCTGGCGATGGCCAATCGCCTCAGCTTGGCTCTAGCCGATGTCGAGCAATCCTTCCTCAACCCGGTTGGACTCGTCGGCCGCCCTTGGTACAAGCACACCATTTTCGCGCCCGGCACTTATACCGGCTACTCAGCCGAAGTATTGCCCGGCATCACCGAATCGATCGAACGCCACGATCTGGTCGCATTGCGCACGGAATCAGCTGCCGTTTCGCAAGCCCTCCTGCGCGCTACCGCGCGCCTCGATCAAATCGCGGACATGGTCAGAAATTCTTCCGCTCCGCCTCCCGTACCGCTCTCCGGCCGCGAGTAATCTTTAAATCTCCTGCTTCTTCCACTTCCCGCGCCGAAACAAGATCACGCTCGCCACGGCAATCGCCGCCTCCGCGATCACGATCGACCAGTACACTCCATTCGCTCCCAGCCGGTGATGAATCGCCAGCCAATACGCTAGTGGAATCTCAAATATCCAGAAGCCGAAAAAGTTCACTATTGTTGGTGTGATGGTGTCGCCCGCTCCGTTGAAAGCCTGCAAAATAACCAGCTCGTAGGCGTAGCCGACGTTCCCATAGCTCACGATGCGCAGGCACGCCGCGGCGCGACGCACCACATCCGGGTCATGCGTGAAAATCCGTACGATCGGGGTCGCAAACACGATGAACACCACGCCGATCCCGCCTAGAAAGATCATGTTGTACAGCCCCGTGCGCCATACGGATTTCTCCGCCCGCTGCGGGTGATTCGCTCCCAGGTTTTGTCCAACAAGCGTGGCCGCCGCGTTGCTCAATCCCCACGACGGCAAAATTGCGAAGATCACCACGCGTATCGCGATCGTGTATCCCGCCACCGCCGCCGCTCC
>JBOGNC010000277.1:0-5377 GCA_050747045.1 Candidatus Acidiferrales bacterium | reverse complement strand
GGATCGGTAACAGGGATTTATGGAGCCCATGTGGTGGCCGTCGATGCTGCCACGGGCGCAGTGGTAGCTGGCGCGTTCGCAGGTTGGAATTGCAGCGATTCGAGTTCGTCCGGGCTGCCGCAGTTCGCCGGCTCGTATGACATCGAGCGGCTGCCGGTGGGGCACGATTACTGGATCTACGCCGAGCCTCTTGTGGGACTGGCACAGCCGGGAGATTTCGGCGACGCCTTGGAGAGCGCATGCTCCGCGAATTCTATGCCTTCGTGCAACACGCCGGCAGTCGACACGAATTTCAACCCACGAACGCTCCCAGCGGGACCGTGACGGAGGAATGCAACGCGCGCGTTGCACGGGAGAACTCGGGGGTAGCGGCTCATTTCACCGGGTGGCGAGCTTTAGAAGTTTGCGAACGCGCAGGAAAAAGCGGCCCCAGGGGGTGTCCGGGAGCCGCTTCTGGGGTGTTGCGGGGCTGGGGTACGAACATGTTCGATTGGCTATAGAGGCACGTCGGGAGCCAAGACGCCAAGGGCTCGGAAGCCGCTGGAAAATGGGAACTTAGTGAACGCCAGGGAAGTTTGCCCACGAGAAGGCTGCAAAGCGACGGGTGAAAACGTAACCGACCATGGCCCTTGCTTCCGAATCAACGAAAGACATATATCGCTTGATCTTTTTCGCCCTACTGTGTACTAATCCGCTATCCTTACTGTCGCGTGGTCTTTCGGGAGACATCGCCCACGCCATATTCGTGCTCCAGACGCGGAGCGTTGATCGACCACATCTGATTGTCGACATTCGAGCATCGCTTGTGAACAGCGCGTGTGGAATCGCGATCGACGTTCATGCCGATGGTGCAGATGGATTGTCCAGCTTGGCGGGGTAGATGACGCAAAAGCTATCCAAAGATAACCGGCGGGACGCCCGAATTCCGGTGGCACAGGGGATTTGGGTGGCTTGGACATCGGGCGTATCTCGCATCGTTTCGAAAGTGCGCGACCTGAGCGCCGGCGGAGTGTTTGTATCAACGCGCGATCCGATCCCGGTGGGAACCGCCCTCCAGATGCTGTTTTCTTTGCCTGAGGGAGAAATCCGAGTGCAGGGCATCGTGCGCTTCTCCGCCAAAGATCGCGGTTTCGGGGTCGAATTCACCAAAATGGGGCCAAGCGACCGAGCCCGGCTGCTGGAATTGCTGCGACGGTTGAACATCAGCCGCTGAGATGCGTCGTGTTGAACGCGCGCCTTGCGACCTTCGCAAGTCCTGCCGCTATTTAAGATTTTTGCGCAGAAACACGGTTATTCTCGTCCAGGTGTCCGTCGCATGCGCAGGACGATAAGTTGTGTCGATGGGATTTTCGAACGCATGCCCGGCATCAGCGTAGATTTTCACGTTCACCCTCTTATCCATATGATTTCATGGATTTCTCGAACGCGTGAACGTCGTCCGGCGTGATTTCGCGGTCCAGCGCGCCAAAGTTACCTAGCAGCGGCGCGTGGATCTTCTGCAGCTCCGCGGAGTCGGTTGGCAGCACTTCGTAGTTCACCACGCAGGCCGCCAGGCGCGGCTCGTGGATGGCGAGCTGCAATGAATATGTGCCGCCCATGCACCAGCCGACCGACCCAATGCGCCCCGGCTCCACGTCCTTGCGCGCCGCGAGAAACTTATACGCCGCTTCCAAATCGCCGACCGCACGCTCCTGCGGAAGGACGCGCATCAGTTGATACGCTTCCTTCGGATCGGTGGTCACTTTGCCGCGATAGAGGTCCACTGCCAGCGCGACGTATCCCTGCTCCGCGAATTTCTCGGTCTCACCTTTGACCCAATCGGTAAGGCCCCACCATTCATGTAATACCACCAGCGCCGGATGCTTCCCGCTCGTCGATGGAACCGCCAGAAAACCGCTCACCATTCCATCAGGGGAGGAAAATTGCACCGTTTGCGTTTTCGGCGATGCGGCGGACACGGCGAACGTAGCAGCCACAATGCCGAACACTGTGGACAGCAAGATGGCCCGAAGCGCGATCTTCATGGCGATCTCCTCCTCAAAGAGTGGCGATTCGCGGGGGGCTATCGCGTGGGCTCGCGGCGCGCCAGTTTCGCGAAGCGGTTAGGCCGAGCGTTCCACCTGTACAGCGGTGCCGTAGGCAATCACTTCGGTGACGCCTTGCATTACTTCAGTCGCGTCGTAGCGGACGCCGATCACTGCATTCGCTCCGCGCTGCAAGGCGTGCTGCATCATCAACTGTAGCGCCTGCTCGCGCGTCTTTTCACACATGTCTTCGAACAGAGTGATATTACCGCCAACGATGGTCTCGAGCGACGCACCCAACGTTCCGAAAAGGCTCCTCGATCGAACCGTCACACCGCGTACCAAGCCTAAATTTCGGGCCACGCGGTACCCCGGCAAATCAAAAGTCGTGGTGATCATTGCTTCATTCACGCTCACGCCCATGTTGTTCCTCCCCTGTTGCGCAAACGTGGTATCACCAACGGACGCAATCCTGCAAGCACCTTCGCGACCATTTCGTGCCGCGGCCCGCACCAGCGGCACGCGCCTCCTTGGGACTGCTATACTGGGCGTTATCACTGCGCGCCCGGAGGCCTCACGAATGGCCGACCTTTCATCCGTTGCCGCCGAAACATTCGCTTCGTATTACGAGGAAGTGCGCGAGCAGGTCCATGAAATCGTCGCGCCGCTTTCGACGGAGCAGCTGTGGCACAACCCGTACGCTTACGGCAACAGCATCGGGCACCTGCTGCTGCATCTCACCGGCAATCTGAGCCATTACATTGGCGCGCGCATTGCCGGCACGGGATACGTCCGCAACCGACCGCTGGAATTCGCGGATGTTTCGCGCCGGCCCAAGGAAGAAGCTCTGGCAGCTTTCGACCGGGCCATCGACATGGTTGCCGCCACGATTCGTAAGCAATCGCCGGAAGATTGGCTCGCGCCGTATTCCGATGCAACGCTGCCCGACGATCACATTCGATTTTCCGTTATCCAGCGCATGGCGGCGCACGCCTACCATCACGTGGGGCAGATGATTTATCTGGCGAAAGAGCTGGAAAGATCACACGCAACCACCCGCGCTGCGAATTGAAGCGCCTTCGCCTTAGTGGTGTGATGCCTCAAATAACACCAAGATTACGGCCGGAGTGCAAAGAACGGCGTCCGTGGAAATCCGCAGCACGTACGACGATATGCGCGGCCAGCTAGCTCCGAGCGTTGCCAAAGCGAGCGCGCTGGCTGCTTCCGCCAGCAGCACCGGCCGCAGCGCGCGAAAATCCGCCGCAAGCGCGGCCGCTAAGACGAAAACGCTGATCGCGATTCCGAGAGGAACCGCTCCACGCGCTACGGCAGTGGTCAGCGCAGCGGGGGGCTCGGGGCCGCGTTCACCCAGCGTGGCCCACTCCGCGTACTCGATCAGCGCGGTATTCATCCACGCTATCAGCACAAAGGCGACGAACGTGGCAACCTCCGGCGAACTCGGCTCGCCGATGCGAGCCACTGCTGGCAGACAAGTTCCGGCGCAGAACAAAATCGCTACGGCAAGCTCTTTGGGAAACCAGTGCTGCGCTCGGCCGCCGGAAAGATGCACCACGCCGAGATAAGCGACCACCATCGCGGAGAGGACCACCCCGGCACGAAGCGTGTGCTCGTCAAGTCGCGTCCACGCAATCCATGCGGCTAGCAGCAAGATCGCGCAGAATGGCGCCACGAAAGCTGCGCGATACTCGCGGTAAAAACGGTGCCGTAGTGCCAGCGGTTTGCGTTCGCTTTCACGGAAGCTATCTAGGACGCGATCGGCCACGTAGATCAGCCACACGGCCATCGCCAGCACCGCCGTTTCGGCGCGGGGCACGCGGACGCCAAGCGCACGGCTGAAAAGCAACAGCCAGAGGACGGCAATCACCGGCGCGTCAAGGCTCAGCACTGCCGGCCATATCCACGGTCGTGTACGCAATCGCAGAGTCGAATCCATTCCATTCAGTGTACGGGAAACCGGCTTCGCTCTGTCATTCGAGCGCGATGGCGCGAGCGCGGCGCGCAGCCGGCCGCCAAGCGTAGTCCGTAGGTTGAAACGAGGTGAAAATTTGTTAATGACACCTACGGGCACCTATTGCTTCTACCGAACAGCAGCCTGAAAAGGCGTCAAACGCTTTGTCTAATTGCCGGTAAATTGCTAGGCTTGCCGTCACCCGGCTGACTCTTTCAGCGCATCGCAAGCCTATTACACAACTATTACAAAGACATCCGGATGCGTCTGCTATCCTAAATTTGCGCAAGAGTAGAAGACACCTCACCACACACAAGGGACCCATGGCGCTTAACATCGAAGGAATAGCGAAACCAGCGGCAGCCGACAACCAGATCAATTGGGTCACGGCTACGGCGATGGTGCTCTTTCACATTGGAGCCATCGCAGCGCTTTTTTTCTTCTCCTGGAAACTGTTACTGCTGGCGGTATTCCTCAATTGGGTGGCCGGCAGCCTGGGAATCGGCATGGGTTATCATCGTCTGCTAACGCACCGCGGTTACAAGACGCATAAATGGATCGAGTATGTCCTCACCGTGTGCGCCACTTTGGCGCTCGAGGGCGGACCGATCTTCTGGGTGGCCACCCACCGTATCCACCACCAACATTCCGATCACGAGGGTGATCCGCACTCCCCAATCGACGGCAAGTGGTGGGCGCACATCGGCTGGATTCTAATGGGCAAGTCGATGCATCACGACGCGACTACGCTCGCGCACTACGTTCCCGATCTCGCCAAGGACAAATTCCAAGTCTGGATCAGCAAGTATCACTACGTCCCGGAAATCGTTCTCGGCCTGATTCTTCTGGCCATCGGCGGCGTACCATACGTGCTGTGGGGCATTTTCTTTCGCACCGTCCTCGGACTGCATTCCACTTGGCTCGTCAATTCCGCCACGCATTCATGGGGTTCGCGTCGCTTTCAGACCCGCGATCTCTCTACCAACAGCTGGTGGGTCGGGCTGCTGGCCTGGGGCGAGGGATGGCACAACAACCATCACGCGCATCCGGTTTCCGCGCGCCACGGCCTTGCCTGGTATGAAGTGGACGCCAACTGGTACGGCATCTGGCTGCTGAAGAAACTCGGCCTAGCGTGGAGTGTTTATACCGTGAAGCTTCCCTCGAAGCAGCAGCTGAAAGAAGCTGCAAGATCGCTCGAAGCGGCGGTGCAATCTGAGATGGTCGCTCCGGGGCCGGCTTCTACCGATTTCGCCTCTGTCTAGAACTCATTTCAAAACCCTGCGTAAGGTGATCATCAAACAGGCGATATGAAAGAAAGCTTCGTAAATGGAGTCGGAGCGGTCGTAGCGAACGACCAATCGGCGAAAGTTGCCGAGCCACGCAA
>JBOGNC010000276.1:0-5421 GCA_050747045.1 Candidatus Acidiferrales bacterium | reverse complement strand
CAGCAGGAGCTGCGTACGGCCGTATTGCTGTGCGCGCCGGACCAAGTCGCCTATCGTGAAGCCCACGTGATCGTGAATCGCACGCGCCTCCGGCACATATCGCACGTGATAGCCCATTTGCCGCAGGCGCACGCCGAGCTCCGTGTCCTCCGCGATTCGGAACAGCGGATCGAACGATCCGACCGCCAGCACCGCATCACGCCGCAGGCTCAGATTCGAGGCGATGAAGTAGGCGTTTTTCGAGTGATCACCCGGAGCGAGCGTCGCCTGCGGAAATAAGAACGGTTCGGTGCTCAGAAAATGAGTCATTGCGCGATTTCGCGCGGACTCCGGATAGCGAAAGTCGCCCAGCACTGCCATCTTCGCTCCCAAGGAATCGCGATGCGCGCGCCAGTGTTGGGCCAGCAGCGCGCGATCGGCGATGGAGTCGTCGTTGAAAAGAAGCAGAAACTTGCCGCGCGCTTTTTCCACGCCGAGCCGGCGCGCCGCTCCCGCGCCCGCATTGGCCTGACGAAAATAGCGGAACCCGAAGCGCGCGCGATAACCGCGGCAGAACTCTTCGGTGCCGTCAGTGCTGCCATCGTCAATCACGATTGCTTCGTATCGCCGGAAAGAAAACGATTGATGCGCCAGAGCTTCGAGACACGCGGCGAGCGTTTCGCGACGATTGTACGTTGGGATGATGACAGACAAATCGATCTTGCGTCCGCCTGCACGTGATGAAGCGGCCGAGTGGGCGCAGCCGCCATTGAGAGCGGCGGATCTGGCAGACTCGCTGTCCACGACCGGAAGCGCCGCGCTGGCGTTCTGCGGTTCCGCCTCGGGAAATGCACCCGGCGTGTACTCGCGCGCTTCGCGTCGAAATTCCGCAGCGCCCTCCAAATCACCAAGCGCTCGATAGGTTCGTTCCATGGTTTCGGCGATTGAAAATAGCTCGCCGAAAAACATTTCGAACGGCACGCGATGCGGCACGTAGCTGAAAACGTGGCGCAATTGACGGCGCGCTTCTTCGCGATTCCCCGCGCCGGCAAGCTGTTCGGCTGCTCGCGCGTACGCCAGGATTCGAAGCGCCGTACGTTCGTGCGGTGGGTAGTGCGTCAGCAGCTCTGGAAAATATTTCTCCACCAGGCGAATCGACCAGACATGCGCGTTGTCGTAGCGCTTAGGTTGGAGGTCCCTGACTCGATCCAGTGCGTCGCGCAGGAGCGAAGCTAGACGGTTGCGTGAAAATTGTTCGGCAACGTGAGCGCGTCCGTTTTCGGAAAGCCGGCGCCACAGATCTCGATCGGAATAGAGCCGCACCACCGCTCGCGCAAAATCCTCGGCCGTATCGGCGGTTAGCGCGGTTTTGTCATGTTCAAGGCCCATTCCTTCCGATCCGACGCTAGTGGTGATTAGCGGAACGCCGTGGGCCATCGCGTGAAGGTTTTTCGTCTTGATGCCGGTGCCGTAACGAACGGGCGAAATGAAGATGCGGCGTTTCGAAAATTCAGAGGCGAGTTCCGGCACAAATCCCACGCGCACCGCGCCGTCGTTGCTCGACGCGATATCCTCGCGCAAGCCCGCGCCCGCCAGATACACGGGCACGTCCGGCAGCGATTTTCGAACGATCGGCGCGACCTGCTTGAGATACCACGCAATTCCGTCGCGGCTCGCCGGGTTGTTGTAGTCCGCCAAATATAGAAGACCGTCGCGTCCATCAAAGCTCGCGCCAGGCGCCGCGATGTCGTCGATGGCCATCGGCAGCACCGCGATCTTTAGCTCCTGCGAGTTCTCCAACAGACGATTGCGATCATCTTCCGAAATCGCAAAAACGAAATCGGCGCTACGAAGGATTTCGGATTCGCGCTCGCGGTAGTCCTCTGCGCGTTCGCGATCGGATCCCGCGCGGCTCAGGCTGGCGCCGCGTAACTCGCGCAGCCCGTGGCAATCGTCTGTGAGCACAGCGATGCGCGTCCGAGGAGATAGGCGGCGAACTTCGTCGAGATAATATTCGGGAATGGAGACTGACATCCAGAACCACAGGTAAAGAATCGCCAGATCGAACTGCCCCTCGCGCAGCACTTCCTGCAACGTCCACCGCGGAACAGTTTCGATGCCTTCGCGGCGCAACACCTGCGCGTCGCTTGAGTAGACGTCGACACCTAACTCCGTCAGCGCGGGCGCGTAGCGGTCTTCTTCGAATCCGCGCGCCGCCAGGTACGTGACCGCGTGGCCCTGCTTGCGAAGTTCGCGAAGGATTTGCAGTAGACGAAATTCCGCGCCGCTCCGGTCCGGGCGCGGCAAGTTTTCGTGCGCCACGAGCACTCGCAACGGGCGTTCGCTTCGCGCGGAGCGCGGGTTCCCGGAGGCGGCGACGGCTTCCGTGATCGGGCAATGATTCTTTTCCGGATTCCCGGCGCGCATTGGAACATCGGACAGGTCGTAGAGTGCGGCCGGAAACCGGTCGCGCACTGGCGCCGCCTTGCGAGCGAGGAGCAGGATCGTGTCTCCGCGCAATCCCACCGGGTAGCCGCTCGCGGCCAGCGCCGGGAATATCTTTTCAGGAGGCTGCCAATATAGGTCATGCGTCTCCATTCGAACGGGTGCGAATCCGGCCGCTTTCACGAGTCGCTCGATTTCCGCGGGCGCATATTCGCGATTGTGCCTTGCGCACGGCTCGCTGCTGGCCAGACCAAATCGCCCGTCAACATAAGGAGCTTTGCCATGCAGCACTGCGTGTACCGCTTGCGCGCTCGCCAGGTTCGGCGCTGTCAGCAAGAGCTGGCCGCCCATTTTCAGCACGCGATTCGCTTCTGCAAGCGCGGCCATCGGGTCGCACGCCAAAGTCTCCAGCGCCTGTACGAAAAAAACATAATCGAAAGAATCATCTAGGTACGGCCAAGTTCCCTCTATCTCAAACTGATCGAGACGGAGCGTTGCCGGAGGAGCCCCGCCTTCACGCGCGATTCGAATGTCTTCCGCCGCAGGCGCAGCGATAACGCCGTGCCACCGGATGTCGCGATATCCGCGCCATTGCGCGAAGGCAGTCGCCAATACCCGCGCGTCGCTTCCAACGCCGAGCAGCCGCCGCCCGAAAGCGGCGTGCGGAACCGCCTTCAGTACTGCCAAAAAATAAGGAAGCTGCTGGTGGAATTGAATTTCGTTCCGTGAATCGGAAGCAGCGAGTGTCCGCAGACCGTTGGCTATTTCTGTGTCATCCGTCATTTCGGTGGCGGCCTGCATCGCGCGGCAGTCAGCCAGAAGTTGAGATATCGCCTCCTGCTGCACCGAATCGACTCCGGCGTGCGCCTGCGCCAGCAGCGGAATTGCTTGCGATTCCCGTCCGCTTGCAGCCAGCAAGGCCCCCAGGTTTGCCGCCGCTTGCGCGTGACGCGGATCGATTTCCAACGCGCGCCGAAATCCTTGCTCGGCTTCGGCGGCATGTTTGAGCGCCACCTGCGCCGCCGACCAGTCGTTCCATCTTTCGCCGGTCTCGCGCCCGCCCAGTGCGCGCCCGAAGAACATCAGCGCTTCGCGCGGCTTGCCCTCCTCGAACATCCGCAGCCCCTGGCGGTGCGTCTGCTCGTCCCAGGTGCCGAAATTTCGCCGCGCCGGCGGAGTCGCGCGGCTCCGGGATTGGCCGAGCTTCTGAAATGCGACGGCATATTGCGGGCCCAGGCTGTCCCATCCGAACCGTTGAGCCTGCTGCTGCGCGAAATCATCCAAAGCGGTGCGAATCGCCGTGGCATCGGTAGCAGTTCGCTCCAACAGAGCTATCCAGCGGTCGATTGCAGCCGCCGCGGAACCGCTGCGGCGCATGTCCGCCAGGGAATCCCTCCGAAGCGCCGGCGGGAGACCGCTGCAAATATGCCGCGAGATATGATTGTCGTGAATCACGACGGGCAAACCGGCGAACTGCGCCTCCAGATACGCCAGCCCGAACGTCTCGTCCGTGCTGGCCAGCGAGAAAAGATCCGCCATGCCGTAAATTTGCGGCATTCGCTCGAACGGAACGTTCGGCAGCGGGACGAACCGTTCGCCGAGTGCTTCGCGCGCTTGTTGTTCCCATTGCGTCGGAGTAGTTCCACGCGATCCGGCCACCGCCCACCACACTTTGTGGCGTGCGGGGAGCGAATCGATTTCTCGCAGAAGATGAACGTGCCGCTTGTCCGGCGTGGTGGTTTCGAATGAGCCGACGCTGAGGATCACAAAAGCATCCGCTGGAATACCCAGCTCACGCCGCATCCGCGCGCGGTGCGGCCGGCAGTCTTTGTAACCGGCCGCATCCACGCACATCGGCAGCTCGACGATTCCTTCCCGAGCCACGCCCAATTGCAGTAGCTCTCCGGTGATCCACGGGCCGAGTGCATGGAAGTCTGCGCCGGCTTTCCAAACCAGTGAATCGATCGGCGCGTGCAGATAGTCGGTGTGCACCAGTAGCGAGGCCTTGCCTTCGAGAGACGCGGAGGCCAGCAGCTTGAGCAGCTGCGTGGGAGCGCCGCTCGGATCGACCAACCCACCTTGCCATTTCGCATAAACCAGAAGCGGGTCGTTTGGCTTCAGCAGGTCGGAAATTCGCGCCGCGACGGGAATGGCGAAGAGCTGGTCTTCCGCGTAGACGCCCCAATCCTGGAACGCTTCTGGCTTGAGAGACGCAAATCGGGGATCGGCGCGCAGCCGGTCGAAAGCGAACTTCCACAAATCATCGCGCGCGGGAACTGCGATGGTTTCCACTCCCGGTGAGCCGGAGGTGCCCCAGCACGTTGCTTCGATGCCGGCGCGGCGCAGCTGCGCGGCGAGATCGAGCACGAACCGCTCGTATCCGCGTGTTACGCGGCTCAAACCTGGCGCCAGGAAAATTGCTCGCACTCGATCTCCCAGTTCTTACTTCGGCGGATGCACGGTGCTGCTCGCGCAAGTCGTCGCCCTTCCGCGTATTTCTAAGAATCGGCATAACGAGACGCACGTGCACCGGGCGTCGCGCCCGTCCAGCAACTTACCGGCAATCGTATTTCCAATTCGCAGAAGGTGCCGGGAACTTCGATCTGTGGATGTTTGGCGCGGATGCGAAACAACCGCGCGTCCAGATTAAGACCGTCTAATTTTCGACGCGTGAAGGCAAGGCGGGACAGGAGCTTTCGTTTCGCCATGGCACCGAGATTGCACATGGACGGCCGTACCCGATCAATGGCAAACGGGACGGGAGGCAAACGTGTCGCAACTTACGGCGGCTCCGACGGAGCTGCAAGAGGCGCAAGAAGCGCAGCGCGCGAAAGCAGCAGCGCAGGGACCGATCGCAGAAGATCGGGAGCTGATCGAGCGTTTTTTGCGCCGTGGCCTGACGGAGACGCCAGACTTTCACGCTTTCTGGGGCTATTTCGTAGGAGCGCTGACACGCGACCTGAATTGCGTTCCCGATGAAGATCCTGCGCTCACAAC
>JBOGNC010000275.1:0-5424 GCA_050747045.1 Candidatus Acidiferrales bacterium | reverse complement strand
CTCATGAAAAAAGGCTCCATCGGTTCAGGGCCGATTCCAGCGCACTCGACGCCGTCTGGCCCAATCCGCAGATCGATGCATCGCGCATCGCCTGTCCCATCTCGCGCAGCATTTCTACTTCGGTTTCCGCCGTGCCCAACGGCTTCCGGGCCATCAGCCGCTCCAGCGTTTCCTGCTGCCGCACCACACCCACCCTGCATGGCACGCACTGGCCGCAAGTTTCTTCCCGGAAAAACTGCGCAATCCGCAGCAAAATTTTCTTCAAATCCACCGAGTCGTCGAACAGCATCACCACGCCGGACCCTAGCGTCGCGCCAATCGCACGCGTTCCTTCGAACGTCAGCGGCACATCCAGCTCTTTCGGCGCTACAAACGCTCCCGCCGCGCCACCCAGCAGCACAGCTTGCAATCTTCCATTCCCCGCCACGCCGCCAGCCATTTCGATCAGATCCCTGAGCGTCCCGCCCATCGGCCTCTCGTACACCCCCGGCCGCGCCACATGGCCGCAAACGCAGAACAGCCTATATCCCACCGAATTGCCCGTTCCGATTTTCGCGTACGCCGCGCCGCCCATGCGGATGATCTCCGGGACGTTCACCAGCGTCTCCACGTTGTTTACCGAAGTGGGCTGCCGGAAAAGTCCCGCTACCGTGGGGAATGGCGGCTTATTGCGCGGCTCGCCGCGGTATCCTTCGATCGAATTGAAGAGCGCCGTCTCTTCGCCGCAGATGTAAGCGCCAGCGCCGCGCCGCAGCTCGATATCAAATTGCAGCCCGCGCCCCAGAATGCTTTCGCCAAGCAACCCCGCTTTTCGCGCCGCATGAATCGCGTGCGTTAGCCGCTCCGCGGCAAACGGATACTCGCCGCGCAGGTAGATGTAGCCCTTCTGCGCGCCTGTCGCCACGGCCGCAATCGTCATTCCCTCGAGCACCGCGAACGGATCGCCTTCCATCACCACGCGGTCCTTGAAAGTACCCGGCTCCGATTCGTCCGCGTTGCAAATCACGTAATGCGTGCGGCCTTGCTTGCGCTGATTGAGGAGCGCCTCCCATTTTTTGCCTGTGGGAAATGCTGCGCCGCCGCGTCCCAGCAGCTTCGATTCAATCACCTCGCGCACCACTGCTTCGGGGCCTATCTCGATCGCCTTGCTCAGCGCCGCGTAACCATCCGTGCGCCGGTATTCATCCAAATTCGTCGCGCTCGGCTTTCCGGCGCGTCGAAGCAGAACCACGCTTGCGCTGCCCGCTTGCGGCACGGACGCCTTCACGTTCAGTTCGTCCGCCTCAGCCGGCAACTCCCCGTCGATTGCACCGCGCAGTAAATTTTGTACGCCCTCAGCCGTGGCAGGCGCCAGCACTCGGTCGCGTGGCGCTTTTCCCGCGGCGCTCATCAAGACTGCCGGCGCACGCTCGCAAAGGCCCAGGCAAGGGCTGCGCAACCAAGTCGCACGTCCGCCCAGGCACGGCTTTCCCGCCGGTCCCAGCTTGTTTTCGAGAGCTTCGCAGATCTGCTCTGAGCCGCGCGTCATGCACGCGATGTCGTCGCACACGTGCGCCACCACAGGTGGCCGCTTGCTCAGAGAGAACATCCCGTAAAACGACGCCACTCCATACACTTCCGCCGGGGGCAAGCCCAACCGCAGCGACGTGTAGTTGATGGCGCCTGGACTGATCCATCCGATCCGTGCCTGAATTGCATGCAATGTGGGAAGCAGTTTGTGCCGGTGGGAATCTGCATCGTGCCCGCCGAAGGAAACTCGACCGTCGGAATCAATCTGGCGCTCTGCGCCTTCCCAGCTTGTTTCCGGAGTCCCTAGTTCTTGATCGACCGCTGCTTTTTCTTCAACCGAGGGCTGGTCTGCGGTGAAATGTATATCCAAACAACTCTCCCGTCACAATTTCAGTTGGCGCTGCACTTGTCGATGCGGATCGCCGTGGCTTTGAATTCCGAAACACCCGATTTAGGATCGACGGCATCGATCGTCAGATCGTTGGTCGCTACTTGATCGTGGAAATGTCCGGTCAAAAACGCGAGTCCCGGGCGCAATCCCGGATCGAAACGAATCGGAGCGATCACCGACCCGCGCCGCGAGCTGACCTTTACCTTCTCGCCTTCGCGCACGTCATACTTCGTCCCGTCCTCCGGCGAAATATCGAGCGTTTCCCTTCTTCGCATCGGCGAATCAAATTTTCCGCTCTGCACGTTGGTGTTGTACGAATCGAGCCGCCGCCCGGTGGTCAACCGGATCGGATATTCCTGATCCAGCCGATCGATCGGCAGTTCGTTTTCCAGAACGCTGAACGGCGCTCGCGGTCCGATCAGCGGATCGGCCCACAGACGCCCGTGCAAAAAGATTTCTCCGGGGTGCGATTCGTCGTAGCACGGCCACTGAATTCCGCCTTCCGCCTCCAGCCGTTTGTAGCTCATTCCGCCGTGCATCGGGCTCAGCGACCGCAACTCGTCCCAGATGCATTCCGACTTCGGTTGGCCCCAGTCGTGGCCCATGCGCCGCGCCAACTCGTAAACGATCTCGATATCGTCGCGTACGCCGGCGGGCGGAGGCACTGCGGCCCGCACGCGCTGCACGCGCCGCTCGCTGGAAGTAACCGTTCCTTCCGTCTCGCACCATCCGGCAGCCGCCGGCAACACCACGTCCGCAAGCGCAGCCGTCTCCGTGTAAAAGAGATCCTGCACCAGCATGAATTCCAACGCGCCAAGCATCTTTTTCGCGTGATGGCGATCCGCTTCCGAATCCACAGGATTTTCGCCCAGCACGTAGGCGCACGTCATTTTGCCGTGCTCCATCGCCTCAAACATGCCGCTCAAGTGTAACCCGCGTTTGGGATCGAGTTTCCGGCCATACGCCGCTTCGAATTTCGCCCGAATACCGTCATTTTCTACGTGCTGGAAGCCGGGGAAACGATCCGGAATAGCGCCCATATCACCGCCGCCCTGCACGTTGTTCTGCCCGCGCAGCGGATTCAGCCCGCTCGCATAACGTCCCAC
The DNA here is from genome assembly GCA_050747045.1 of Candidatus Acidiferrales bacterium. GTDB lineage: Bacteria > Acidobacteriota > Terriglobia > Acidiferrales > UBA7541 > Palsa-295. Next base: position 2,418 of record JBOGNC010000275.1, on the reverse strand, counting down.
GTGCCCAGTCAGCAGCGAAAGGTTAATCAGTGACAGCACGTTATCAACGGCGTTGTGATGCTCCGTAATTCCAAGGGTCCAGCACAATTCCGCGCGCTCCGCCCTAGCGTACGTGTGCGCCGTCTGGCGAATCACTTCCGCCGGAACGCCCGTTTCCCGCGCGGCTCGTTCCAGCGTGAATTTCTCGACGTGTTTCTTATATTCCTCGAATCCGCTGGTCGCATGTTCGATGAACCACTTGTGCGTCAGTCCAGCGGCGATGATTTCGCGGCCCATGGCGTTGGCCAGTACAACATCCGTGCCGACGTCGAGGCCCAGCCAAGCGTCCGCCCACTGCGCCGAACTCGTCCGCCGCGGATCGATCACGAATAGCTTCGCGCCGTTTCGCACCCCTTTCAGCAAATGATGAAAGAAAATCGGGTGCGTCTCGCGGGCATTCGAACCCCACAGCAAAACTACATCCGTCTCTTCAATCGCACGGTACGAACTCGTCCCGCCGCCCGCTCCAAAAACCGTCGCCAGACCGGCGACGCTGGGGGCGTGTCAAGTACGGTTGCAGCTGTCGATGTTGTTGCAGCCGATCACCGAGCGCACGAACTTCTGCGTGATGTAGTTCAGCTCGTTGGTCGTCTTCGAGCAACTGAACATGCCGAACGTCTGCGGCCCGTGCTTCTCGATCTGGGCCTGGAAACTCTTGGCCACCCGGTCTAGCGCTTCATCCCAGCTAACCGGATGATGCGAGCCATTGGTGCGGACAAGCGGTTCCGTCAGTCTGCTCTTGAGCGCAATGGACATTACAGACACTCCCTCCCATTTGCAATTTTGCCACACCAAATAAACTCCTCCAAGGAGTATGTCGCCGAAACCTGGAGCATTCTTGCATCCCTATTGCTTACGCTTCGCTTTCGCCGGCATCACCAATGCTTTGCGCGCCGCGCATCCGTATAATGCGGTGTTCGGATCCGCGCGCGGCAAGCGTGCCTTTGATAGGCGACCGGAGGCTCTCGATGGAATCCGCATTCATCTGTGAAGGCGTTCGCACTCCGATCGGCCGCTACGGCGGCGCGCTGGCCCACGTTCGCACCGACGATCTCGCCGCGCATCCCATCGTCGCGCTGCGCACGCGCTTCGCCGCGAGCGACTGGGAGTCCCTCGACGACGTCATCTACGGTTGCGCGAATCAATCCGGCGAAGACAATCGCAACGTCGCGCGTATGGCGCTGCTGCTCGCCGGAGTTCCGCACATTGTTCCAGGGGCAACCGTGAATCGCCTTTGCGGATCTGGCATGGAAGCCGTCTGGACCGCGGCGCGCGGCATCGCGGCCGAAGAAATTTCTCTCGCGATTGCGGGAGGCGTCGAGAGCATGAGCCGCAGTCCGCTGGTCGTGCCCAAACCCACAGCCGCATTTCAACGCGGCGGTGAAATCTACGACTCCACGCTCGGCTGGCGCTTCGTCAATCCCATGATGAAGAAAACCTACGGCGCGGACGGACTGGGCGAAACCGCGGAAAATGTGGCCGAGCAATACAAGATCGATCGCGCATCGCAGGACTGTTTCGCGCTGCGGTCCCAGATGAAAGCCGCCGCCGCGCAAAAATCCGGCGTCCTTGCTGAAGAAATCGCGCCGGTAAACGTTCCCGGCCCCAAAGGATCCGTCACAGTGGTGAAAGATGACGAGCATCTTCGGCCCGACACCACGCTCGAAAAACTTGCCAAGCTCAAACCCGCATTTCGCGAAGGCGGCACCGTCACCGCCGGAAATTCGTCGGGCATTAACGACGGCGCTTGCGCCATGTTCATCGCTTCCGAAGACGCAGCCGCGCGATTCGGACTGCATCCGGTTGCGCGCATCGTCGGCGCCGCTTCAGCCGGTGTGCTGCCGCGCGTGATGGGCATCGGCCCCATTCCCGCGGTGCAGCGTCTGCTCGGCCGGCTGAAAGTCTCCATCTCCGAAATCGACTGGTTCGAGTTCAACGAAGCGTTCGCTTCGCAATGCCTCGCCGTCACGCGCGCGCTCGGCCTGCCCGACGACAGCGAAAAAGTGAATCCCAATGGCGGCGCCATCGCGCTCGGCCATCCGCTAGGCATGAGCGGCGCGCGCCTGGTGCTCACTGCGTCAATGCAGCTCCGCCGCACCAAAGCACGTTACGCGCTTGCCGCCATGTGCATCGGCGTTGGCCAAGGAATCGCCATGCTTCTCGAACGCGTGTAAGGCACGTCATCGCGTGCCTCGCGCGACTGAGGGTGAGGCATCTACTTTATCTTCTCCGCTCGCCTCTGCGTCCGCTGCCAGCGCGGAATGCTCGCGGCAAAACTCGACAATGCGCGCCTCGCACCAGAACCGCTCGTCGCCGCGCTCGCGCGCGATGAACGAGCAGTGCCCTCCATGGCGCGGCGCAACCAATCGAATATTCGGA
>JBOGNC010000274.1:0-5433 GCA_050747045.1 Candidatus Acidiferrales bacterium | reverse complement strand
GACGATTTCAGATTCGAAACGCGCTGGCCGCTGCAACCGCGGCTCAGTTGCTCGCGCAGCGCGGTTTTTCGATTGGCGGCGATGCAATCGAGCGCGGAATCCGTTCCGTAAAATGGCCAGGCAGGCTAGAGCGACTTCAGGTTGGCCCGGATGTCTACATCGACGGCACTCACAATCCCGCAGGAGCGCGCGAACTGCTGAATTTCTGGAAAGACAATTTCTCAGGACGGAGGATTCTGCTAGTGTACGGCGCGATGCGCGACAAAGCCGTAGACGAAATTGCCGGATTGATTTTTCCGCGCGCCGATCTGGTGGTGCTGACCGAGCCGCACCAGCCGCGCGCCATTTCCGCGCCGCTGCTGGCGGAAATGACCGCGCATCTGGCGCGAAACTCGATGATTGTTAGCGATCCCGTGACGGCGCTGGAGCGCGCTATCGAACTGGCTGGGCCCGATGACGCGGTGTTCGCCACGGGCTCGCTATATCTAGTCGGCGACTTGCGCGCATATTGGGGCAAGCGGCCGGCGCGAGTCACGGTGAAGAATGAAACATGAGACAATTTGGCTCCCTCCAATCATTGGAAATCCAAGCGATAGCCGCATGAGGCTAGCCCAAATTGGCTCTGGCCGAATAACCCGCGCGGGCCTATCCTTGCGCATCGGGATTTCGGGAATGAGTCGGCGATGGGTGTTCTTCGAAAATTCGCGAAGGAGCAGGCAGCCAATTCGGGGAGTTTGCGTCTAAGTTAGAACAACAGGAGTGCGATCACGTCCATGACCCGCGATGAAAGACGCCTGATGATCGAGTCGTTCGGCCGAGGCCCGGCTTTGTTGGGCGCCGCTCTGCGCCCGCTGCCGAAGAAAATGTGGCTCTATCAGCCATCCTCCGGGCAGTGGAGCATCCATGAGATCATCCTCCACCTGGCGGATCGCGAAGTGAATTCGTATTTCTCGTTTCGGCGGCTGATTGCCGAGCCGCACTGCGAGTTTGCCGAGTTTGACGCCGCCCAATGGGCGGGATCTCTGGGCTATTTCCACCAAAGCACGCGCGAAGCCGTCGAGATCATCCGCCGTCTACGCAAAATGACATATCAATTGGCTGTCGCGCTTCCTCCGGCGGTTTGGCTGCGCACCGCGACGCACGCGCGACAGGGCGAAATCACGCTCGAAGAGTGGTTGCAGGATCAGGAGGGTCATATCCCCGCTTACATCGATCAGATCAGGCAGAACTACGTTCTCTGGCTGGAAACGCATCCACCCAGGAAGAACACGTCGCGAGCGCTGCAGCTGGATGTTCCGTCGGCGGTTCCGTCGGTGTCGCTTTCCGCACAGCCTTGCTGACGAGGCGGACGGCAACCAATCCACGAAGACCGGGTTGGGCTGCCTGTTGCAGCACTTTCAATCGCTCCCGTTCCCGCTCGCTCGAGCTGGTCCGCTCCTCTGCCAGCAGGCCTCCCGCTCCCACAAAAGCGGACATTTCTACTTTGCATCAACGGGACATTCTCCCGTTGCGGCGACAATCCGGGTTCGGCACAATCCGGGTTCAGCGCTTGACAAGGGCAGCGCCTTACCCTAATTTAGAAGGCGTCATGAAACTGCTGCGAGCACGCTACATTCATCGCCACCACCACACGACTTCGTGCCTGCGGCGGTGCGGCTAGCTCGCAAGAAATAGCTGGACTCATCGGCCCGCTGGCGCGACAGGCGCTGGCGGGCTTTTTGTTTATGGGGAGATGAAATGGAGCTCGACTTCGAAAAAGAAGGCGGACTGATTCCGGCCATCGTGCAGGACGACGCCAACGGCGAAATATTGATGTTGGGTTTCATGAATCGCGAAGCCCTGGCAAAGACACAACAGACGGGCTTCGTCACGTTTTACAGCCGGTCGCGCAAAAAGCTTTGGACCAAAGGCGAGACGAGTGGGCAGAAGCTGCTGCTGCGCGAACTGCGGGTCGATTGCGATCTGGACGCAGTGCTCGTGCGCGCTGAACTTGAGGGCGGCGCAGTCTGCCACGAAGGGTACCGTAGCTGTTTCTTCCGTCGAATCGAGCGCGACGGCTCCGCGACCACGGTAGCCGCGCGAATCGTTTCGCCCGAAGAACTGTACGGCAAAGGAAAGAGCCAATGACCTGCTTGAAACTGGGAATTCCAAAAGGAAGCTTGCAGGATTCTACCGTCGAACTCTTCGCCAGGGCCGGGTGGCGAATTTCCGTGAATTCGCGCAGCTATTATCCCGGCATCGATGATCCGGAGGTCGAGTGCATGATGGTGCGCGCGCAGGAAATGGCGCGCTACGTGGAAAATGGCGCAATCGACGCAGGGCTCACCGGCAAGGATTGGATCATGGAGACAGGGGCGGACGTTGAAGAAGTCGCCGAGCTGGTCTATTCGAAGACGGGACTCGGGAAAGTGCGCTGGGTGCTGGCCGTGGCCGAAGATTCGACGATGACGAGCGTCCGCGATTTGGAAGGCAAAGTCATTGCCACGGAAGCCGTCCGCATGACTGAAAAATACTTGCAACGAAACGGCGTAAACGCGCGCGTGGAGTTTTCCTGGGGTGCCACGGAAGTGAAAGTTCCGCGGCTGGCGGATGCGATTGTGGAAGTGACTGAAACGGGATCGTCGCTGCGCGCGAACCATTTACGAATCGTGGACACATTACTGGAATCGTCCACGAGATTCATCGCCAATCGCAGCGCATGGAACGATTTGTGGAAGCGGGAGAAGATCAGCAACATCGCCATGCTGCTCGAAGGAGCGATTAAGGCGTACAACCGCGTGGGCCTGATGATGAATGTGCGCGATGGCGATCTCGAGAACGTTCTGGCTGCGCTGCCGGCATTGCGAAATCCTACAGTGGCGCACTTGAGCGATCCTGGCTGGGTGGCTATCAACACGATTATCGAGGAAAAAACCGTGCGGCAATTGATTCCAAAACTGAAGGCGGCGCGAGCGGAAGGCATCGTGGAATATCCGCTGAACAAGGTCGTCTACTGATGCGCATCTTGCCGCTGACGGATTCGACCAGAAAAAGGTTTTTGACTTCGCGACGCGCGAGCGGCCGCGAAGCAGAGCGCGTGGCGCGGCGCATCGTGGAGGACGTGCGACGGCGAGGCGATGCGGCGCTGTTTGCGTGGACGAAGCGGCTGGACAAAGTAGCGCTAACGCCGCGAACAGTTTGGGTATCGCATGCGGAAATCGCAAAAGCGCGCAAGTGCGTTTCACGCGATTTTCTCGCTGCGATCCGCCATGCAGCGCGAAATATCCGAGCCGTTGCGCGCCGCCAGTTGCCGCAGGAGTGGACGATTGAGGTTGAGCCGGGAGTCCGTGCTGGGCAGCGTGTCCGCCCGATTGAGTCGATCGGATGCTACCTGCCGGGGGGGCGATTTTCGCTGGTTTCCACGCTGCTGATGACCGTGATTCCCGCGCAACAAGCAGGCGTAAAAAGCATCGTCGTGGTCAGCCCTCAGCCGAGCTCGGCGCTGCTGGCTGCGGCAAATGAATTGGGCGTTCGTTCGGTGGCGCGGATCGGCGGAGCACAAGCCATTGCGGCGCTCGCTTACGGTACGCGCTCGATCCCGCGCGTGGACAAAATCTGCGGGCCGGGCAATCGCTACGTCACAGCGGCCAAGCAGGTCGTGAACGCTGATTGCGCCATCGATATGCTCGCTGGCCCGACGGAAGCGGTGGTGCTGGCAGCGCGCGGAAACCCGCGATTTATTGCCGCGGATTTGATCGCTCAGGCCGAGCACGATCCGGACGCCGTGTCGCTCTTTGTCACCACTTCGCCGCGCCTTGCGCGTGAAGTGGCGGGCGAAATCGAAAATCAGCTTGCGGCGCTACCTGCGTCGAATCTCGCGCGTCGTTCGCTGGATCACAATGGCGCTGTCCTCGTGGCGGGACGGCCCGCAGCCGCGCTGGAATTCGTTAACTGCTTCGCGCCGGAACATCTGAGCTTGCCCGAAGGTGAGCGCGGCGATTGGAAGCGTTTCGATTCGGCCGGAAGCGTGTTTCTCGGCGAGTATAGCGCCCAGACGTTTGGTGACTATGCGAGTGGCACGAACCACGTGCTGCCGACTGGGGGCGTCGCGCGCGCGCGCGGAGGGCTTTCGGCAGCGGATTTCGTGAAATGCGTCAGCGTGCAGGAAGTGTCGCGAGCGGGCTTTCGCAGACTCGCTCCCGTGGCTGAGGAATTTGCGCGAGGCGAGGGGCTAGTTGCTCACGAGCGCTCGGTGGAGGTGCGCAAGTGAACTCCGCTATCGCGGTACGCAAGTCTGTGGAGCAAATGCGGCCATATCATCCACCGCTCGAAGGGCGCACGGACAAGCTGCGCATGGATTTCAACGAAAACCCCATCGGTTGCTCGCCGGCCGTGCGGCGCGCCCTGGCAAAGCTCAGTGCCGCCTCGATTTCCGCTTATCCCGAGCAGGAGACTATCCGAAAACATGCTGCGCGACACTTCGGCGTTCGTCCGGATGAGCTTTTGCTGACGAATGGCACGGACGACGCACTGAGTTTGGTGGTCAATACATTCGTTGAATCTGCCGACCGAGTGCTGCTAGTTGAGCCGACTTACGCGATGTACCGCTTCTATTCCGAGCTGGCCGGCGCGCGGGTGCTGGCCCTCCGATATGACGGCGAGATGCGTTTTCCGTGGCAACAGGTGCTGCAGGAGTTGCGCAGCGGTCCGCGTGTCTTCTTTCTTCCCAATCCGAATAGCCCGACGGGCAACCTGCTTTCAGCACGCGAATTGCCGCGCATCGTACAAGCCGCGCCGCGAACAATGGTCGTGATCGATGAAGCATACTTCGAATTTTCGGGCGTTTCTGTGATTCCATGGATTCGCAGGCACAAGAATTTGATCGTCACGCGCACGTTTTCGAAAACCTGCGGGTTGGCCGGCCTGCGCATAGGCTGTCTATTCGTGCATCGCGAGCTGGCGGCACAGATGCGCAAGGCGCAGTCTCCGTATCCGGTAAACGCCGCGGCGCTGGCCGCGGCGGATGCGGCGATGCAGGACCGGGCGTTTATCGCGCAAACGGTACGCGAGGTGATTCGCGGGCGTAAAGAGCTGCAGACTGGCATGGCTCGGCTGGAGGTGCGCTCTTTTCCAAGCGCCGGCAATTTCGTGCTGGCCTATTTCGGCGACCGGGCGAAGCGGATCGTCACTGCGCTCGAACGCAAAGGAATTCTCGTGCGCGATCGCTCCGGCGATTTCAGCGGCGAGGGCTACGTGCGAATCACAGTTGGAACGCTTCCGCAGACTCGGCGCCTGCTGCGCGAATTGAAAGCGCTCCTATGAGAACTGCCGTACTGCGGCGCGCCACGAAGGAAACCGACATTCGCCTGCGGCTCGACCTTGATGGCCGCGGTAGGTCGCGCATTGCCACCGGCGTCCGATTTTTCGATCACATGCTCGAACAAATCGCCCGGC
>JBOGNC010000273.1:0-5435 GCA_050747045.1 Candidatus Acidiferrales bacterium | reverse complement strand
AACAGTGATTGTGAGAACAGGGGTGGGACGGTCTACGTGTCGTCCAAGTATTCACGCGAAGACGATAGGGAATCGACGCGACGAAGTCGCACGTGACGTTCTGACAGCGAGAACTGGAGCAGAGCGCAGTGAAGACGCTGAAAAAAATCGCAGCGGGCGCGGACGAGTTCCGAAGCGCCGGAGCGGAAATCTAAGTGCACTATCCGGGAGGCATTGGGATACGGAGCTTTCCAACGGCTCGTTAGAAAGACTGCCAGGAATGCGCGACTACGCACAATTGACGACCGTGTAGAAACTCCGCGAAATGTTCGACGAATGAACGCGCAAGCCCCAAAGGCGAGAGGCTTCTTTTGGGATTCTTCATTGCGCTAGAGTGCTTCGCGAGAGGTAGACAGCGGCGATCCGCACGTTAAGCGGAACGCGAAGTCTTTGCGGGGACGGCTGCAGCGTGTTCGCCCTTGCCAGTCGTTCTCTTAAATCGCGACGCGATTTTGCAAGTATCGGCGAATCAAGTGGGCACGCCCAAGCGAGGCAATATCCAGCCTATCAGCGCTAGGTAAGCAACGGCGAAAATGACAATCGTGAGCCAGCCACTCATGTCAGCGTCTGATTATCGCACACCAAAGCGATCAAGATATACAGACGAGCGCTGGCGTGACTCTCTTCTAAGTGCAAGACGCTTCAATTAGGCTTGCATCGAACTTCGTCCGCCTCCGTTACTGGTAGGAAATTAAAACTCTAAATTGCGTTTCGGGTGGGCTGATGGCTACAATGGCGCCGCTCAATAGAGGAGGAGTGGATGAAAATCAATCGAAGAAGGTTGTTGCAAGCTCTGGGAATGTCGCCGGCGCTTTTGGCGGGATCAAGGGCAAACGCCAAAGCGGCGCATGGAACGGCGAGTGGCGCAGAGTACAAGGTGGTCGGCTTGAATCCCAAGGGCATGCCACCAGCGATCACGCTACTGCCCATGGCACCGCGGCGGCCGGACTTCAGCTCCCTCGACGGCAAGACCATTTACATGGTGGACATCGGGTTTAATAACGGCAACGTCTTTTTCCAGGAGATGCAGCGCTGGTTCCACGACCACATGCCCAGCGTTAAAACAATCTATCGGCGCAAGGCGGGCGACTATCCGCAGGATGATCCGAAATTGTGGGCGGAGGTAAAGGCAGCGGGTGCCGTCGTCATCATGGGAGTCGGTCATTGAAGCTCGTGCGCCCCAGCGACCGTTGGTCACTGCGTTACGCTTGAGAAGATGGGGGTTCCGACTTGCCCGATAGTGACGGTAGCGTTCGAGCAAGAGTGTAAGTTGAACGCCGCGCACCGCGGGATGCCGACTCTGCGGCTCGTGTTCTCGCCGCACCCCGTATGGGGGAAATCTCCGGACCAGCTCTGGGCCTACATGAACGGTCCCGATCCAGCCACTGAAAAACCGATGATGCAGGAAGTCATCAATGCTCTGACGCAACCGCTCACCGCAGCTGATAAAAGAACCGGGAAAGAAACGCCTTCGGTGGGACCGGAGAAGTTCGACGCGGATACGCCGAAAAACCTGCAGGAATTCTATCGCAACAATGGCTATACGGATTACCTCCCCATTATCATTCCCACAGAGGAAGCCGTCGACGAAATGTTGAAAGGCACGAGCCACCATCCCGATGAAGTGGTGGGCAAATTGGCAGCCGCAGGTGGAACCAACGCGTTGGAAGCTTGGACTTTCACTGTGCGGCACGTGGCGATCAGCGCGGTGATGGCCGGTGCAAGGCCGGAGTACATGCCGGTTCTGTTGACTATCGCCTCTTCTGGATACATTTCGCTGATCAGCTCCACGAATGACCTTGCCTACGGCGCTCTGATCAACGGGCCTGTTCGCAGTAAGCTCAACTTGAACTCCGGCATCGGAGCGCTGGGCCCATTCGCGCAGGCAAACGCAACCATTGGCCGCGCCTGGACTCTGATCTCCAAGAATTTGGGAAATGCCGGCATTCCCGGCCAAACGTATATGGGCGACATGGGGAACACGCTCAATTACATCAACCTCATCATGGCGGAAAACGAAGAAGCTAGTCCGTGGGAGCCGTTCCACGTGCAGCACGGCTTCAAAAAGCAAGAGAACGTGGTGAGCATGTTCGCGGGAAACAGCATCTCCGCCGGGCAGGTGGGGAAGGGCAGCGGCGTGGGTGGAACTCCGCGTTTCGATGAGCAATACGTCGATCTCTTCTACGACTTCACCGGCTTTTTCGGCGCCTTGCTGCTGTGCGAGCCGATCTGCGCACAAAGCCTGAAGGAGCAGGGCTACGACACGAAGGAAAAGCTGATCGATTATTTCTACAAGAACACGACGCAAACGGCGAAGGATTACCGCGACAGAAACTGGTCTTACCTTTTCGAATATGGCCAGGCGCTGAAGGGCACGGAGCCGTTTGCCACATGGTACAAGCTGCCGGACGATGCAGTGATTCCGAAATTCCCGAGCCGGGAACGCATCAGCATCGTAGTGATTGGCGGCTCGACGGATCCAGTGTCGCAAGTGGCTAACTTCAGCCATGGTAGGAGCTTCTCGATCGATAAGTGGGTGTGACGTTCGGATAAGAACAATCGTATGTGGCGGAACCGCAAAGGTCTAAAATCAATCGAGCGCCCGTAGCTCAGTTGGATAGAGCGTCTGCCTTCTAAGCAGAGGGTCGGGAGTTCGAGTCTCCCCGGGCGCGCCACTTAATCTTGGAAATTCAATTAGTTGGCGAAACGACCTCCACTGTACTGCTACTTTCTTCGGCGTTTTTGGGAACACTTGGGAACACTTGCTCGTCGAGTAGGTTCACAGCCTCTCGCTGAGCGATCACACTGGCGTGCGTGTACACTTCGAGAGTTGTCGCCATGTGAGAATGCCCGAGCTGTGCCTGAGCTACTTTCAGAGGTGTTCCTTGCACGTGCAATAGCGTGCCGTGTGTATGGCGAAGAGCGTGCCAATTGATTCGTGGCAGTTCTGCGCGTTTGCACGCGGATTGCAGCCCCCTCCTCCGCAGATTGTTTGACACCAAGGGACCACCGTGCCGAGTGGCAAAAACCAGTGCCTCAGGAGAACGATCCGCCGAGCGAGAGTAGCGAGCCTTTAACGCCTCCACCACCGCGGGCGACAACGGAATTTCCCGCCTGCTTGCCCGAGTTTTTGGCGTACCGAAGCGTCCCATGAAACAAGTTTCAGCAACCACCAGCGTTTCTCCAATGAAGTTTATGCGTCCCCACCGCAGCGCGAGAATCTCACCAATCCGCAGTCCGGTCATGGTTGCAATCACTACGATGCTGCGAGTCGGCTCGGTACAGGCTGCAATGAGTCGTTTCACTTCATCCGCATTGAGAAACTGATGAGGACGCTTCAATGAGCGCTCAGGCATCTTGACGCCACGAACGACATTGTCCGTCAGGTAATTCCAACTGACGGCGGTCCCTAGAACCTTGCTCATTAAGTTGCGTAGATGGTTGGTGGTCTCCCATGCAAATCCTTGCTTGAGTTTCTCCAGAAGATACTTCTGGATTTCAGCTCTGGATATGTCGCATAGGCGATAGTCACCGAACCGTGGGGTCAAGTGCTTCCGCAAGAGGAACGAGTATATCTTTTGCGTAGCAAACTTGAGTGTCGGCAATAATCCCGGCTCGAAGCAGTCTGTAGCAAACCTCGAGAATAACATCGTGGCTTCCGGGCGGTACTGCCCTTGATTGATTGGGTTGAGGCGAGCGTCCAGAAGTCTGCGAGCTTCACGGCGGCCTGCGATCTCGCTTACAGGCCCGAGCACAACCGAACGCATTACTCGGCTGGCCGATCCATCAGCGAGGATCACGTCTTCCCTCCACCGCGCAACCCACATTTTCCTACGCTTGCCGCGAATAAAAAGACAACCATTCTGATACTGGCAACGAGCCATTTTTCTCCTCTCTATTCTGAGGTTGGCTCGCCTGCCTTTTCCTATGTCAGCTTTGAGTGTACCTCTGGAGTCAAACGGCATGGTACCCTTCGCGCTGACATTTCACCCAAGCGAGGATTTCGCCCTCGCGGAAGCGCCAATACTTCCCAAGCCGATAGCCCGGCAATCGTTCTAAAGATCGTTTTCGAGTACGTCCGTAAACCCAAGAGACGGGGACGCGTAGAAGCTTTGCTACTTCTTGAACAGTGAGGAATTGCCCTTCTTGGCTTTCTTCCTCTGTGACTTCATTAGCGGTTTCCGAGAGACGAGGGCTAGGCACCTCACTTGTGGAGACCCCTGACGGCGACCCCGGAACTTCCGGCAACTTTCGAGACAGTTCTTTCGATCTTGCGGACGGACTTACTGTGAGGCGCAAGCCATGCACTCTTGGCGAGTCTGGGTTCTTGCGCACGCCGAGTTGGGTACTGCGGTGTTTCATTGCCCCTTTCCCTTTGTTCCCCCGGTTCAATTTTCAACTTGACTCTCTGTCCACGACATCATAAGATGTTTGCAAACGTATTGTAAAGATGCAACCATATCAGAGAAGGTTGCATCCTACGGTCGGAATGAGGAGGTAGCCCGCATGCCCGAGAAGCTGCAAAAGCCCGAGAAGTCCTCACAGGGACAAACTCTGTCCCTCCGCATCAGCGACGCTCTGTATGCACGTCTGGAGCGTGCCAAGCAACTGATGTCCTCGAAAAAGGGCGACAGTGTTTCGACTTCGGAAGTCGCCAAGCAACTCCTAGAGTCTGCTCGCGAGGACAGGTTTGAAGTCGCGGACTTGATGGCCAAACCGACAGAGACACTTCTCGAGATTCGCAGGAAAGGCGAGGCGCAGCATATTTTATCGAGAGCAGAGTGGATACTGCTCGCCCACTTCGTGCAGAAGGGGCTCGAAGCCTATACCGAAAGGACGCCCAATCCCGTCTCCAACGAGTCACTCATCGGCGTGTTAGACGCATTTCTTGCAGTTTACGAATTGCGGACGGAACGCACTTCCTCGCGGGACTCGTATTACGTGAGCAACCTGCCTTCCGAGTGTCGTCCTGCGAAGGCGAAGGGAATAGACGATTCGGAGCGTGCCACTTCAGATACGATCCGCAAGACCGTGTCCGAGACTCGTAAGCGGCTCAGCGATCCGGCAGTAAAGTGGGACACGTTTCTTGCGGGACGCAATCTGCTTATCCTGCTGGAGGACGAAAAGCTCCCCGCAGCCGACGCTGTGAACCGTGCTCTTCGCCCCTTCTTCCCGGTTCTGTGGCGGCTGGCCGCGCGCGGCCACTACTGCCTCACGCAGGAGTCGCTTCGAGCGAAGTCCACGAGCCAGGATTCGTTCTATCAGCCGTCGATTCCCTCCATCAAAGAAGGGGACTTCACGCTCTCGTTTAATCGGGGAGAGAGCAACGATCTTTATGTGCTCTTGAGCTTCCCCGGTCCACGCGGCCCAATGTACCCGATCAACGGGTATCCGAG
>JBOGNC010000272.1:0-5449 GCA_050747045.1 Candidatus Acidiferrales bacterium | reverse complement strand
CTAAGCACGTAAACCCGATCCCGGAGGGCTTTCACACAGCCACGCCGTACCTCGCGGTTCAGGACGGCGCGCAAGCGATCGACTTCTACAAGCGCGCATTCGGCGCCAAGGAAGTGATGCGCATGAACGGCCCGGACGGAAAAGTGTCTCACGCAGAAATCAAGATCGGCGATTCCATCATCATGCTAAGCGCAGCCTCATCTGCCGGTGAGCTTCGCACGCCCCAGTCGCTGGGCGCGTCAACCGTCAGCATCTTCCTCTATCTTGACAACGTGGACGCGACCTTCAAGCAGGCTCTCTCCGCCGGTGCGAAGACAATACAGCCCCTCGAGGATATGTTCTGGGGCGACCGCTATGGCCGGCTAACTGATCCGTTCGGCCATTCGTGGTCGTTGGCGCAGCACATTGAGGACGTCGCGCCAACCGAAATGGAAAAGCGTGCTAGCGAGGCCATGGCCAAGCAAGCGCGTCGAGCGCAGACTGCCTGACGCAGCGTAACGTAGAGCGGTTCCCGCGGCGTGCGTCCGCTGCAACGCTGGAATTGCCGGTCAGAGGTCAGAGGATGGACTGAATTCCGGCGTCGATCGAGACGTGCGTCTGCGGGAATCCGTTGATCTGAAAACTTTCGCCGGAATCATTGCGGAAGTGAAAATAGCGGGAGATGTTGTAATCCTCGTCGAATTGGCTGAGCGCGCTTTCCGTAACTGCGTGCGAAAGCCCTAATGCGGAAAGCGCGACGAGTTTTGCGTATCCGTCGCTGGCAGCGAGGTAGCGCTCGACCAGCTCATTCAACCGCAAACCTGCGCCGGGCATCTGCCGGGCGTCCAAATCGCTCTGCGCTTTGGGGTAGCGGGGCGCCGAGGAGCTCATGGCGGCGATCTTAGCAGAACGACCTTCGCCCCGCCACGAGCGCGTCAATTTACGCCTTTTGCAAGCGCCTTGCGTTCAACCCGCCCCGGCGTTTATACTGAAGGAGCTTCGAGACTGGGTCGCACAAAACAGTGGGCGCGAGCCCACTTTTTTGTTGGGCGAAAATGCCAGCGATGGAGCGGCGGTCCCGGCGGGGCGAAGTACGGCCCCGGGAAGACCATGGATCTGGAAAAGATACGCGAGGCTGCCGAGCGGGTGGCGCGTTCGGAGGGCCTCGAAATATTCGACGTGGAGTGGAAGATCGGCAAGCAGCGGCTCCTGCGGGTCTATATCGACCGCGTGCCCGATCCGTCGAATCCGGAAAGCAACGCCGGAATCAGCCATAATGATTGCGAGCGCGTTAGCCAGCAACTGAGCGTGATCCTCGATGTCGAGGAATTGGTACCGGGGCCGGGTTACACGCTGGAGATCAGTTCGCCGGGGCTCGATCGCAAGCTGCTCAAAGCCGCGGATTATCAGCGGTTCGCCGGGCGCTTGGCGCGCATCTGGGTGAACGAGCCGATCGAGAATCAGAAATTTCTAGAAGGTCGGCTGGCGGGCTACACCGACGGTAACGTGAAATTGGCTGTTAAAGATCGCGAACTGTCGGTACCGTTTGCCGACATTCGCAAAGCTAATTTGGTGGTGGAGCTTTAGGGGTCCAGGGAGACACGGGCATGGCCAGTCTGCTGTTCCAGACAATCGAGCAGATCAGCCGGGAGAAGCATATCGAACCGGAGATCATCGTTGCGGCCATCGAGGACGCGATGGTGGTGGCGGCGCGCAAGTACTACCACACGGAAGAAGATCTCCGTTCCAAATTCAATGCCGAAACCGGTCACGTGGACGTGTTTTCGGTGCAGACCGTGGTTGATGAGGTCGCCGACCCGCTTCGCGAAATCTCTATAGCCGATGCCCGGAAAGTCGATCCGGCTATCGAAGTTGGCGGCGAAATCGCGCGCACGAAGCCAACCGACGTGCTCGGCCGCATCGCTGCACAGACTGCCAAGCAGGTGATCCTGCAAAAAGTACGCGAAGCCGAACGCGACACGGTTTACAACGAGTACCACACGCGCGTCGGCGAACTGGTGAATTCCGTGGTGAAGCGCACCGAGGGTCCTGATCTGATCGTGGATCTAGGGCGCACCGAAGCGCGTCTGCCGAAGCGCGAACAATCGCGCTTGGAGGCTTACAATATCGGCGACCGCCTGCGCACTACAATTCGCGCGGTGGAGCGCGCAGCCAAAGGCCCGCAGGTTGTGGTTTCGCGCGCTGATCCCATCCTGGTGCAGCGGCTGTTCGAAATGGAAGTTCCGGAAATCTACGACGGCACGGTGCAAATTCGCGCCGTGGCTCGCGAAGCTGGCGAGCGCACCAAAATCGCGGTTGAAAGCCGCGACAAGGACGTGGATCCCGTGGGCGCTTGCGTGGGGATGAAGGGTATGCGCGTGCAGTCCATCATTCGCGAGCTGCGCGGCGAGAAGATCGACATCATCCCGTTCAGCGAAGAGACCGTGGCGTTCGCGCAAAAGGCACTGAGCCCGGCGAAAGTGACGCGCGTGCAGATCGTCGAGCCCGAGGAAAAGCGCCTCGAAGTGATCGTGGAAGATACCCAACTGTCGCTGGCCATCGGCAAAAAGGGCCAAAACGTGCGCTTGGCCAGCAAGCTGATTGGCTGGAACATCGACATCAAGAGCGAGGAAGAAAAGCGGCGCGAAATCGAAGCTCAGATGACCGCCCTCACGTCCCCGGGCACGTCGCTCACCGAACTGGCTGGCGTGGGGCCGAAAACCATCGAAAAGCTGGAAGCGGCCGGTATTACTTCAATCGAAAAGCTCGCGGACATGACTCCCGAACAGCTCGTTGAAATTCCGGGCATCGGTGAGAAAATGGTAGAGAAAATTCACCAGTCCGTCGCGGCGTATTTCGAGGCATTGGACGCACAGTCCGCGGCAGCGTCCGAGGCGGCCAGTTCCGAAGCAGCCGTTGAACGCGAAATGCCGGAAGCAGTCTCCGAAGCTTCCGAAGAAACCGTACAGGTTGAGCCGGGGATCGACGGAACAGGAGCGGGCGAATCCTTGGCTGGCGAATCTGACGGCGCCGCGCCCGCCGAAACTGAATTGATTACCAAAGTGGAAGCGCCGCCCGCCGAGCAGGCGGACGCCGTGCCACAAGATCAAAGTGCCGGCAAAACGGACGCGGCTGGCGAGCAAGAGGCCCCGGCTGCGGAGGATGGCTCAGAAAAGTAGCTCGGCGTCGCATTGTCGACTCGCCGCGAAAATGGATCGTTTTTTCAAGCAGAGCTAGGAGCGAATGACAGACTCGAATCAGATTCGGATTAATGAACTGGCTAGGGAACTAGAGATCAAGGCCAAAGTGCTGATCGACTTCCTGCCGGAAATTGGCGTCACCGAGAAGAAGACACACTCGAGCTCGCTGGATATCGAGCACGCCGAATTGGCACGCAAGCATTTTCACCAACTGGCTGACCAGGAAGCCGCCGCCGAGGCGGCGAAATCCGCTGCCAAGAAGCCAGCGAGGCCCGCTCCCATCGCTGCGGCAAACGCGCCGGTGGCGACGCCCCGTCCAGCGGCGACTCCGAATGCGGCAGCGGTCCCGGCTCACACCGCGCCTGCTCCCGCAGCAGGTGCGGCTCGTCCTGCGGTGCCAACAGTTGCGCCTGTCCGTCCCGCGGCTGTTCCGTCAGCTGCTCAGGGGCACCCGTCTCCGACTCCACCTGCAGCTGCGAGGCCTGCGACGCCTGCGACGTCAGCTCCGGCGGCGACTTCGAGACCCGGTGCTCCCGCGGTCAGGTCGCGAGCAACTCCGACACCAGGGCATTCCAGCCATCCGACAACTCCTGCTCAGCAGGGCCCAGCAGCAGCACCTTCAACAGCCGCTTCGCAAACGGGACAACCTGCGCATCGCCCCGGCGTTGGTCCGGCAGGTGCGCCGCCGCGACCTGGCACCGTGCCCTCGCGACCCACCGGCGGGCAGCCGCCTATGGGCCAACGGCCGCCAGTGCGGCCCGGTCAACCGCTTCAGAGTCGTCCAGGCGCGCCGCAAGGCATACGACCGGCGGCAGCTCCGGGACAATACCCTGGACAACAGCGGCCCGGCGGGGCCCCACGCCCGGGATCGGCACCTCCGGGAAGGTATCCGCAGCGCCCTGGCTCGGGACGTCCGGGACAAGGTCCGGGTGGGCCGCGTCCGGGAGGCCCTCGCCCAGGTGGCCCTGGCGGAGTAGGGGGAGTTCCGAAGGCTGAACCTGGCAAGCCGCTGTATGCGCGCAAACCTCCCGCCTCGCGCGGGCGTCCGACGATCGAAAAGCGATTCGCGGAGGGCGAGCGCAGGCTGCATCCGGTACGCACACGCCCCGGCGCAGCTGGAGCGCGCGGAGTCGGGCAGGCAGAGCCTATCGCTCCCGTTCAACGCGAGCCGCGCGATGTTGTAGTTACCGAAGGCATCACCATCCGCGACCTCGCGGAGAAGCTCGGCATCCGCGCCAAGGATTTGCTGAAGACGCTGCTCGATCGCGGGATGTTCGCCAGCATTAACCAGGCGCTGGACGTTGCCACGGCCACCAGCCTTGCCGAGTCTTTCAATGGCATCGTGAAAGTGGTCACGTTCGAAGAGCAGTTGGTCCAGGAAGAAAAAGTTCGCGAGGAACGTACTGGCAATCAGTTGCCGCGCGCTCCCGTGGTCACGGTCATGGGTCACGTCGATCACGGTAAAACCAGCTTACTCGACGCCGTTCGCGAAACCGAAGTGGCCGCGGGCGAAGCTGGCGGAATCACGCAGCACATCGGCGCGTACGAGTCGCGCCTAGGCGAACGCCGGATCGTGTTCATCGATACGCCAGGCCACGAAGCCTTCACGCGCATGCGCGCGCGCGGCGCGAAGGTTACGGACATCGTCGTGCTGGTCGTAGCGGCGGATGATGGCGTGATGCCGCAGACCGAAGAGGCCATCGCCCATGCAAAAGCCGCCGGTGTGCCCATCATCGTAGCTGTCAACAAAATCGACAAGCCCGACGCGCAGCCGGAGCGCGTGAAGCGCCAAATGGCCGATCGCGGTCTCATGCCCGAGGAGTGGGGCGGCGAGACGGTGATGGTGGATGTCTCCGCGAAAACGAAAAAGAACCTGCCGCGCTTGCTCGAGATGATTTTGCTGGTCGCAGATTTGCGCGAACTCAAAGCCGATCCCGATGCCCCCGCCAGTGGTACGGTGCTCGAATCGCGGGTGGACAAAGGCCGCGGCCCGGTTGCTACCGTGCTAGTGCAAAATGGCACGCTGCACGTGGGTGACGTGTTCATCGTCGGAGCAGTCTACGGCAAAGTGAGGGCCATGTTTGACGATCGCGGCCGCCCGATCAAGCAGGCGGGGCCGGCTACTCCCGTGGAAGTTCTCGGATTGCAGGGAGTGCCGGAAGCGGGTGATCAATTCCAGGTGGCTGACGAGGCCAAGGCTCGCCACATCGTGGAGTACCGCCAATCGAAGCAGCGCGAAGCGTCGCTGGCCAAGACTGCCTCCGGCCGGC
>JBOGNC010000271.1:0-5496 GCA_050747045.1 Candidatus Acidiferrales bacterium | reverse complement strand
TTGCCCGTCCATCGGCACTATCGGAGAGAAATCCAGATGGCCGGCCGTCGATTGCAACATGCTGAAAATCGAAAGGCTGGGAACGCCCAGCGCAATCTGCGGCGCGTTTTCGAGTTCTTGGGGCGTAAGCGGAAACGTGTAGTGGCGTCCGTCCTTGAATTTCGCGCCGGGAATTGCTGAAAACCTCTCCTGCGTGTATTCCCACTGCGCGTCGATGATTTTCCGCGGCCCCCAGTAGTGCAGCTCCGCGCTCCAGTAGGCCAATCCCTTGTCGGCGCCGAGCTTGTCCATTTCCGCGACGCTCGGTCCGCCCGGCACGTCCAGCACGCCTCCGCCTTGCGAAACGCGATAATTCAGCAACGGGCTTTCCAGAAGCATGGTCCCGCGCACGATTCCCGAATTCATCAGGTTCGAGAGGATTTCGACGAATGGGATCAAATCGTCGTGTTTCTGCACCATCACGGTTCCGTCGCGGTATGCTTCCGGCGCGGGCATCAGCCAGACGCCCATCTTCGTAACCACGCCGAAATTGGATTGCGAGAAAATCCCGTCCACGTAAGGCCCGAACCCGTATTTGTACTGCTGCCAGGTTTTCGCGGTGGGCAGCGCGCCCATCCCCGTGCGCACCACCTCTCCATTCGCCAGCACCACCTCCATTCCACAAACCGAGGCGAAATGGTCGCGCATCGGAGTGCGCCCGCCGCCGCGCTCGAGCGAGTTCCCCATCGGACTTCCCCATCCCGGATCGGGCGGATCGATCCACACCTTCAGCCCGCGCTCCTGAATGTAGCGGTACAGATCGAAATAATTCACGCCGGGTTCGACAAGCGCGTACGCGTTCGCTTCGTTTACTTCCAGAATGCGGTTCATGCGCTTCAGGTCCAGCACCACGCTGCCTGAAAGCCGCGGCGCCGATCCGCCATACGCCAGATTTTTCCCGGTCGAAATCGTCCACAGCGGAATCTTGTACTGGTTCGCGATTCGCAGCACCGCTTGGATTTGCTCGACGTTGTCCGGCGCTACCGCCGCAGACGGAACGGGGTCCTGCGGCTCGTGCCAGAAAGGCGAATATGCGTCGCGGTACATGTTCACATCCGCTTCCGTCGAAAACACCCATTCGGGACCGACCGCTTTCGAAAATTGCTCCAACGCGGTGGAAAAATCCTGCGGCGTTACGCCGGGCGGTACTCGCATGTCAAAAACTCCTGTCCAATGCCGAATGTCAGGGACCGGTATAGGGCCGATGGCGACGAATCAGCTCGCCGCAGATACGGCAATATCCGAAAGCCGCTGGCATCGCTCGATATTCTGCGACTCTTCCATTACGCCGGCCGAGACCAGCACGAAGGTCATATCCAGTTGGGGATCGACCCAGTACAACGAACTGCCGGCGCCGAAATTGCCGAATGTTCGCGGTGAGGTCATCGACCCAAAGTGATGGTGGCAAATCGCTTCTCCGCGCAGGAAGAAACCGATGCCCAAATACGCCGGAGAAGTCTCCCATCCGCGCATGATCGCCAGCGGCTTGAAGAGTTCATTGGGACGCTCACCGGTCTGATTCCGCGTTGCCATGTCCACAATTCGCGGCGAGACGATGCGCGCGCCATCCAGTTCCCCTCCCCGTCGCAGCATCTCCGCAAACCGAAAAAGATCGCCTGCTGTGGTCACCGCGCCCACCCACGGCATCTCCGAATCTTGTTCTTCGAATGCGCCGTTTGGCCCCAGGTTACTATGCCCCAGATGATCGATAGGCGACCGGTCGAGAAATATAGGAACCACCTTGCGCGCGCGCAAATCCGCACGTACGCCAATCGACGTGTCCTTCATCTTCAGCGGGCCAAGCAGATCGTCGTCTACGATTTTGCGGTAGCGGCGTTTTTTCGCATCCGTGCGCCGCAACATTTCGCCCATCAACGCGTGCGCGGCCATCGGCGCATAAGTCGCAAGCTTCCCCGGCTCTTCGATTGAGTGCAGGTATTTGCAAATCGCCTCGATGATTTCGTCCAAATGATCGATGTACATACCCGGCTTCGGAGTGAATACGCTCGGCAGCCCGGAAGTGTGCGTCAACAGGTGGTACACCGTAATCTTTTCCCGCCAGCCGCCCGAAAATTCCGGAATAATTTCGGAAACGCGTGTGGTCAAGGCGAGATCGCCGCGTTCGATGGCGCGGAACACCAGCACGTTCGTCAGCGCCTTGGTCGTCGAAAAAATATTGAAGACGGAATTCTTCTTCAGCGGGCGGTCGCGCTTTGAATCGATGTGCCCAATGGCCTCGTGCAAGGCCACCACTCCGTGCCGCGCCACCACAACCACGGCTCCGAAATATCGCCCTCGGCGCACGTCATCTTCGATCACCGCTTTTAGATGCTGCACCCGCTCTGCGGATATCCCACTCCGCTCCAGCTTTTCAGCCATGGCCCATCCTCCGCCACAGACTTTGTCTCACTCCCACATTTTGCACGGCACTATAACAAATCCAGCGTGGTCGCACGCTCGGAATATCACCGCCCTCGCGAGTGTTGGTGCGGCATCCCAATCCGGCCGACCCGCGCTGAACTGCACCATCACGCGCGTGAGACAAACGCGCCCGCTTCGTGCTAGCCTGATTCTGGTGCATCTTGGCGTGTGCTGCTGCAACTGGCAGAGCGGCTCGCGAGTAGTTACAATGGATGGGAATCGGCCTTCCGGCTAAATTCGCCAAGCTTCGTCCGGGAATCTGAGGGAAAGGGTCTTTCAACTTACCTGGTATGGATGCTGAAAAACTTGTAGATGGCTTCATATCTTTCTTTATCGGCACCAAGCACGAGCGCGACATCAAGCGCATTCAGCCGACGGTAGAAGCCATCAACGCGCTGGAACCCGAAATGAAGCAACTTTCGGACGAGAGCATCCGCGCCCGTACCGTCGAGCTGAAATCCGAAGTGCAGTCGCGACTCGAAGGCCTGGAACGCGACGATCCCGCCTACAAGGACAAATTCCGCGCCGCCATCGAGCCGGCTGTCATTCCGGCGTTCGCGCTGGTCCGCGAAGCGGGCCGCCGCACTCTCGGAATGCGTCATTTCGACGTGCAGTTGATCGGCGGCATCAGCCTGCACCAGGGCAGAATCGCCGAAATGAAAACCGGCGAAGGCAAAACGCTCGTCGCCACTCTGCCGGCCTACCTGAACGCGCTCGCCGGCTTGGGCGTGCATATCGTCACCGTCAACGATTACCTTGCTCGCCGCGACGCCGAATGGATGTCGCCCATTTACAAAATACTCGGCCTTACGGTCGGCGTGATCGTCCACGATCTTGACGATGTTCAGCGCCGCGCCGCCTATGCCGCGGATATCACCTACGGCACCAACAACGAGTTCGGCTTCGACTATCTCCGCGACAACATGAAGTACGACCTGAAGGACTGCGTCCAGCGCGGCCACCAGTTCTCGATCGTTGACGAAGTCGATTCCATCCTTATCGATGAAGCGCGCACACCGCTCATCATTTCCGGCCCCGCGGAGGAATCCACTGACAAGTACTACCGCATCGACAAAATCATTCCCAAGCTCATACGCGAAATCGACTACACCATTGACGAAAAGATGCGCACGGCCACGCTCACCGAAGAAGGCGTGGCCAAATGCGAGCGACTTCTGAACCTGGGCAATCTCTACGACCCCGGCAATCTTGAGACGATTCACCATGTTTATCAGGGCCTGCGCGCGCACTCGCTCTTCCAGTGCGATGTCGATTACGTAGTCAAAGATGGTGAAGTCGTCATCGTCGACGAATTTACGGGCCGCCAGATGCCCGGCCGCCGCTGGTCGGATGGCTTGCATCAGGCTGTCGAAGCCAAGGAAGGCGTGAAAATTGAGCGCGAAAATCAGACGCTGGCTACCATCACCTTCCAGAATTATTTCCGCATGTACAAAAAGCTGTCCGGCATGACCGGCACGGCCGAGACCGAAGCGCCCGAATTCCACAAAATCTACGGCCTCGATGTCGTCGTGATCCCCACCAATAAAACGCTCATCCGCATCGAGCATCCGGATGTCGTCTATCGTACCGAGGCAGAAAAATTCGAAGCGGCCGTAAACGGAATTATTCAGGAAGACGGCACGCGTGCCGCCGGCATCCGCCAGTATTTCGAAAGCGGCCAGCCTGTTTTGGTCGGCAGCATCTCCATTGAGAAGTCCGAAAAAATCGCCGAGCACCTCAAACAAGCGGGCATCCCCTTCCAAGTGCTCAACGCCAAGCAGCACGAGCGCGAAGCCAAGATCATCGCGCAGGCGGGACGCAAAGGGGCCGTGACCGTTTCCACCAATATGGCCGGCCGCGGCACAGACATTCTGCTGGGCGGGAATCCCGAAGCCATGACGCGCGAGTACTGCCTGAAGAACAAACTCGCCATGCCGTATGCGCCTGCCGAATCCGTCATCGGCGGCCCGGAGTCCGCGGAGACCGCGCAGCAAGCCGATGCTCCCGAGGCCGATCCATTGCAACCCGCCGCCGAAGTGCAGCCGGATGGACACACTGCCGCGCAAGCGGATGGCCAAAATCTCGCGAAAGGTTCCAACGGCGCTTCCGCCCCGGCCATGGTGCTCTTCCAGCAAGAAGGCAAAATCTTTCAGGTGCCCCTCGACCAATGGAAGCCAATCTTCGATCAGTTTTCAGGGCAGTGCCGCGCCGAGCACGATGAAGTCGTGGCCATGGGTGGCCTGCACATCCTCGGCACCGAACGCCACGAATCGCGCCGCATCGATAATCAGCTCCGTGGCCGAGCCGGCCGCCAGGGCGATCCCGGCGCCTCGCGTTTTTTCCTCTCGCTCGAAGACGATCTATTGCGCATCTTCGGCGGTGACCGCGTGAAGTCGCTCATGTATCACTTGGGCATGAAAGAAGGCATTCCCATCGAGTCGCGCCTGATCAGCAAACGCATTGAATCGGCGCAAGAAGCTGTGGAAGCGCAAAACTTCGAGGCCCGCAAGCACCTGCTCGAATACGACGACGTGATGAACAAGCAGCGTGAAACCGTCTACTCGCTGCGCCGCTCGTTCCTGGAAGGCCGCGACCAGAAAGAATTCGTCCTTGAACGCGCCGAGGCCATCTCCAATTCTCTTGTCGAGACCTACTGCCCGCGTGAACAGCACCCCGGTCAGTGGAACATCGCGCAGTTTGGCAACGAAGTCCTCAATCAGTTTGGCTTGGACTTGAAAAACGCCGGCTTCGAAGTGCTCGACCTGAATCACGACCAGCTTCTCGACACTATGCTGGAGAAAATTCTTCAGCGTTACGAAGAGAAGGAAAAGCTCTTCGGCATTGAAACGCTCCGCTGGCTTGAACGCCACATACTTCTCGACATCGTCGACGCGCAGTGGAAGGACCATCTTCTCACTCTCGACCACCTGAAGGAAGGCATCGGCTTGCGAGGCTACGGCCAAAAAGATCCGCTCGTCGAATTCAAAAAAGAAGCTTTCATTCTTTTTGAAGACATGATGGATCGCATTGATACGG
>JBOGNC010000270.1:0-5527 GCA_050747045.1 Candidatus Acidiferrales bacterium | reverse complement strand
TGCGCGACATGGTGCCCAACCACATCTGCCAGTTGATCACCCTGACGGCGATGGAGCCGCCGATCTCGTTCGATGCGGACGCGGTGCACGACGAGCAGACCAAAGTCTTGCGCGCCATTCAGTCGCTCAGCCCCGAACACGTGCTGGATCATGCCGTGCGCGGCCAATATGGCGATGGGGCCATCGATGGCAAGCATGTTTCTGCTTACCGCAATGAGCCGCACGTCGCGCCCGATTCGCACACGCCCACCTACGTGGCGATTGCGCTGAATATCGATAATTGGCGTTGGGCTGGCGTTCCGTTTTACGTTCGCACCGGAAAGCGCATGGCCGAGCGCGTCACCGAAATCGTGATTCGCTTCCGCCGCCCACCCTTCGTGCTGTTCCGCGATACGCGCGTAGAGCAGATTCCCTCGAATGAACTTGTGATAAGCATTCAACCGAAGGAAGGCATCTCTTTGCGTTTTGAGGCAAAGGTGCCTGGTCCAGTAGTCAGCTTGGGCGCCGTTAATATGGATTTCGAATATTCGGATTATTTCGGCACCACTCCTTCCACCGGTTACGAAACTCTGCTCTACGATTGCATGATGGGCGATCCAACGCTTTTCCAGCGTGCCGATATGGTCGAAGCCGGCTGGTCCGTCGTCCAGCCGATCCTGGATGTGTGGACTGCGCTTCCGCCACGCGATTTCCCAAACTACGCCGCTGGCTCCTGGGGCCCGGCGCTGGCCGATGAATTGCTTCATCGCGAGGGCCGCGAATGGCGCAACCCCTCCCCGAGTGACAGCCGCCGAAGCGTCGCGTCCACGCGCACCCCGGAACAGCGCGTCCCCGCGGCAAAATCCTGAGCCGATGAAAACTCCGGGCAGCCAGCGTTGCCCGGAGAGCGGAATGGTCACGCCAGCCTACCCAGTGAATTACCTCGGCGCGACCAACCCCAGGGTTGTGCCTGCCATAATGATTTGTCGTCTACCTTTGCTATAATCTGCAGCACCGCAAATGGACTTCGACCACCTCATAACCTTTTTGGAAATCGCGAAGCAGGGCAGCTTTTCGCGCGCGGGGCAGAAACTCTACCGCTCCCAGCCGGCTGTCAGCGCCCAAATTCGCCAACTTGAACAGGAATATGGGCAGAAGCTTTTCGATCGCGTCGGCAAATCCGTGCGGCTCACCGTCGCAGGCGAAACTTTGCTGGAGTACGCCAACCGCTTGCTCACGTTGCGCAACGAATCACTGCGCGCCGTCGCCGATCAAGCGACTACACCGCGCGGCACTCTCGCTATCGGTGCCAACGAAGCCACTTGCCTCTACGTACTGCCGGATATTTTCGCGGAGTACAGCCGCCGCTTTCCTTCCGTGCAAATCAGCATCTACCGGAATTTCAGCCACAAAGTTCTGGAAAAAGTGGAAGATGGCACGGTGGACGTTGGAATCGTCACCATGCCTGTGAAATCGCCCAGTTTGAAGGTGCATCCGATTTTTCGTGATCGCCTGATGCTTATGGCCGCGCCTTCGAATCCGCTCGCATCCTCTAAGAGCGTGCGCACCGCTGACATTGCCGGGCAGCCGCTGATTTTCCCCAAAACCGGCTTCACGCGCCAGGTGCTCGACAAGCAATTTCGTCCTTATCGCTCGCAACTGCGCGTCACGATGGAGCTTGCGAGCGTTGGCATGATCAAGAAATTCGTGGCCGCCGGGCTCGGCGTTTCGCTGATCAGTGAAAGTTTCGCGCAAGATGAACTGCGCGCAGGGCAGGTGAAGCTGGTTCCTGTCTCCGACATGGAGATTTCCCGCGAGCTCGGAATCGTCTATCGCCGCGATCGAACGTTGCCGCGCTCCGCCGCTGCATTCGTAACGTTGGTCCGTCACGGAGCCGCCGAGCCCCCGGAGCCGCGCGTCCTGCAAAAGCGCTGAGTCCTCGGCGCTCCTGTACATTTCCACTCTGACCTAAGTGAATCGAGTTAACATCGAAGTGGTCGGCGCTTACTTTGCCGGCCTTGCTTGGGAGGTGATGTATGGCGCAAGCGATCGCTAGTAGCCACAGCGCTTTGAATCGCGCGTTGCAGACTGTGCTTGATCCGCTCGGTTCGCCCGTCGATACCAAGAAGTATCTGTCGATGGCGCACCGCCTCGACACGCTGGAAGGAAAAACCGTCTATCTGGTGGACGTGGGTTTCGCCGGCGGCTACGAATTCCTCGAAGAGCTGCAAGGCTGGTTCACGCGCAACATGCCCGCGACCCGGATGGTGCTGAAGCGCAAGCCAGGCAACATGTTCATGGACTCGCCCGATTTGTGGGCGGAAATCAAACGCGAAGCCCACGCCGTAATATTCGGCGTAGGCGGTTGAGACGGCTGCTCCTCGGCGGTCGCCGAGCATTGCCGCAAGCTGGAAAACGATTCGGCGATTCCCACCGCGCCGATCACCACCGCACGATTTTCCGATTATATTCGACGCGATTTGCAGGCTCACGGAATGCCGCTGCGATTCAGCTTCACTCCGTATCCCGTCGTCGGCATGGCCGCCGCGCGGTTGCGTGAATATGTGGAAGGGAAGGATCCGGTTTCCGGCGTTCCCTTCGTGCGCGAACTGATTGACGCGCTTATCAAGCCGCTGACCGGCGAAGAGGAAAAACCGGTCGCGCGCCCGGTTCCTCCGCCGCGCTCGCGCTTGTTGGAAGAAGATACGGAACAAAATTTGCAGCGCCTCTTTATCGAGAATGGCTGGACGGACGGCCTGCCGATCGTGCTGCCGACCGAAGAGCGCGTTGCGGAAATGTTGGAAGGCACCAGCCACGGCCCCGATGAAGTCGTCGGACAAATGGCCGTGGCGCATCGCGGCGAATACACTTCCTACACGGTAGAGAAAGTCGCCATCAACGCGGTGATGGCCGGCGCGCGACCTGAGCATTTTCCCGTGATTCTGGCGATTGCGTCCACCGGGCATCCTGCGTT
Source organism: Candidatus Acidiferrales bacterium (assembly GCA_050747045.1). Taxonomy (GTDB): domain Bacteria; phylum Acidobacteriota; class Terriglobia; order Acidiferrales; family UBA7541; genus Palsa-295. The sequence continues at coordinate 2,574 of JBOGNC010000270.1, read as the reverse complement.
TCCCAGTTCGACCACTTCGTTTGCGGGAATGGCGATCGTCAACGGGCCGATTCGTGGCGAGATTGCCATGAACGCGGGACTCGGGGCGCTCAGCCCGTTCAACTTCGCGAACTCGGTGATTGGGCGTGCGTGGACGCTGATGACCATCAATCTGGGCAACGCGCGGCTGGGCGATACGCTTCTTGCGTCCACGGGCCACAACTTGAATTACAACAATATGTGCTGCGCCGAAAACGAAGAGAGCAGCGTTTGGGAACCGTTTCACGTCGAGAAAGGATTCAAGAGCAGCGAAAGCGTGGTCAGCGTGTTTCGCGGATGGAGCGTGATCAACAGCATGGGCGCGGCGAATTCGATCCGCCCGGCGACGGAAGAAACGGCCATCATGCTGAAAGCGTTTCCGGCGCTGCATTCGGTGGCGCTGTTGGTGATGGACCCGCTGGTGGCGAAGGGATTGAAGGAACAGGGATTTCACAGCAAACAGGACGTAGCTCGCTGGCTATCGGAAAACACGAAAATTTCGGCCGGGCAATATTGGGGCGCGGACGTGATCTACGCTTTCAACCGGCCGCTGGCGCGCGCGGGCGTCGAGCCCTACGCCGGATGGGCTAATCTTCCGCCCCATACGCTTATCGCACCGTATAACGATCCGAAGGGCATCAACATCGTTGTCGTTGGCGGCGAATCGAATCCGCTTTGGCTGACCACGGATTTCCGGCACGTGACGTCCGCTTCAGTCGATAAGTGGCGGCCTAAGGGTGGACTGAAACGCGACGTGCACCCGATTCGAATGCCCTCGGGTATCGCGTGCAGCGACGGCTTATGCGGAATTCCTAGCTAGCTGTTCACGGTGCGGAAAACTCGCGGCAGCTCGCGGTTCGCGCGAACGTCAAAATCCGGCTAGATTATTGCAGGAGCTTGTAGATTTCGTTGGCAGCTTCGAATTCCTGCTCCAGTTCTTTCGTTGCGAGGCGCGTGCGCAAATAATCGATGGTTTGCTGGAGACGATCGAGCGCCCGCGATACGTTTTCCGTGTTGGTTAGCAGGATATCGCGCCACACTCCGTAAGGGCTTCCCGCCAAGCGCAACATATCCTGCAAGCCTTGTCCCGCAAGCGAGACAGGCAGTCCCGTTTCATCGGTTTCATCCTGCACCACGCGCGCCAGCGCCACAGAAACCAGCTGCGGCAGGTGCGAGACGATGCCGACGGCCCAATCGTGCGTTTCCGCGTCGCACCAAACAGGCCGTGCCCCAATCGTAACGAGCAATTCAGCAAACGATTTCGCGCGCGCGTCGGAGGTCTGGTCGGAGCCAATCAGCGCGTAGGGTGCGCCGCGAAATAATTCCGCGTCGGCGTGCTCGATCCCGGACTGCTCTTTCCCGGCCATCGGGTGACCGCCGAGAAATTGCGCGCCTCTGCGAAAAGCTTCGCGGGCGGCCCGGCAGATCGCGGTTTTGGTGCTGCACGCGTCGGTAATCATCGCGTCGGGTTCCGCAAATTTTGCGACTTCCTGAAGAATTGCGATTGTAGGAATAATGGGAAGCGCGAGATAGACAAGATCGGCATCGCGCAGTGCGTCGCCAATATCGGATGCAGCGTCGTCGATTGCGCCGCGCGCGGCCGCTCGTTGCAGCACATCCGGGCGATCGAATCCGACGATCGATACTTCCGGAAAATGCTTCCGCAGCGCGAGCGCGAACGATCCGCCGATCAGCCCGGTGCCGATCACCGCGACGCGGCGAAAGGGAAGTGTGCCCGCCATCTTATCTTCCGCTGATCATTGCGGCTCGGATGGCGAGCACACGCATTCTGGAAGCGAACAAGACGCTGAACGTCCAGGCGTCACTTCTTGCCCTGCGCCGCCACGGCTTCGGGCTTGAGCCACGCCATTTGCTTACGCAGTTCCTGGCCGACTTTCTCGATGGGATGGTTGCGGTCTCGTTCGAGAAGCTTCGCGTACTGCGGGCGTCCCGCCTGATTTTCCAGCACCCATTCGCGCGCGAATTGACCGGTCTGGATTTCATCGAGGATCTTCTTCATGTTTTCGCGGACGCGCTCGTCGATAACCCGATTGCCGCGCGTCAGGTCGCCGTATTTCGCGGTTTCGCTGACGAACTTGTGCATTTCCGCGATGCCTCCTTCGTAGATCAGATCCACGATCAGCTTTAGCTCATGCAGGCATTCGAAATAAGCTGATTCAGGTTGATACCCAGCGTTAACGAGAGTTTCCCAGCCGGCTTGAATCAGCGCGCGCGCGCCGCCGCAGAGCACGGCTTGTTCGCCGAAAAGATCGGTTTCCGTTTCTTCCGCGAAGGTGGTTTGAATCACGCCGGGCTTCGTGCCGCCGATGGCGTGCGCGTAGGAAAGCGTGCGATCGAACGCGTGGCCCGAGGCGTCCTGGTGAACGGCTAGCAAGCAGGGCACGCCGCGTCCCGCTTCGTACTGGCGACGAACCAAATTTCCAGGGCCCTTGGGCGCGACCATGGTCACGTCGATATTTGCGGGCGGCGTGATCTGGCCATAATGAATATTGAAGCCGTGCGAAAACAGCAGCATAGCGCCGGCCTTCAAGTTCG
>JBOGNC010000269.1:0-5574 GCA_050747045.1 Candidatus Acidiferrales bacterium | reverse complement strand
GATCCTGAACTGCCTCTCAGGCTTTTCCGTTTCCTGGCGCGACACGGCCTCAGCCTCAGCTCTGCCGCGGAACATCAATTCGAGGAAGCCTTGCCCACAATCGCCGCTGCGCCTCCGAAGGGTGCGGAGCTGTGGCACCACTTGCAAGAAATTTTGCTGGCGCCGCACGCGGCGGAGGCTCTCCGCTCCATGCATTCGCTCGGCTTGCTCGGGCTTCTCCTGCCTGAATTCAAGGTGGTCGATTCGCTGGTGATCCGCGATTATTCGCACCGGTTCACGGTGGACGAGCATACCTTTCTCACGATCGAAAATCTCCATGCGCTGCGAAAATCGCAATCCAAGTGGGATCAGGGTTACGCGGAATTGCTTGACGAAATCGAACAACCCGACCTGCTCTATCTTGCCCTGCTGCTGCACGACACTGGCAAGAGCGCTAGTCCCGACGACCACGTCACCGGCAGCTTGGAATTGGCTAAGAGTTGCTTGAACCGGTTGGATTTGGACGAGGCGGACCGCGAAACCGTATTTTTTCTGATCGCTCACCATCTGGAAATGGGAAGCGCGTTGCGTCGCGATATTTTCGATCCGCAGGTTATTCGTCAGCTGGCAAACAATATGCGTTCGCCGGAAGATCTGAAGATGCTGTGCCTCTTCACCTATGCCGATATCAAATCCGTGAATCCGGAAGCACTCACTCCGTGGAAAGCGGAGAATCTGTGGCAGCTTTACATCGGCGCGGCAAACCTGATGATGCGCAGCGCGGACGACCGCCTGCATGCCGGAGCAGACGAAGAACTCCTCACTCATTTGAATACGCTCATGCCCGCGGCCGGCAAGAAGCTGGAGGAATTTCTGGAAGGATTGCCGCGCCGCTACTTGCGCACGCAAACTGCCAGTGATGTGATCCGTCACCTGGATATGGCCAGCCGTTTGGGCAATGACCCCGTGCAGCTCGGCCTGACGCGCAGCCGCCAGTGGTTCGAACTCACGCTGGTAACCACGGACCGCCCGTTCCTTTTTTCGCGCATGGCTGGCGCACTGGCGGCGTGGGGCATGAACGTTGTGAAGGCCGCCGCGTTCTCAAATAAAAGCGGAATCGTGGTCGATCAGTTCTTCTTCACCGACCGGTTTCGCACGCTGGAATTGAATCTGCCGGAATGGGAGCGCTTCAAGGCCAGCGTTCACGACGTAGTGCTCGGGAAAGCCGATCTCAGCCGGATGCTGCGCGATCGCCTCCGCTCCACAAAAGACGTGCCGCCCAAGGTGAAGGTCGACACACAGGTGGAAATCGACGGCGAAAGCTCGGCGCAGAATACGATTGTGGAAGTGATTACGCAGGACCGGGCGGGCGTGCTCTATCGCATCAGTTCGCAGTTCGCCCGTCATCAGTGCAATATCGAAATCGCACTGATCGAAACCGAAGGACAGACTGCGATAGATGTTTTTTATGTCACCTCGGACGGCGCGAAGCTTTCGTCCGCGCTCCAGGAACGCCTCCGCACGGCACTGTTGGAAGCATTGGCGGATGGCAGCCCAGCGCATCTTGCGGCCGACGCCGCCCACCTCCCGTCCGCTTAGCCTCGCCGGGGAGTCGACTACCGCCGCTTCGGCCCGCGGGAACCAAATGCACGGCAACCCCGTTTCCCGTCATAGCGGGAGGCTCTACGTGACGTCTACACGCCGAATCCTAATCGCCTGCGCGGGCGCCAGGGGTGGAACGGTTCCTACCACTCCAAGGTGAGAGATTTTCTGATCGACGTCCGGCTGGGCAATTGCAAGTTTGCGTTGCGGATGTCAGGCGGGATAGCTGAATCGGGTTGCTGGGGTGAATTTGTCTTCTCGGGCATTTTTCGCTCCTTATCGTGTCCTCAGATCGTTTGGTCTCTCCACCGCATTGCAAGCCTGTGCGACACTGGTCGGGACTCCAACATTCGACTACGCATCTCACGCCGCAGCCCATGCTGAAGCAGCCTCTTTGGCGAAGTCTTCGTACCGGCGAGGCGGGTGACCAAGCAGATTGGTCAAAACTTCAACGTCGCCGTTCCCTGCTGTAAAACCTCGTTCAAGATAACCCTGGAACATCATGCGAATGTCGAACGCAGACCATGACGGTGCTTGCTTACGCATCTGTTCTTCGAATGCATCCATATCGTGTCCGGTGTAGCGAATTTGCTTTCTCAGCAGCTTGCTCCATATGGATGCGACCTCTTCACCGCTCAGATTGTCGGGGCCAACCAGATTGTAGGTCTTGCCGAAGTGCCCGCCGCCGGTGAGCGCAATGGCTGCAGCCTCAGCAATGTCCCGGACGTCGACAGCGGAGACGCCAGTCGTTCCGAGCGGCATCGGATATACCCCCGCCTTCGTAATTGCATCCTTCAACCCCAGGTCATTCTGGAAAAAGTAGCTCGGGCGGATAATCGTGAAAGGCAGATCGAACTCATGCAATGCGGTCTCAATGGCCAACTTGGAGGCGAAGTGGGGAACGTCTTTGAAGGTTTGCACCTTAAAAACTGAGTGATACACGATTTGGTGAATTTTCAACCGCTTCGCTAGATCGAACGCAATCAATCCCTGCGTCAGTTCATCGGGTACAACCGCATTCAGTAGGTACAGTTTGTCAACGCCCTGAAGCGCCTTGTGAACCGAAATGGGATCTAGCAGGTCGCCGACAAACGTTTCGACGCCATCGGGTAATGTTGCTGCGCCTTGCTTTCGAATCAGGGAGCGTACGTTGGCGCCTCGTCGAAGAAGCTCCTCAATTACTTTGGAACCGACCGCGCCGGTTCCTCCCGTCACTAAAATTTTCATAAATGCTCTCCTTGCCGCCCACTCAGACACAATCTGAGGTCTCACTGGGACGTATAGTCGGTTAACCGCACTTTTGACTCGCAGGCGGCAGATAGGCCTCATTCTGCGTCACCCGCGAAAGTTCCTGCATCCAATCCCGCTGAGCGCGAGTATCATAAATCATAGAACTGCTCCACATATAGGCAGCACGGAGGCTGGCATGCTGATCAAGCCTAAACCCGATTTGACCTACGCTGACGTGACTCCGAAAGGGCTCTATATGGGCCGCCGCAATTTCCTGCTCGGAGCACTTGTAACCTATGGCGCCATAACTGGATACAAGCGCCTGCCGACTTGGTTTGGTGGCAAATCGAAAGGCTCAGTCCCCGTGCCAATTCAGGGCCTGCATAAGTGGCCCGGCAGCACAACCGAGGCCGAAACGCCGCTCGAAAAAGTCACGCACTATAACAACTTTTACGAGTTCGGCTCGGACAAAGGCGATCCGGCGCGCAACGCCGGAAATTTCATCACCTCGCCTTGGACTGTTTCGGTGGAAGGTGAAGTTGAAAAGAAGCGGAAATACACACTCGACGAACTCATGCACCTCGCGCCGCTCGAAGAGCGCATCTACCGGCACCGGTGCGTCGAGGGGTGGTCCCTCGTGGTTCCATGGATCGGATATTCATTGAGCACCATTGTTAAACTGGCTCAGCCGACTCCTAAGGCGCGCTACGTCGCTTTCGAGAGCTATTACAATCCCATCGTAATGCCTTGGGCCGCCGGCACCGGCATTCAGTTTCCTTACGTCGAAGGCTTGCGGCTCGACGAAGCGATGCATCCGTTGACGCTGCTATGTTTCGGCATGTACGGCGAAACGCTTCCGAATCAGGATGGCGCACCGATCCGCATGGTTCTGCCGTGGAAATACGGTTATAAAAGCATTAAATCGATTGTGAAGATCCGCTTCGTCAAGGATATGCCGCCCACTACCTGGAACAACTACGCGCAGAATGAATACGGCTTCTACTCCAACGTGAACCCCAACGTCGATACCGTTCCCTGGAGCCAGCGCATGGAGCGGCGGATCGGTCCCGGCCTTGGCCTTTTCAATGCGGAAATTCCCACACGTATGTTCAACGGCTACGACGAGGTCGCCAGCCTTTACTCCGGCATGAACCTGCGCAAGTATTACTGACCGGAGCCACCCGATTTGAATCGCATCCTGACCAGCAAATGGACGAAGGTAGTGGTCTTCTTGCTCTGTCTCGTCCCCGCGGCCGAAATCGCCCTGAAAATCGCCGGTAACGAAGACCCCAACTTGGTATGGTCGTGGTTCAATTACGATCTTTCCGCCAATCCGGTAAAATTCATCGAGCATTTCACCGGCTCGTGGACGCTGCGTTTTCTGGTAATCACTCTCGCCATCACCCCGCTGCGCAAAATCCTGTACGTGCCCCAGCTGATTCGTTTCCGCCGCATGTTCGGGCTGTTTGCTTTTTTTTATGTCAGCCTGCATTTCAGCACCTGGATCGTGCTGGACCATTGGCAGCAGTGGAGTTGGAACTCTATCTGGGCGGATCTTTTAAAACGCCCATTCATCGCCATCGGCTTTGCGGGATTTCTTCTGCTGATACCGCTGGCGATCACCTCCACGGCCGGCTGGATTCGCAGGCTGGGCGGGAAAAACTGGCGCATGCTGCACCGCGCCATTTATGCCACTGCTGTACTCGGTGTGATTCACTATTATTGGCTGGTCAAATCGGATAAACGGGCTCCGCTCGCCTATGGAGCCGGATTCGCCGTGCTATTCCTCTGGCGCATCGGCGATTGGTACCTCCAACGCCGGCGGCACGCTGCCGTTGAAAATCTCCGCAGTAAGCGCCCCGTCTCCGCTGAATCCGCGTGAAGCCTCGCACCCCGCTGGGGCGAAGCAAAAGCGCAAACGCGCGGGTGAGCGTGGCAATCCTCGAATCTCAGTGCTTGCCCTGATTTTCGAGAGCTCGCAATCCGCTATAATTTTGGAGTGGCGAAAAGCTGCAAGCCCAGCCGCCGAGGTTTTCTTGTGGCGCACAGAGTGTCCCGTCTACTCCGCCGTTCTCAGTTCTCTGCCGTTCTCATTTTAACAGCCGTGCTCGCATTCGCGGTTGTGCTAGGCGATTGCGGAGGCAACGGCACGAATGCTCCTCCAGGCGGCGGAACGGCGCCTTCGATCACCACCCAGCCTGCTAGCCAATCCGTCGCCGCCGGGCAGACCGCCACATTTACCGTCGTCGCCACCGGCACGGCTCCGCTCAGCTATCAATGGCAGAAGGACTCAGCAAATATTTCTGGTGCTGCTTCGGTGAGCTACACTACGCCCGCGACCGTAGCAGCCGATAAGGGAACCACGTATCGCGTCGTGGTCAGCAATTCCGCTGGTTCAGTAACCAGCAATTCCGCGACTCTGACGGTACAATCCGCCGCGTCTCCCTCCGGCGCCGCCGTGTTGACGTATCACAACGACATTTCGCGTACAGGGCTAAATTCGAACGAAACTACGCTCACAGCCGCCAACGTCAATCCGGCGCAATTTGGCAAACTCGGAACCATGCCGGTCACCGGTCTCGTTGATGCCGAGCCGCTCTACGTGGGCGGACTGACTATCAATGGGGCGGTTCACAACGTGCTTTTCATCGCTACAGAGCACGACATGGTATATGCGTTCGATGCGGACAGCTTCGCGCAGCTTTGGTCCGCGTCGACGTTGGCGAATTTCTCCGGCGAAACCACGGTGACCACGGGCGATGT
>JBOGNC010000268.1:0-5632 GCA_050747045.1 Candidatus Acidiferrales bacterium | reverse complement strand
TGGCAAGCCTCTCCGGTCGCCCTCCGGGCTCCCTACGACGCTTCCCGCTGCGGAAGAAAAACAGAACCCAGACGTGTAACGGATGTCCTGATACGCGGTGTAACGCATGTCATGATACAAAACAGCTAAAGCTGCGACCCACAAAGCGCCTCCAATTTTACTTGGCTTCGAAAGCTGTGGCAGATAGACGCGGGAATCCTATTGCTCAGCGTAGCTGAAATTACGAAAAATCCGCACCCTTTGCAAACACCGCAAAGAATGCGGCACCCGCAAAACATTCTCCGCTCAAAGACGAGTGGGACAAAAACGCGAGTTTTATTTGAGTAAGGAAAGCGATGTACGTGGAATTGCATGCGCGGTCGGCGTTTAGTTTTTTGGAAGGCGCTTCGACGCCGGAGGAATTGGCGGAGGCGTGTGCGGAACGCGGGATGGTAGCGATGGCGTTGGCGGATCGCGATGGAGTGTACGGCGCGGCGCGATTTCATCTAGCGGCGAAGAAAACGCAGATTCGCGCGCACATTGGCGCGGAAGTGACAGCCACTCCATCGCGCACAGTTCCGACGAATGGCTTGATGCAGTCGGAATTTGGCGAACATCCGCACCCTTCGCAAATATCGCGAAGGGTGCGGCACCCGGAACGGCAAAAACAAAGTGCCCACGCCCGCCACGGCGGGCAAGCTCAAAAACCGAGCTTGGGGCACCCAGCGCCTCAGGGTAAACGGCACCAGGACGCGGCGGGGTGGCGATACACGGTGCTGGCGGAGACGCGCGCGGGATACCAAAATTTGTGCCGGCTGATTACGCGGATGAAGATGCGCGCGCCAAAAGGCGAAGGAAGCGCGTCGATGGAAGAGATTGCGGAATTTAGCGGCGGGCTGATTTGCCTGACTGGCGGCGATGAAGGGCCGCTGGAGCACGCGTTGAAGCGGGGCGGAATTGCGGAGGCGACGGAATGCGTGCAGGAATTGTGCCGCGCGTTCGGGCGCGAGAACGTGTACGTGGAATTGCAGCGGCATTTTTCGCGGAGGGAAGAGGCGCGCAATCAGGCAGCGGTAGAGATTGCGCGAAAGCTAAAGCTGCCGCTGCTGGCGACGAACGGCGTTTCCTACGCGCGTCCGGAGCGGCGCGAGGTGCTGGACGTGTTTACGTGCATCCGGCACCATCGCACGCTGGAAACCGCGGGACGACTGCTGAGCCGAAATACGGAGCGGCGTTGCAAGGGCCACGCGGAGATGGCAGCGCTTTTCGCTGATTTGCCCGGCGCGATTGCGAATACGGAAGAGGTTTCGCAGCGGCTGAAATTCACGCTGAACGATCTGGGCTACCAATTTCCTAAATATCCGGTTCCCGGCGGCGGATCGCAGATGGAATTCCTGCGGCAGCAGGCGCTGGACGGAATGATCTGGCGCTATGGCGCGAACGACGGAAAAGCGCGGCGGCAGATCGAGCGCGAACTGGCGCTGATCGAGAAGCTGGAGCTGGCGGGATATTTTCTGATCGTGTGGGACATCGTGCGCTTCTGCGGCGAAAAGGGAATTCTGGTGCAGGGGCGCGGCTCGGCGGCCAATAGCGCGGTTTGCTACTCGCTGGGAATCACGGCGGTCGATCCGGTGGGGATGGATTTGCTGTTCGAGCGGTTTTTGTCCGAAGAGCGCGGCGAATGGCCGGATATCGACCTGGATTTGCCAAGTGGAGATCAGCGCGAGCGCGCGATTCAGTACGTGTACGAACGCTACGGAAAACTGGGCGCGGCGATGACCGCGAATGTGATCACGTACCGCGGGCGGTCGGCGGCGCGGGAGATTGGCAAGGCGCTGTCGTTTGACGCGGAGACGATTGGGAAGCTGACGGCGTTGATGGGATCCTGGGAGTACAAGGATCCGGGAGAAAAATTCGCGCAGGAATTTCGCGATGCCGGGCTGGACATGCGGCATCCGCGGGTGAGGAAATTTTTCGAGTTGTGCCAGGCGGTGCAGGATTTGCCCCGTCATCTGGGGCAGCATTCGGGCGGAATGGTGGTGTGCCAGGGACAACTCGATTCAGTGGTGCCGCTGGAGCCGGCGACGATGCCGGGGCGCGTGGTGGTGCAATGGGATAAAGAAGATTGCGCGGACATGGGCATCGTGAAAGTGGATTTGCTGGGGCTGGGAATGATGGCGGTGCTGGAAGAGTCGCTGCAATTGATTCACACGCATCACGGAGAGGAAGTCGATCTGGGGAAATTGCCGCAGGATGATGCGGCGGTTTATGCGGCGCTGAGAAAAGCGGACACGGTGGGAATGTTCCAAGTGGAGAGCCGGGCGCAGATGTCGTGCCTGCCGCGGCTGCGGCCGAAATGCTTTTACGACATTGTGGTGCAGGTGGCGATTATCCGGCCGGGACCCATCGTGGGAAAGATGGTGCATCCATATTTGCAGCGGCGGCAGGGGCGGGAAGCGCCGGAATATCTGCATCCGGATCTAGAGCCGGTGCTGGCGCGCACGCTGGGAGTGCCGCTGTTTCAAGAGCAATTGCTGCGCATGGCCATGATCGCGGCGGGATTCACGGGTGGAGAAGCGGAGGAATTGCGGCGAGCGATGGGGTTCAAGCGTTCCGAGGCTCGCATGGGGGAAATCGAAGTGAAGCTGCGGCGGGGAATGGCGTCGAAAGGAATCATGGGCGAGGCGCAGGACAAGATCGTGCAATCGATCACGTCGTTCGCGCTGTATGGATTTCCGGAGTCGCACGCAGCGAGTTTCGCGCTGATCGCGTACGCCAGCGGATATTTGAAATGCCATTACTTGGCGGCGTTCACGGCGGCGATGCTGAACAATCAACCGATGGGATTTTATTCGCCAGCCACACTGGTGAAGGATGCGCAGCGGCATGGGCTGAGATGCAAGCCGATCGACGCGACGCGTTCGGACTGGAGGTGCACGCTGGAGCCGATGGAGAGAGGATTCGCGGTGCGGCTGGGGATGCGTTACGTGAAAGGACTACGCAAAGAAGCGGCGCTGGAAATTGTGCGGCAGCGCGGGCTGCGGAAGTTCGCGTCGATCGAAGATTTGAGGCAGCGAGTGCCGGGGGCGCAGAAATCGGAGTTGGCGGCGCTGGCGGAAATTGGGGCGCTGAATGTTATCGGCGAGAATCGCGGATTTCACAGGCGCGATGCGCTGTGGCAAGTGGAGCGAGCGGCGAGGCGCCCTGGGCCGCTGCTGGAGGAGCAGAGCGAGGTTGCGGCGGAAAGCGAGTTGGATGTGGCCAGTGAGCCGCAATCGGAACCGCGCACGGGCACGAGCGCTGCGAAAACGAACGGTGGCGAGTCGCCGTTGCTGCCGATGACGACGGAAGAACGTCTGGTGGCTGATTTTCGCGGCACGGGAATGACGGTGGGGCCGCATCCGATGGCGTACCGGCGCGCGGAGATGAAGCGGCAGGGAATACGCGCGGCGGCGGATCTCGGGAAATTGCCGGATGGAACGCGCGTGCGATATGCGGGAGCGGTGGTGTGCCGTCAGCGGCCGGGAACGGCCAAGGGATTCGTGTTTTTGAGCCTGGAGGATGAAACGGGGATCGCCAATGCGATCGTCACGCCGCAACTTTTCGCGCAGGATCATACGGTGGTGGTGCATCATCCGTTTTTGCTGATCGAGGGAAGGCTGCAGAATCTGGACAACGTGATTTCGATTAAAGCGGAACGCATCGAGCCGCTGGCGGTGACGCGGGCGGAGACAGAGTCGCACGATTTTCACTGAGATGGCCAAGGTACATGAGCGCCGGTGCAAATCGAGAATGCAAATGCGAAAACTTCGCGCGGGTGACCCAGCGCGAAAGGAAGAGCGCTACCACCCCAAAACGCGAGCGTTTTGGGGACCCCGGAAATCACGCGCGCGTTTTTACGGCAGGGCCTGAAGGCTCTGCCTCCGCCGACTGAAGTCGGAGGCTTCCACAGGCCTAGCTCGCTGGCTTCTGCAGGCGTATCGTGCGGGGGCGTCCATGGGGCCAAAGCGTGGCGTGCACCTGCAGAACCAAACACAAAGAGGGGCGACCGGGGCGCGAAGTGCAAGTAGAATGCTCGGTAGATGATTCGGCGAAGGCATCCCAAGCGAGGCAAGACACGAACCGACGCCCCACGACATCTATTCGACTGCTGGGGCGAAATCAGCGGGCAGATACGGCGGGCCCAGCACGTGGCGCTCTTCGCCGATTTCGACGGGACGCTGACGCCGATTCGCAGGGACCCGGAGGCGGTGAGGCTTGCTCCACGGGTGCGAGCACTGCTCGAGCAAATCGCAAATTCCGGAATCATGCTGGGAGTGGTGAGCGGACGGAAAGTCGCGGACGTACGGAAGCATGTGAAGCTGAAGCGCATCTGGTACGCGGGCGCGCACGGGATGTTTCTGCGCGATCCGAAGAATCACGCATATTCTCTTGCGAAACCGGAACAGAAGGCACGGATGCGAGAAGCGACGCGGTTGTTGGCGAAGCACACTCGCGGAGCGCCGGGACTGCGCATCGAACACAAAATCGTCACCGTGGCGCTGCATTACCGAGGTGCGTCGCCGAAAAGCCAGCAGATCGCGCGAGACGCGGTGGCAAGAGCGATGGAACGGGATCCGCATCTATGCCTGCTGTCGAGCAAAAAAGTGTGGGGACTGCTGCCAGACGCGCGGAGTGATAAATGGGCTGCAATTTCGTTCATTCTGGAGAAGGAACGGCGGCGAAATCCGGACGGGCGGTGGCTGCTGATTTTCATCGGGGACGACGCGACGGACGAGCGCGTGTTCGCGCGCATGAAGGGAATTTCCATCGTGGTGGGCAAAAAACGTAAAACCGCGGCCCGGTACTGGCTGCGATCTCCGGGGGAAGCGCGGGAATTTCTGGAACGGTTGAACGCAACGCAGCGATGAGGCGAGCGCGATGAGCGAACAACAACGAACGGCAGGCGCGGCGGCAGGGCGGGCTCCGGGCGGCAAGTTCGTGTACGTGGCCGCGGCGTTCGCGGCGCTGGGTGGGTTGCTATTCGGGTACGACACCGGCGTGATTTCCGGCGCGCTGATTTTCATCCAGAAGGCGTTTTCACTTTCGACTTTTAATCAAGAGCTAGTGGTGAGCGTGGTGCTGGTCGGGGCGTGCGTCGGAGCATTGAGCGGCGGGCGCCTGGCGGACCGATTCGGGCGCCGCAAGATGCTGATCTTCACGGCCATCATTTTCATTGCTGGCGCGATCGTGTGCGCGGTGGCCGTGAACGTGACGATGTTGATCGTGGGGCGCGCAATCGTGGGGCTGGGAATCGGGTTAGCGAGCTCGACCGTGCCGCTGTATATTTCCGAAGTTTCGCCGGCGGGTGCGCGGGGCTGGCAGGTGTCGCTATTCCAGTTTGCGATCACGGTGGGTATCTTGGCGGCATATCTGGTGGACTACGCGTTCGCCGGGTCCGAGAACTGGCGATGGATGCTGGGGCTAGCGGTGGTGCCGGGCGCGGCGCTGGGATTGGGAATGATGGTGCTGCCGGAGAGCCCGCGATGGAATGCGCAGCGAGGCGACATGCGCAAAGCGCGCAGCGTGCTGGTGAAAGTTCGCGGCACAGAGAACGTGGACGTCGAGATGGCGGAAATCGAGGCGACGATGTCCAAGGCGCACGAGCGCGGTA
>JBOGNC010000267.1:0-5662 GCA_050747045.1 Candidatus Acidiferrales bacterium | reverse complement strand
GGCGGATGATCCAGCGTCACAATCACTTTGAAATCGCGAGCCTGCTGCGTATCGGCAGTCGTCTCTTCCATGGCTGCCTCGCCGGATGTCCGCAGGATCGCCAACTCACCCACTGCCGTCACGTGACCTTTGAAGGTTTTCCCCGGCAGAGCATCAATCGTAATATCCGCCGGCTGCCCATTCTTCACGCTGACAATATCGGTTTCATCCACCATCACTTCGGCCGTCACCACGCTCATATCCGAAATGGTCATCAGGAAACTGCCCTGTGCGTTCTGAATTCCAGGCACCACGTTTTCGCCCACGCGAACGGCGATGTAACTGACGATGCCAGCGATCGGCGCCCGGTAAACGGTCTTGTTCAGGATGTCCTGCTGATGCGTCAGCACGGCTTGATCCTGCTCCAGATTAGACCGCGCCTGGCTGCGCGACGCGTTACTCGCGGCCAGCTGCGCTTGCGCCGCAGTCACGGCCGCGGCTGAGCTGTCATACGTCGCCTTGCTCGCATCGTAATCCTGCTTGGCGATCAGCTGGTTTTTGTAGAGCTCCTGCGAGCGCTGCCAGTCGAATTTCGCCTTTTGAAGGTTTGCCTGCTGCTGCTGCAGATTGGCGAGCGATGAATCGTAATTGGCCGCGGCCGCTTTCATCGCCGAGGTCGCCGAATCGATCGTGTCCTTCTGCGCCTGCACGTCGGCGCCAGGCTGGATGTTATCCAGACGCAGCAACACGTCGTCTTTTTTTACGTACTGACCTTCCTGAACCGCGATGCTCGTTATCATGCCCAGGCCCTGACCGAGCACGTTGGTGTAATTCTTCGGACGAATTTCGCCCGAAGCCGTCACCACGGAGGTCAGGTCTTGACGAACCGCGCGCCCGGTCTGCACCGTAACGACGCCCGCGTTCATCTCGTACACGCTGTACCAAACAATGCCGATGGCGGCCACACCCGCGCAGATTCCGATTGCCGCCTTTTGCCATGTCTTCATCGCACCAACCTTAGGAATGAACGTTGCGGGCCGCACGCCGGCCCACGACATTACTACGCGCGGGCGGGACGGAATGTTTCGGTAAAACAGATTCAATGTCAGCCAGGTCAGATCTGACTCAGCCTTCAGCCCTTTGTCTGCAAACGCCGCAAGGGCGCACAAACCGGCCGCTACAGGCCGGTACCTGCATACGCATCACCATCTTACCTTCGACGGCGTGCCAGCCGAAAGGTAATTAGCGACTTTGTAAGACCGGGGGGCGGGATTGGCAATCCGCCGCCAGCACGAGGCCGGTTCCCACCCCGGCCGCCGCAGCGCCAAGGCAACCCCTTCGGCTGCAATCGGTTCCAAATGGCGTAATTCCGTTCATGGACTAAAGATTGATTGACCTGTACTTCGGTACAGGTTAGGATTTCTAATCGCAAAGAGGCATCCTGATGGGTTGGCCGGTTAAAGCATTCCCGCAAGTTTTCCTGACGGCGTTTTTGGTGTGTTCAGTCCCCAGTTTAGCTAATGCCGCCCGCCATGCAGGCAACCAGGACCAAAATCAAAAGCAAAAATCGAAAACCAACAAACAGAGCGAGCGCGAGCTCTACAAAGAACTAAGTCCGCAGTACAAGCGTTGGCTCGACGAAGACGTAATTTATATCATCACCCCTGAAGAGCGTCGCGCTTTCCTGCACCTTCAAACAAATGAAGAGCGCGAACAGTTCATCGAGGCTTTCTGGCAGCGCCGCAATCCTGATCCGGACTCGCCTGAGAATACTTACAAAGAGGAGTACTACCGGCGGATCGCCTACGCCAACGAGCATTTCGCTTCCGGTATTCCTGGCTGGAAAACAGACCGCGGCAAGATCTACATCATGTGGGGAAAGCCCGACGAGATCGACTCCCATCCGACCGGCGGCACCTGGGATCGACCTATGGATCAGGGCGGCGGAGAAACCACGACCTACCCTTACGAAGACTGGCGCTACCGTTATCTGCCGGGCATGGGCGAAAATGTCGAACTGGAGTTCGTCGACCCTACCGGCACGGGCGAGTACCACCTGACCATGGACCCAAGCGAAAAGGACGCTCTACTGCACGTGCCTGGAGCGGGCTTGACCATGGCCGAGTCAATGGGCTTGGCGAGCAAATCCCAACGCTTTAGCAATACAGACGGCACCAACATGGCGGAAGGCGAGTTTGGCGGAATGCCGCTAAACAATAGCGATGAAGAGTTTAATCGGCTTGAACAATATGCCAACATCATGAGGCCGCCGCCTGTGAAGTTCAAGGACCTCGAGGCGGTGGTCACGTCCCACATGGTCCGGGACCAGCTGAAGTTTGACTATCACTACGATTTCCTGCGGATCACGTCCGATACTGTGCTGGTTCCGATCACCGTGCAAATCCCGGTGAAGCAACTCACATTCCAACAGAAAGACGGCGTGGACAGCGCATCCATGAACCTGTTCGCGCGCATCACCAGCATGACAGGGCGCGTGGTGCAGACGTTTGAGGATTCCCTGCGCGCCGATTACGCCGCGGATCAGTTGCAGCACGCGATTAGCACGTCGCGCATTTACCAGAAAGCGGTGCCGCTGGCACCGGGCTTGTATGAATTGGACATTGTGATCAAGGACGTGAATAGCGGCAACGTCGGTGTGGTCAATACTCGCCTGCCCGTTCCGCGTTATCAGGACGACACGTTGAGCGCCAGTTCGCTGATCCTGGCTGACGACATTCAACCGGTTTCGATGAGGGACATCGGCGTCGGCCAATTCGTCCTCGGCGACGTGAAGGTGCAGCCGCAGCTGGACCACACGTTCACGCCAAATCAATCAATGGGGATTTTTCTGCAGGTCTATAACCTGAAGGTCAACGGCAAGACGAACCGAGCCAATACATCCGTCGAACTCCGGGTGGTTAAGGATAAGGCAACCACTCCCGCGCTGAAATTCGATCTTCCGTCCAGCCAATTGCCAGAGCACGGCGAAGAGTTGACGCTGGAAAAAAAGATGACGCTTGGGTCGCTCGCTCCCGGAAAGTACAAGCTCGAAATCGCGGTGACCGATAATCTCGCGAAGCAAACCATTACTCCAACGGCCAATTTCACGATCAGACCCTTGCCTGCGACTTCTACGCAGGGGAGATAAAGCAGTTGAATTTTATTTCCAGCGGCAAAACCATCCGCGCGGCCGGCCTTGGGTTTCTGGTGTGCTTGCTCGCCGGACCCGCTGTGGCGGCCCGCGACGGCGGCAGGGTTTCTGGCGTGGTGGTGGATTCCGCCGGCACGCCGCAAATGGGTGCCACCGTTCTACTGACTCCGGATTCCGTGCTGAGCGGATCCTCTGTAAAACTGCTGACCGATGATCGTGGCCATTTCGCATCCGCAGCGCTTCCGATTGGTCTTTATTCGATCCAAGTAACGCTTGCCGGGTTCCTTCCAGCCATAGACCGGAACGTCTCTGTGAAGGCTGAGCGTGCCACCGTGCTCCAGATCATGCTGGGTACGGTTTTCTCGTCGTTTGAAAAACTCCGCCGGCCGCCTGACGAAACGGTTTCATCCGATGATTGGACCTGGGTGCTGCGCAGCTCCGCCGCTACGCGATCCGTGCTTCGCTGGCAGGATGCCGGTATCCCGTTGGGCGCCGGTCCGAAACCGGAAGGGAACCCGAACGAGCAATCGTTTCGTGGCGGTTTATTGCTGAGCTCCGGCTCCGATCACCCCGGATCCGTGGCCGACGTTCCTGACTCCACTGCAACTGCCGTTGTTTACGACCTCGATCTCGGATCTCGCGGTCATCTGCTGATGGCCGGCCAATTCAGCTACGACAATGCGTCTTCGTCGGAGGGATTCGCCGGCGAATTGCTTCCTTCCGGTGGGCCTGGCACCGGCCCCGTAACGACGATTTTGGTACGCGAAACGCGACTGGGCCCAAGCGGCCCCGAGTTTCGCGGTTTACGGCTAACGCACGACGATCAATTCATGGTGGGAGACCGTGTAAGCGTCCGATACGGCGCGGAGCTGCTGACGGCCGGGTTCGGCGGTGCCACTTCTACCGTACGACCGCATGGCGAAGTGGCGATTCAGATTAGCCCCAATTGGGAGACCTCGCTGACGATCGCGACGCGCCCTTGGGATGACGGAACAGCGGAAGGGGTAATGCAATCCGCCGCCGATACGCTGGACGCATTTCCGATTCTGTTAGTGCATCGCGGCAAGCCCGTCTTCGAGGACGACCTTCATGAAGAGCTGGCGGTGCGGCGTCAACTCGGTTCGCGAGCGGATATTTCCGCTGCCGTTTTTCACGACTCGTCCAACCAGACGGCGGTAATCGGCCGTGGCAACCAAGCTGGCCCTGACGTCCTACAAGACTATTTTTCGCAGGCGTTCGCATATGACGGCGGCCAGTCGAGTTCCACCGGCGCGCGAATAGCGTATCGCGAGAAATTCTCAGGCAATCTCACGACCACGCTCGTTTACGCCTATGCAGGAGCGCTGTCACCCGTGAACGGAGCGGATGCGAGCGGTTCGTTGCGCAGCCAGCTTACGACGCGGTACCGGCAGAGCGTCGCAGGCCGGGTCTCAAGCAAACTGCCATACCTGCATACAAGGTTGAGTGCCGGATACGAATGGCTCAATGGTCGAACCGTTTCGCCCCAGGATCCCTACGGCGAGTCGCTATATCACGTCGACCCCTATCTGAGCATGGAGATTCGGCAGCCCCTCCCGAGTGTTTTCCCCTGCCACATGGAAGTCCAGGCCGATATCGGAAACCTGTTGGCGCAGGGCTACGTGCAGGTCGCAACGCGCGATGGGTACGTGGTTTTGGTGCCGTCTTACCGATACCTCCGAGGGGGCTTGAGCTTCCAATTCTAATTCCGGGCCTACCGGAATTGGAAACAGGATTTCCGCAAAATGGTACAGCGCCTGTGACGTGGTTCGCTCATCGTACTAAGTATCGGCAAATCATCTGTTTGGTGGCTGTGTTGCCTACGGCTGCTGGAATTGAACGTGCTGGCATCCTACGACGGATAGGGTGGGAGTGTCGATGAACGGCCGGCTGCGAATTCGGTTTGGAGCTGCGGTACTGGCGCTGCTTACGGTAGCGGCGATGGTGTTCGCCGCCCTCAACTTTCAGCAGCGGTCCCGCGTAACTGTTCCGGACGACGGCGTAACGTGGGTCTCTTCGGCGCAGGGCGTGGCGGCTTGGTATGTGGCGCCTGGGTCGCCCGCCGATCTCGCAGGAATTAAAAAGGGCGACTTAGTTCAAAGCGTTCGAGGCTTGCCCGTTCACAATGCCACAGACGTGACCCGCGTTCTCTGGCGTGCGGGCGTGTGGGCCGAAGTTCCGTATCAGATCAGGCGCGATGGCGAGACCTTCACTGTTCCGGTCGTAACAGCCCCTCATCGTAATGAGCTATCCCTGCAGAATTATCTTCGAATCACGGCCCTGCTGTACCTATTCATCGGTCTTTTCATTTTTGTGCGGAGATGGAACGCACCGCGCGCCATCCACTTCTACGTCTTCTGTTTGGTTTCGTTCATTCTCTATAGCTTTCACTATACCGGAAAACTGAATTCATTCGACTGGATCGTCTACTGGAGCAACGCGGCAGCGCTGTTTTTGCAGCCGGCCCTGCTGGTGCATTTCTCTTTGGTTTTCCCTGAGCGGCGCAGTTCGCTG
>JBOGNC010000266.1:0-5730 GCA_050747045.1 Candidatus Acidiferrales bacterium | reverse complement strand
CCGGACGGCAGCGTCGCGATTGAAAAGGCCCAAACCCGCCGCTACCAACTGATCCTTTCCGATCTGAAGCTTCCCGGCCACTCGGGAATCGATGTGCTGCGTGAAGCAAGACGCGCTGAACCCACCATCCCCGTCATTCTGGTGACCGCTTACGGTTCGGTTGAGGAAGCGGTGACCGCGATGAAGGAAGGCGCCTACGATTTCATCCAGAAGCCGGTTGATTTGGAGCATCTGAAGCTGCTTCTGCAGCGCGCCACTCGCGAACAGGAACTGCTGCGCGAAAACCTGCTGCTGCGCGAAGAATATTCCGCGCGGTACGGTTTTCCACGCATCGTGGCCGAACACCCCGCGATGAAAGAGGCCAGCCAGATGACGCAGCGCGTAGCCGCTGCTGATTCCACGGTGCTGCTGCTGGGCGAAAGCGGCACCGGCAAGGAACTCTTTGCCCGCGCGGTTCATTATCTGAGTCCGCGGGCCGAGTGTCCGTTCGTGGCGCTGAATTGCGCGGCGATTCCCGAAGGGCTGGTCGAGAATGAGCTGTTCGGCCACGAGCGCGGCGCCTATACCGGGGCGGGCGCGCGGAAAATCGGCAAACTGGAGCTGGCGCATCGCGGGACTTTGTTTCTCGATGAAATCGGCGAGCTGCCGCTGGCGATGCAAAGCAAGTTGCTGCGCGTGCTGGAAGAAAAGCGATTCGAACGAGTCGGCGGCACGCTGGAAATCGAGGTGAACGTGCGCATCCTCGCGGCCACCAACAAAGATCTGCGCGCCGCGGTGGCGGACAAGACGTTTCGCGACGATCTATATTTTCGCATCGCCGCCGTTCCCATCACCATTCCCGCGCTGCGCGACAGGGGAGACGACGTGCTGCTGCTGGCCGAGCATTTTCTCGAACGATTCAAGCGTGA
This sequence comes from Candidatus Acidiferrales bacterium, assembly GCA_050747045.1. GTDB lineage: Bacteria > Acidobacteriota > Terriglobia > Acidiferrales > UBA7541 > Palsa-295. The sequence continues at coordinate 4,822 of JBOGNC010000266.1, read as the reverse complement.
GTTCCGTAAGCCATCGCTGACGCTGACCGAAGACGCGCGCTCGATGCTGCTTTCGTATCCCTGGCCGGGGAACGTGCGCGAACTGCAGAACACCATCGAGCGCGCGGCGATTTTGGCTAACGGATCGGAAATCGACGCGGATGCGCTGCAGTTGCCGTCGCCGAAGCCGGCCCCGGAGGAACTGCCTGAAGGAATGCTGGCCGGTCAGTTTTTATGGGACGGTCCGCTTGAGGAAGTATCGCAGCGCGCCGTGGCCCACGTGGAACGATTTAAGATTCAAAATGCGCTGCGCGAAACGAAATGGAATAAGACTCGTGCTGCCGAGAAACTCGGCGTCTCCTACAAAACCCTGCTCACGAAAATCCGCAATCTCGGCCTGGAAAACTGAAGCGCCCACAAACTGGGTGCCGGCGCGAAAGCGAGCTTTCCGCGCGTCAGCCGAGCAGCTCCAGCAGGATCTCACTCGAAATCGTAAGCTTCGCCGGCGGAATGCGCACGAAGGTGCCGTCGAATTCCAGCATTCCGTGCGCCTGCAAGGTTTCGATGCGCTGCCGAAGCGTCAAAAGCCAGTTGCGCAGCGGTTCTTCCTTGGAATATTCGCGTTCGATGCGCGCGAAATCCGCGCCGCGCAGTTGCCGCAAACCCAGAAACATATCTTCGGAGAGAGCGAGGAATGGCGTGACCGGTTCGATCTGCTCGCGCGGAGAAGTACCCTGCTCAATCATCCGCGCGTAGCGGTCCGATTCGTGCACGTTGGCCCAGCGCAAGAAGCCATCGAACGAATGCGCGCCCGCGCCGAATCCGAGGTACGGATCGCGCCGCCAGTATTTCAGATTGTGCCGCGATTCCTTTCCCGGCAGGCCCCAGTTGGAAAGTTCATAATGATGGTAGCCCGCGGATTTCAGACGCAGACGCGCGGAGTCGTAGAAGTCGGCCGCGTCGTCGTCGCTCGGCAGTGCATCTGCGCCGTAACGCGCGCCACCGGCAAGCGCCTCTCTTCCTAGCCGGCTGGCGTCGTCAATTTCCAGCATATATATGGAGACGTGCTCTGGATAAATGCGCAGAAGTTGACTGACGGACTCCTCCCAGGATTGGCGCGTTTGCCGCGGCAGTCCGGCGATCAAGTCCATGCTGATATTGGGAAATCCAGCGGCGCGCAGCAGGTCAACGGCACGAAAAATGTCTTCGCGGCGGTGCATTCGGCCGGCGGCTTTCAGTTCCGCATCCTGAAACGATTGAGCGCCCAGGCTGATGCGGTTAATCCCCGCGCGGTGCCACTGAGCCGCTTTTTCGGGCGTTACTGTTTCAGGATCGGCTTCGAGCGTCACTTCGACTGGTTCGGAAGCGGACAACCCGCGAACGTGATCGAGCAGTTTGGCCAGCGCGGAAGGTTCGAGGAGGCTCGGCGTGCCGCCGCCGACGTAGACGGTGTCGATGTCGTTGGCTGCGCCATTTGATTGCGCGATTTCGCGGCAGACGGCGTCTACGTAAGGCAGATAACGCTCGCGGGAAACGACGCCAGTATGAAAATTGCAGTAGGTGCACTTCGTCTGGCAGAACGGCACCTGAACGTAAATTCCAGTGGTCATCGATACGTTCAATTTAGCACAGCTGCGCAATTGATCGCGATGCGCCGGCAGCAAAGTCACGTCATCGCGATCTGCTAAGATGGTTCGCGGAGCCCATTCGACATGCGAACGCCACTCATGGAAGAACATCACGCGGAGAACGCCCATTTTGCCGAATTCAACGGCTGCGAATTGCCGGAAAGCTTCGCGGGATTCGAGACGGAATATCGCGCCGCGCAGGAAAGCGTCGCCCTGTTCGATACAAACTGGAGCGCGATTTGGATGATCGGAGGGCGCGATCGCGTTCAGTATTTCCACAACGTCACTTCCAACGACATCAAGTCGCTCGCCGAAGGACGCGGAACGCTGGCGCTGCTGCTCAATCCACAAGGCCGCATTCTTGCCGAGCTCGAAATTTACGTCCTGGCGGAAAAGCTGTTGGTTCGTTCGCATGCCTCGTTGCGGGAACAAACGCTCGCAACGCTGAAGAAATACATCATCGGATCTAAAGTAGAGATCGACGATGCGACGGAGCGGATGGGAAGTTTCGCTATCGAAGGCCCAAAAGCAGCGAACGCGGTGCAGCGATTCTGCGGCGTAGCAATTGACTCCATGCCGAATCTGAGCATTCAGGAAATCAGCATCGACGGAAGTACTTGCTGGTTGCTGCGGCGTTCGCACTTTAGCGCGTCCGGAGCTGAATTCATCGCGTCGCGCGAACATTTCCAGGTGCTGTGGCGCAAGGCATCCGGGATTGTTCTGCAATTGGGCGGCGGTCCGATCGGAATGGCGGCGCTGAACGCGCTGCGCCTCGAGGCGGGCGTTCCATGGTTCCCCGTCGATTTCAACGACGCGATGATCCCGCATGAAGCCGCGCTTGAAAACACGCACATCAGCTTCAACAAGGGCTGTTACACGGGGCAAGAGATCGTGGAGCGAGTGCGTTCGCGCGGGCACGTGAACCGCCAGCGGGTCTCACTAAAGTTTTCGACCAGCACTGCGCCACCCGCCGGAACCAAGCTGCGAGCCGGCGGCGCGGAAGTGGGATTCGTCACCAGTTCAGCCTATTCGCCCGCAAGTGGCTCAGCTATCGGCTTTGGCTACGTGCGCCGTGAGCAATTCGCGCCTGGCAGCATGGTTGAATTCGATGGCGGCTCCGCCGAAGTGCAATGAGAAAGCGAAGTGAAACGAATTGACAGTCGCATATCGCGGCCATAGCACGGCCGCTCCATGGAGGTGAAAGCGATGTCGACCACCACTGCCACGGCAACTGCGGCACAGATTCGCCGCGCCCGGCCCGAAGACGCCGCCACGTGCGGAAAGATCTGCTGGGAGGCGTTCAATACCGTCGCCGATCAACACCGCGCGCCACGTGAGATGCCTCCAGATCCGCAGATGGCAATCGGACTGTTGAGCAGGATATTCTCGCACCCGAAATTCTACTGCGTTGTGGCCGAGCAGAAGGGACGTGCGATCGGCAGCAACTGCCTCGACGAACGCGGGCCCATTAGCGGCGTTGGACCGATCACCGTCGATCCGGCGGTTCAGAATGCGGGCGTCGGGAGGCAGCTCATGGAAGCGGTGGTCGCGCGGTCGAACGAGCAGAAGTTCGCTGGCTGCCGGCTGCTGCAGGCCGGCTATCACATGCGGTCGCTATCGCTGTACACGAAGCTCGGGTTCATTGAGCGTGAAACGGTGGTACGAATGCAAGGACCGCCAATCAAAAAGATCATGCCCGAATATTCCTTCCGGCAGGCGACCGCGGCTGACGCCGCCGCGTGCAATGCTCTGTGCTTTCGCGTGCACGGACACATGCGCGCCGGAGAACTGGCGGACGCCATCGCGCAAGGCAACGTCACCGTGGCGGAACATGACGGCAGACTAGTCGGATACACGACCGGGCTCGATTACTTCGGACACACGGTAGCGGAGAGCAATCGCGACCTGATCGCCATTCTGGCGCAGGCTCCGTCGCTCGAGGGCAGGGGCATCATGGTGCCGGTGCGCAATCATGAGGTGTTCAGCTGGTGCCTGAATCACGGGTTGCGCTCACAGCACCTGAACACGCTGATGACGATCGGAGTGTACAACGAGCCGCAGGGGGCGTGGCTGCCGTCGATTCTCTACTGAGGTATTAAGAGCGGCAATCGACGGTCGTAACTAGCAATAAGGAATTCGAGCGCGAAGTGCGTTGTCAAAGGTGGAGAAAAATCACCCGATTCAAAAGGCGAGCCGATGTAAGCCGGCTCGCCTTCCGTGGTGCGCAGTGATTGCTAGCGCGTGGCAGGCGCCGCTTGCTGGCCGTTTCCCGCCATGGCGCGAGCCATCTGCTCCTGCCGGGCACGCGTCAGATGGGGCACGACTCCGATCATCCGCTCGATGGTCATCAGCTGCCCGCGGTGATGCATTTCGTGCTCTTTGGGCGAAAGCAGCATCTCGAAACGTGTTTTGCTGGCTGGATCGGCGCCCGGAGGCATGGCTACGCTTTCGGCGAGAACTGCGTCGGGCAAGCTTTCGAGAAACGCCGCAAATTTTTCGCCATTGGATTGCAAAGCGGCCAGAATCTGGCCCTTCGTGCGTAGCTTCGCTTCTTCGGCAATGCTTTTCTGCATCATTTCAGGAAAATTCAATTTCGCAAGATTATCGATGCGCTCGCCATGAAGGTGCTGCGCAAAATTGGTGCCATTGGCGATGTGCGCGAGAGTCTCCGCCACTGTGCGCGATTCGGGCGATGCCTTGAAATCGTAGCGACCTTCCGGAATATCATTCGCCACCTGGATCGTGTTCTTGCGCACAGTGCGAAACGCTGCCGCCAGTTCTTTCCCGCCGTAACAATTCATATTTTTCCCCTCGCTTGAACCGAGATTTTGCGACGTAAACCACAACCGATCGCGTCCGGGCGCAACTCGCACCCGTTCGCGCACAGCCACTTACGCACAGATCGAAATCGTGAACTCCCGAAGCACGTCAGCTCTTGCTGAGATTGAGAGAACGCAGAAAACTGCCGCGCTCGTTGTCGATCTTCTTCTGCAACTGGAAAATCGCGTAGAGCAGCGCTTCCGGGCGAGGAGGGCAGCCCGGCACGTACACGTCGATCGGAATCACTTGATTGACGCCCTGCACGATCGCGTAGTTATTGAAGACGCCGCCGGAAGTGGCGCAGGCGCCCATCGAGATTGCCCATTTTGGTTCGGGCATTTGCGCGTAAAGCTGCCTGATGACCGGCGCCATTTTTTGCGAGACGCGCCCGGCGA
>JBOGNC010000265.1:0-5785 GCA_050747045.1 Candidatus Acidiferrales bacterium | reverse complement strand
GCCCTATTCGGACTCGCTTTCGCTACGGCTCGCTTACGCTTAACCTTGCCTGTGAGAATAACTAGCCGGCTCATTAAGCAAGAGGCACGCCGTCAGGCATTTTCCCGGCCGAAGCCGGGACATAGCCCTTCGACTGCTTGTAGGCATACGGTTTCAGGTTCTATTTCACTCCCCTCGCAGGGGTGCTTTTCGCCTTTCCCTCACGGTACTAGTTCACTATCGGTCGCCAACGAGTATTTAGCCTTGGAGAGTGGTCTCCCCAGATTCCCACGAGGTTTCTCGTGCCTCGTGGTACTCAGGATACCGCTTCGAGTCCGGTAAGCTTTCGGTTACATGGCTTTCACATTCTGTGGCCCCGCTTTCCAGCGGGTTCACCTAGCCTCCGGATTGATAACTCTACTCACGCGGTCCTACAACCCCCCGGTATAAATACCGAGGTTTGGGCTGTTCCGATTTCGCTCGCCGCTACTATCGGAATCTCGTTTGATTTATTTTCCTCCAGGTACTGAGATGGTTCACTTCCCTGGGTTGGCTCGCACCCGCCTATGTATTCAGCGGGCCGTTATCTGGTTTTACCAGGTAGGGTTTCCCCATTCGGAAATCCCCGGATCAAGGCCTGTTTGCGGCTTCCCGGGGCTTATCGCAGCTTACCACGTCCTTCTTCGCCTGTTGGCGCCAAGGCATCCACCGTACGCCCTTAGTAGCTTGACCATAAAACTTACCCAACACGTCTCGACCCTTTCGAGTTCGAAACCCTAGCCGTTTACAACGCCGTTCTTGCAATCCGTCGATGCAAACTGGCCATAATGCTGCTCGCTTGAATTCTCCGTCGAGTTGTGTCGATCTGGACTAGGCCCGTCCCTTTGTTTTCAAAGAGTTAAACCAGGTTCAGATCGCCACCTGTGTCGATTAGAAATCACGAAGCGGCAGACGCGTGTGGACAAGTTCGCCTTTCCACATTGCGCTACTCTCGAGCAAAACTTGCGGTTTCGCGCTATGCGAAACTTGAAAATCGCATAACGCGATGCCTACTTCCTTCAGTTGTCAAAGATCGTCGTTCCGCTCATCAACTTCCGATCGGAACGTCTCCGCACCCGGCGGAGCGCAGTGCCGATTTGGAGCCGGCCCTGCGATTTAAACCCTACGAGCAACAAAAAACCCGGCGTCGAGCGCCGGGCGAGTCCGTCCTTCCCGCAGGCCTTTTGTCCGGCCTCTAGGACGGCGTAGCTCGATGCTCGATGTATTTCTACCCGGTGTTCGTAACCAACCTCACCTCTTGTGAGTTAAGAAGCCCCGGTGCCCCGGCAGGTTGCCCGCCTCACAGCGGACCCGCCAACATCCGACGATTATACCGATATTTCTCGGCCCGTCAAGCCACCATCCAAAAATATTATACGGCCCATCTGTGAATTTCACTGCGCCTGTGGAAAAGACGCCGGGATCGGCGCGGCCCCCGGGGTATATCAGTTACAATGCCTAGTTTAGCGGTCGGAAATATTCGGCAGAACTGACGTTGAACTAAATCCTGGGGGAAAAAAGTCACGGTTCACACCATTAATTTGACCACATTCGCCGCTGCGCTCTTCACTCCGCTTACTCTGAACGGCCTCACGTTTCCGAATCGCATCGTGATGGCGCCGATGACGCGCAATTTTTCTCCGCGCGGCGTCCCCGGCCCTGACGTGGCTGCCTATTATCGGCGGCGCGCTGAGGGCGGCGTTGGCCTGATCCTCACCGAAGGCACTTCGCCCAATCATCGCCAGGCCGCAAGCATGCCGCATATTCCGCATCTTTACGGCGATGAAGCGCTTGCCGGATGGTCGCGCGTGGTCGCCGAAGTTCGTGCCGCTAGCGGACGCATCTTCTCCCAAATTTGGCACGTCGGCGCGGTGCAGGGACAAGGAGGCCCTCCCAAACTTCCGAAATCGCCGGTCAGCCCTTCGGGATTGTTGAAGCCGGATGCGAAAATTGGCGAGCCGCTCACTGTGGCCGAAATTGAAGCGCTCGTCACCGTCTACGGCGACGCTGCGGCAGCCGCACAGCGCGTCGGATTTCACGGCCTCGAAATCCACGGCGCGCACGGGTATTTGATCGACCAGTTTTTCTGGGAGGGCACCAATTGCCGCACAGACGAATTCGGCGGAGACATCGCCGCGCGCACTCGCTTCGCCGTTGAAATTATTCGCGAATGCCGCCGCCGCACCGGCCCGAATTTCCCGATCATACTGCGCTTCTCCCAATGGAAATTGCAGGACTACTCAGCGCGCCTGGCGTCCACGCCCCAAGAACTCGCGCGTTTCCTCGAACCGCTTGCCGCCTCCGGCTTGGACGCCTTCCATTGCTCGACGCGCCGCTTCTGGGAACCCGAATTCGATGGCAGCGACCTGAATCTCGCCGGCTGGACTAAGAAAATCACCGGAATGCCCACGATCACAGTCGGCTCGGTCGCGCTCACCGTGGATTTCGTCGATTCATTCCGTGGAGTGCAGGATTCCGCGGCGGCAAACGGCGCCGGTGGCACGGCTCACATCAACCGCCTCGTCGAAATGCTGGCGCGCGGCGATTTCGATCTCGTGGCGGTTGGCCGAGCACTGCTCGCCGATGCCGCGTGGGCTGCCAAGATTCGCGAGGCGCGCATCGACGAAATTCGTATTTTCGCGCCCGAAGCTTTGAAAACGCTCGCGTAGCCTTGGCCGCACGGCAAGCACCGCAGGAAAAGAGAGGTTCCGATGCCTTACTTCGCCCTGACCTACGATTTAGTCGATGATTATCTTCCTCGCCGCGCCACTTTTCGCCAGGAACATCTCAATCTGGCGGCCGCTGCTCACGAGCGCGGAGAAATCGTGCTCGCCGGGGCCTTCGCCGATCCGCCCGACCGTGCGCTGCTCGTCTTTCGCAGTGCCGACCGCACAGTCCCCGAATCCTTCGCGCGCAAAGATCCGTACGTCTTAAACGGCCTTGTCAAATGCTGGGAAGTGCGCCCTTGGACGGTCATCATCGGCGGAGCGGAGTAACTCGCTCCCTCGCCATCGGCGCCCTGGCGCTATCGCCTCAATGGACTATCCTTTCTTGTGCTTGAAAAACTCAACCTGGCGCAGCCGCTTCTGCGCTGCTTCCTTCGTCTTGTACGGTCCGCCTAGATTTTTCCCGGTCTTCTCCGAAACTACCTTGTACCCGCCTTTCACTTTTTTGATCATCGCCCTTCTCCTTCTCCGGAACTCTCCGCGGCCCTCGGCAAGAAACCGTGAAGCCGGTCACTTGCGCTGGTGACTTCCGCGCATCTATCGTTCATCCTTAGATCAGGAGTCCCAGCCCCGGGAAGCAGCGGAACACCCGCAATTCGCATCCAACGATTTGGGTGACTGGGGGCGCGGCCAAATGTCCATAAAGCCGAGCATTACCGCACACGAGGTGCTGATGGCCTGGGGCCGCATCTTGTCCGGTCGCCTGCCGATGCTTTCGATCGAAATTACGCGTGAATGCCCGCTGAGCTGTCCGGGTTGCTACGCCTTCGGGGATACGCATCTGGGCGGCGAAGTCAACCTGCGCGACCTCGCCGATAAACGCGGTGACGCGCTCGTCGAAGGCGTTCTCGCCTTGGTGAGGAAACACAAACCTTTGCATGTGTCGCTCGTCGGAGGCGAACCTCTCGTTCGCCATCGCGAGCTCAGTCGCATTCTTCCAGCCCTGAGCGAAATGGGCGTATTCACACTTGTGGTCACTAGCGCCGTCATTCCCATTCCCGCTGAATGGATCTCACTGCCGCGCGTCCGCGTCGCCGTGTCGATCGACGGCCTTCCCGAGCATCACGACTTTCGCCGCAAGCCCGCTACCTACGAGCGCATTCTGAAAAATATCGCCGGTCGCGAAATCAACGTCCACTGGACCATCACGCGCCCCATGCTTGCACGCAGCAGCTATCTCGAAGAATACGTTTCCTTCTGGAACGCACGCCCGGAAGTAAACCGCATCTGGGTCAGCGTCTATACCCCGCAGATCGGCGAACGCAGCGCCGAAATGTTGACCACCGAGGATCGCCGCGCGCTGGCCAGTGCCATGCCCGCGGTCGCCAAGCGTTATCCCAAGCTCTTGTTCACTCAAGGACTCGCCGATGCGCTCCTCGCACCGCCGGCGAATCCCGGCGATTGTGTGTTCGCCAAAATGTCCGCCAACTATTCCGCGGATCTGCAAAGTCGCGTGGAGCCCTGCGTCTTCGGAGGCGCGCCCGATTGTTCCCAGTGCGGCTGCGCCGTCAGCAGCGGCTTGCATTGGCTTCGCACCGTCAACGTCGCCGGCCCCATAAGGGTCGATCACTTTATTCAAAGCTCGATCACCACGGGACGCATGGTAAGCCGTCTTCGCCGCCGCGAAGCCTCATCCTCGCGCTGGGGTTCGCCCGCGCATCCATCTGGCGCCCCGGAGCCAGCTGCCGCCCCAGATATCGTCCACATTGACCAGCAGAATCGCCGCACCGACCAATCCGACACAGCTGCTTCAGAGTAGCCGCCTTCCCTGACAGCTTAACGATTACCTGTTTACATACCACACGTCATGTGGCACGCTCCTGTAAGCACGCCACAGGAGCCGCGCGACATGACCGACGCCAAATCCGACATCCTCCAAGGCACCCTCGACCTGATGGTGCTCAAGACCCTTGACGCCATGGGTTCGCTCCACGGCTACGGCATCGCCCGTCGCCTCGAACAAATCAGCGACGACGTCCTACAGCTCAATCAAGGCACGATATACGCGTCGCTCACGCGCCTCGTGCAGCGCGGATGGATTTCCGCCGCTTGGGGCGTCTCCGATAACAATCGCAAGGCTCGCTTCTATTCCATTTCCCGCGCAGGACGCAGACAGCTGGCCGCCGAAACCCAAAATTGGCAGCGCATCTCCGGCGTGATCGCGCGGGTACTCCGTCTCGCGCCTCGAGGATAAATTGAGCCGACGCTGTGGTTTTAGATTTACCGATGCTGCGCTCTTTGCGTTTTTAACGAAGGGCAGGGATATTCGGTGATGCGCGATTAGTGCGCGAAAACTATGCGCATTAGCAAACTAATTTCTAGGTTGCGCTCCACTGTCTCCCGCATCCGCGGCTTCCTCACTTCGCGCCGCCTGGACACCGATTTCCAGCAAGAACTCGCCACGCATCTTTCCCTGCTCGAAGAAGAAAACCTTCGCCGCTGCATGTCTCACGACGAAGCGCGCCGCCAGGCCCGCCTGCGCCTCGGCGCTGAAGCCGCTCTGCGGGAAACGCACCACGATCTCCGCAGTCTGCCGTGGCTCGAATCGTTCCTGCAGGACGTCCGCTTCGGCCTCCGCATGCTGCGCAAATCCCCCGGCTTCACAGCCGTCGCCATTCTCACTCTCGCCCTCGGCATCGGCGCCACGATCGCGATGTTTACAGTCGTGGATGGCATCATCCTCAAGTCCCTCGGCTATCCCCACCCCGAACAGCTCGTCACCATCAACACGCACTGGTCGGATTCGGGTCGCACGATCTGGTCCATCGCCGGCGGCGACGTGGAAGATCTTAGAAAAGCCAAGCACTGCTTCGGCGCGTTCAGCTTTTATTCCGGCGGCGAGTTCGGCGTGCAGCTCATCCACAGCGCGGAATTCGTCGGTATCTATGAGGTAGATCCTCAGTTCTTCGACGTATTTAAAGTTCCTCCGCTGGCCGGACGCACGTTCGTCCCCGCGGATGATGGCCGTGCAGCGGTAGTCGGCGTGGGTTTTGCGCTCCGTAATTTCGGATCGGCTTCGGCGGCTCTCGGCCAAATTGCCA
>JBOGNC010000264.1:0-5798 GCA_050747045.1 Candidatus Acidiferrales bacterium | reverse complement strand
CCTTCGGGTTGTTCTTGCTGAGCACCTTGGTGATCGCCGCCGTCAAGGTCGTCTTCCCGTGGTCGATGTGCCCAATCGTCCCCACGTTTACGTGCGGCTTGCTCCGCTCGAATTTCTCCTTCGCCATCTCGCTTTACCCTCGCGTCCAAACTCCGCGGCTGCCGCCGCGGTATATTACTTCCCCAATTCAACGCCTGAAATTCTGCAATCCGATCCAGCTCAGCAGCGATGGAGCGGGGGACGGGATTTGAACCCGTGACCATCTGCTTGGAAGGCAGAGACTCTACCCCTGAGTTACCCCCGCTTATTCCTTACCTGCCCTCGCGACCTTCAAGCTGGAGCCTGGGACCGGGATTGAACCGGTGACCTCGTCCTTACCAAGGACGCGCTCTACCAACTGAGCTACCCAGGCCCGAACCGGCCCTTCTCGATCCTTGAACCGCGGCGTCCTTTCTCGCTGCTTGCCGCGCGGCCCGTCAACTTCGTCTGCCTTAAACCAATTCCGCTCTTGCTCAAGCGCCAAACAATTAAATCTCGGAACACTGGTGGACGGGGGAGGATTCGAACCTCCGTAGCCCACAAGGAGCGGCAGATTTACAGTCTGCTGGTTTTAGCCACTCACCCACCCGTCCCGGAATTCGTACGGCAAACAAAGCTGCGTCCTTCCACTCTCGCCAAGTCGATCCGGACTTTCTTTTGGGGCGCGCTGTAACGCAGATAGGGCTCGTGTCCGAAGACACCAGCCCGAACGTTTCTTTAACGAGGAATCCGTCCTTAATACTTGCCGACAAAAATCCCGATCCCTCAAAACTCAGCTGGCGGAGGGACTTGAACCCCCGACCCTCTGATTACAAATCAGATGCTCTACCAACTGAGCTACGCCAGCCCGGCGCAAACCGGATGAAGTTATCACACCGGCAATCGAATTGCAACAGGCTCGCAGATCCCGGCAATAAGATTGCCACTGCGTTCACTATTATTGTTGCGTGTTCGCTCACTGGAACGAGGACAAGATAAATTATACCGCCGCCGGATGAATTTGGCCACCTCGAATATCCCGGCCAATTTTAGGGGCGGCGCGAGAACGTGTCTATAATAAGATTTGCCAGAGACCCCGGCAGCGCCACGGTAACTCCTTATGATGCACATACGCGCGCTTCGGATTCCTGGCGCTTTTTTAATGGGCAATACCCAACGCCCACCGCTAAAATGTGAAAAGCGAAAATTCCATGGCTCTCACGTCTAAATCCCGCGCGTTGATCTCGGTAGCCGCCCTCTTCTGCATAGCAGTTGTCGCCGCAGGCATCTACCTCCACAGCGGAACGCGCCCGTTGCCCCCTGCTCCGGTACCCGCTCAGGCCGCACCCCCTCCGGGCATATTTGGCGAATTGCCGTCGACCGCGCCGGTGATTGGTTTTGCCCACGTCGCCGAGCTTCGAAATTTGCAAAATACGCCCCTGGCATCCGTCTTGGGCCTCGCGGCACCGGGCCCCGCCGAGGATCGGGAATACCATCAGTTTGTTCGTGACACCGGCTTTGATTACACGCGCGACCTCGACAAAGTCGCCGTTGCGTTCTGGCCAGCGAATCTGATCCAAACGGCGGGAACCATTGGCCAAAACCGCGTTCTGGCCGTTGCCGATGGCAGCTTCGATCAGAAAAAAATAGACGCGTACGCGTTGCGCACCGGGAAAGCGGTCAAGCAAGGCGAGCGCACGCTGTATAGCGTTCCGGGCAATCCGCCGATCGCGTTTGAGTTTCTCTCACCCACGCGAATCCTGATCGCCAGCGGCCTGAATCCGGCGAGCCTTCTAACGATCGCCGATCCGCCATCCAACGACGCCGCAATCCAGGCCCGCATCGGCCGCGTGGCGGGCGCTCCGATTTTCGCGGTCGCGGAAACCCGTAACCTTCCTCCCAGTTTCTATTCCAATTTTCACAATTCTCCGCAACTAGAAGCGCTCGCCAAGAGCATTCAGGAACTCACGCTCGCCGCGCAACCCCGCGGCAACAACATCCACGCAGTCGTCGATGCGCGTTGCGACTCCCTCACAAACGCGCTCGAGATTTCCACGCTGCTCGGCGGTTTTCGCGTCATCGCGCGCGCCGAACTCTCCGATCGCAACGTTCGCCGACAGATGACCCGCCAACAGGACAGATTCCTGACCGGCCTTCTGCGACAAGCCAACGTCGATCGTGATTCAAACTGGGTGCGCCTGTCTTTCCAAATCACTCCCGCCATGCTCGGCTCTTCCCGCTAGCGTGCCGCCGCTTCGTCGAAAGACGTCTCCGGGGGATTCGTCACGCGCGACACTCTGCCGCGACCATTGATTCAGAGTGACGGATAAAGCCAACCACGAAGAACCGACATTGACATCGGAACCAATTAGAACTTTAATTTGCCCCAACAAAGTTCGCACCAGCCCGTTTCCGGGATACCTCGAGGAGAGACTATGAAACGGATATGGATTGTGCTGTTTGCCGCCTGCGCGTCTCTTTTCCTGCTGTCAACCGCTCATGCACAAGGCGTGGGAGCTTCCGGTGATTTGACCGGAACCGTTACCGATCCGTCCGGCGCAGCCGTAGCGAATGCCGCGGTCACGGTCGCGCAATTCGCCAGGGGATTTCAGCGCGCCGTCACTACCGACGAAACTGGTGAATATCGACTCGCCGGCCTTGCTCCAGCGAATTATGAGGTAACGATTTCGGCGAGCGGTTTTGAAACCGTGGTACAGCAGAGCGTGACCGTCGCCGTCGGCCAAATAACGGTTGCCGATTTTCAGTTGAGCCTCTCGAAAGTGCGTCAACGAGTCACAGTGACCGCCGCGCCGCCCGCCGTGAACATCGAGCAGGCGCAGCAAGCGAACAGCATCAGCGAACGCTACATAACCGACCTGCCGATCAATCGCCGCGATTACCTTACTTTCACTTTGCTTGCACCGGGCGTTTCTAATTCCACGCGAATCGCGTCCAACCAGGATTTCCGCGTGAAGCAAACGCCGCAGAGCGGCCTTTCCTTTTATGGCAGCAACGGCCGCGGCAATAGCGTCACCGTGGACGGCGGTGAAGCCAATGATGATTCCGGCGGCGTGCGACTCAACGTGAGCCAGGACGCGGTGCAAGAATTTCAAATCAATCGCAGCAACTATTCCGCGGATCTCGGCGGCGCGAGTGGCGCTTCGATCAATATCGTCACCAAATCCGGCACCAATAACTTGCACGGCAGCCTGTACGGTTACTTCCGCAACGACGCGCTCGACGCGCGCGATCCCTTCGCTTTCGGCCAGGCGCTCACTCCTACAGGTCCGTTTTCGTTCACCGCCGAGGGACAGCCGGTGAAGAATTCTCTTAGCAGGCAGCAGTTCGGCGGCACGGTCGGATTTCCAATCAAGAAGAACAAAACGTTTCTGTTCGTGTCCTTCGAAGGCTTGCACGAAAACTCCCAGAACGCCGTGCCGCTGCTGACGAATAGCTCGATTTTCGCCGGCCCCACCGCGGGCACGCCCACCCTGTTTCCGGCAAGCGATCCAAGGGCCGCCCAACAGGCGGTATTGGGCGGACTGACAGCTGAGGGAAATGGTGTCAACGTTCCCTGTTTAAGCCAATTCAATTCCGGCGCGCCCCCGACGATCGTTACGTTGCCGGCGGCCATTTGCGCTGGCGCACTCGAAGCCGCGCTCACCGTCAGCCCCGTGAGCGGAATCTCCGCAAATCAAAATGCAGTGAACAATTTTCTGATCGGGCAATTGGAAGCCAATGGCGGGCTGTTTCCGTATAACACTCGCGAATACCTCGCGTCGGCGCGCTTGGATCATCAATTCACGCAACACGATCAAGCTTTTTTGCGCTATGACTACGGCCATGACCTGGAAGAAAGTCCAGACGTACAATCCCTGACGGGATTCTCGGCTGGTAGTTCCCTGCATACCTATGACAACACGCTCGAGGGTTCCTGGTTCCACGAATTCAGCGCCACCGCGCAGAATGAAGCGCGCATTCAGTACGACTACAACTACACCGGAGTGATTCCCAACCAGCCCGGCGAAGTGGGACTGCAAATTCCCGGCGTGGCGTCGCTGGGAACCAACATTTTCTTGCCAAACCGCACGATTCTGCGGCGCTACGACTTCGCCGACAATGTAACCATAATCCGCGGCCACCACACCTTCAAATTCGGCGCGGACGAGCTTCTGCGCGGAGACCACACCGAGGCGCACACGTACATGCCGGGCCGCTTTATTTTCGGCAGCATTCCAGGTGGGGCGCTCAGCCCGTGCCTGCAAGCGCCCGCCGATTGCGGCCTGATGACCACGCTTCCGGCAGCAATCGATCCGCTGCAAGCAGCCTCGCTCGGCGCTCCGCTGCAGCTACAGCAAGGATTTGGGTCTGAGGTTTACGCAGCCACGCGTCCGTACACCGCGTTTTATGCGCAGGACTCCTGGCAAATCGGGCCGAACTTTACTTTTAACTTCGGCCTCCGCTACGAAATGGACACCGAACCGGCTCCGCTGAACAGCGACTACAACAACTTCGCGCCGAGAATTTCCTTTGCCTGGGATCCGTTTGGCGATCACAAGACTGTGATCCGCGGCGGCTATGGAGTCTTCTACGCGTCCACCTATTTTCAAATTCCAGACGTGGACAACACGTTGGGACTGCTCAACGCCAACAGCAGCTCCGTCGAAAACCAGTCCGTGGGAAACCAGGTGGCGAATGCCGTCGGGACTTGCGGAATATTGAACTTTCCAGTTTTCCCTGGCAACGGCGGCAGCGCATGCAATCGAAAAATTGGAATTTACGTAATTCCGCTCACAGGCTATCCCGCGAATCTAGGCGATTACTTGAATCCTAACCCGACGATCACCTCGGCTACCGTTTTTGGCGGGCTCTTCGCCCAGGGCTTGGTCCAGTGCACCACGCCCACCGCGGGAAACGCCGCGTGCATAACTCCCGCCGCGCTCTCTCCGCTGATCGGCGTTCCGATCACAAACAGCGGCGCGATTCCTCCAGTTTCCGTGCTCTTTAGCGATCAGCGGAAATATCAAGATCCGTATTCGCAGCAGGCGGAGTTTGGCATTGAACGCGAGATCGCACCCGGTCTTTCGATTTCCGGCAGCTTCATCTACTCGCACACGGTCCGGCTGCCCGTCGCGTTGGACACGAACATCCTTCCCGCGCCATTTGTTACGCTTCCTCTTGCGAACGGAAAAGCGGCCACGTACCGCGATTGGAACATCAATCCGGCTGCCGATCCGTACAGCATCCTGACCGGAAATCCTTCGCCGTGCGTAGCGAATCCGTTCGCCTGCTTTGTAAACCCGCTGATCGCCCAGAACAACCAGTATAGTTCCGCAGCGTCGGCTCTTTACGAAGGCGGGATTCTCGAAGTCAAGAAGACCTACAGCAACTATTTCACGCTGATGGCGAACTACACGTACAGCAAGGCCTTCGACACCACCACCGACTTCAATAGCGATTACGCCCCGCAGGAAGAAACGAATTTGAATGCCGAGCGCGCCCTTTCGGAATTTGACCAGCGTAACAAGGTGGTTGTCGCGGTGGTTGCCGACAGCCCGTGGAAAGAAACGGTCCTCTCCGGTTTCGAGCTTTCGCCGATCTTCACTTACAACAGCGGCCACCCGTTCAATCTGCTGGCAGGCAGCGAAGTGAATGGCGACAATCACCCAACCAATGACCGCCCCATCGGCGCCGCACGGGATACCGGCCTCGGCCCCAATTTCATCGATTTCGACCTGGGACTCAAGTGGCACTATAAACTCGGGGAGTCGCGCTCGTTG